>MGWR01000031.1 GCA_001801085.1 Gallionellales bacterium GWA2_60_142 | reverse complement strand
ATGGCGCTCGGCGGCATCACCCCGAAACAGAAGTTAGCTCTTTTAACCAACTCTACTTCTGACCGCTGCTAAGAATGGGGGGATTACCATTCAACTACGGTTTCCAGGTTCAATCGAACTTTTTATCCCTGTATTCGCACAGGTCTTCGATGATGCACGCGCCGCACTTCGGCTTGCGCGCCTGGCACACGTAGCGGCCGTGCAGGATCAGCCAGTGGTGCGCGTCGTGCTTGAACTCTTCCGGCACCACCTTGATTAGCTTGTTCTCGACTTCGAGCACGGTCTTGCCGGGGGCGAGGCCGATGCGGTTGCTGACGCGGAAGATATGCGTGTCCACCGCGATGGTCGGCTGGCCGAAGGCGGTGTTGAGTATCACGTTGGCAGTCTTGCGGCCAACGCCGGGCAGCGCCTCCAGTTCCTCGCGCGTCTGCGGGACTTCTCCGCCGTGGTGTTCCAGCAGCAAGCGGCAGGTCTGGATTACATGCTTCGCCTTGGTTTTGTACAGGCCGATGCGCTGGATGTATACACGCAATCCCGCTTCGCCCAGATTGAGTATCGCTTGCGGCGTGTTGGCGACCGGATAGAGTTGGCGCGTCGCGGCGTTGACGCTGATGTCGGTGGCTTGCGCCGAGAGCATCACCGCGACCAGCAACTCAAACGGCGTGCGGTATTCCAGCTCGGTGGTGGGGTGAGGATTCGCCGCTTGCAGGCGCAGGAAGATTTCGCGGCGCTTGGCTGCGTTCATTAAGCGGTCGCTACGGTATCGGACACCTGCTCGGAAACTTGTCCGCGTGCCTTCTGTTCCGCGCGCAGCGTGAGCCAGTTGCGCCCGGCGATCAGCAGGCCGAGCACGATGAACGCGCCGGGCGGCAGCACCGCGAGCAGGAAGCCGTGATAGTCGGGAATCACGGTGATCACCCAGGACTTCGCCGCTTCGCCGAACACCATGTCGATGCCGGACAGCAGCGTGCCGTGGCCGAAGATTTCGCGCACCGCGCCCAGCACGCCCAGCACGGCGGTTAGCCCCAAGCCCATCGCGATGCCGTCCAGCGCCGAGGCGGCGACGCCGTTCTTCGACGCGAACGATTCGGCGCGCGCGAGGATGATGCAGTTGGTGACGATCAGCGGGATGAAGATGCCCAGCACCACATACAGCGAATAGACATAGGCGTTCATCAGCAACTGCACGATGGTGACCAGCACCGCGATCAGCAGCACATACACCGGGATGCGGGCCTCGTTGGGAATGAATTCACGTATCGCCGCGACGGCGGTGTTCGATAGCGCCATGACCAGCACAGTCGCCAGACCGAGCCCGACCGCGTTCACCACCGAACTGCTGATCGCCAGCAGCGGGCACAGGCCGAGCAACTGGACGATGCCAGGGTTTTGTTTCCACAGGCCGTTGTGGAAGATGTCACGAATTTCCTGATAGGTCATTTGGCGTTCTCCAGAGGGGGGGCGAGGGGCTTTTGTTCCGGCACCGGCATGGGCACGGCGCGCCGTGCCCCTACATCTGCGAATAATTCTTCATGGTGCTGTTCCGCGTAGCGCAGCGCCTTGTGTACCGCTTTGACCACCGCGCGCGGCGTGATGGTCGCGCCCGCGACGTAGTCGAATGTGCCGCCGTCCTTTTTTACTTTCCAGTCGGCATCCTTGCGGCCGGCCAGCGTCAGGCCGTCGAAGCCGGTGATCCAGTTGCCCTTGGCGATCTCGATGTAGTCGCCCAGCCCCGGCGTCTCCTTGTGCGCGACCACGCGCACGCCGCCCAGGCGACCATCGCGGTGGACGGCGACGATCAGGTCGATGCGGCCGCTGTAGCCGTCCGGCGCGATGGCCTGCAATACCACGATGGACGGTTCGCCGTTCAGTCGGCCGCGATAGATCGTGGTCGGCGTCTTCGTGCCCAGCAGTTCGTCGGCCGCCAGTTCGGCGGTGTCCTTCATGATGTCGTTGTCGTAGGCCGAGGCTGGGGCGATCTGCGAGACCAGTTTCAGCTTCTCGTTTTCCACGCTTTGCGCAATGGTGTCATGCGTCAGGTTGTAGGTCAGCGCCAGCATGGCGGTGCCGATCAGCGTGAAGAACAGCAGGTTGGCCGCGGTGTGGAGCGAGGCCTTCGCTATCGAGCGCCTCATTGCGCACCTCCGTTCTTGCCGGACGGATGCTTCTTGCCGAACACCTTGGGCTGGGTATAGAGCACGATCAGCGGCACGCAGATGTTCATCAACAGCGTGGCGAAGGCGATGCCGTCCGGGAAGCCGCCGAACGCGCGGATCAGGTAGGTCAAAAGTCCTGCGCCCGCGGCGAAGATCAGCTTGCCCTTGTTCGTGGTCGGGCTGGTTACCGGGTCGGTCAGGATGAAGAACGCGCCCAGCATCGCCGCACCCGAGAACCAGTGGAACAGCGGCGTGACGTAGTGGGCCGGATCGGTCAGGTGGAAGATGCCGGCGGTGGCGAACAGTGCGCCCAGGTAGGCGACCGGAACATGCCAGGTGATGATGCGCGCGGCGATCAGGTACAGGCCGCCGGCGAGGAAGCCCAGGGACACCATCTCGCTGCCTTGGCCGGCCAGCCGTCCGTAGATCGGCATGTCGAATATCTGTTTGACCGACTCGTCCAGATGCAATCGCGTCTTCAGCGTATCCAGCGGCGTCGCCATCGTGATCGCGTCCAGCGTCACGCCCGGCGGCAGCGAGCCGAGGAAGGTATAGCGCAACTGGTCGAGGAAGCCCAGTTCGACCTGTCCGAGACCGTGCGGCGTCAGCCAGTGCGTCATCTGCGCCGGGAACGACACGATCAGCACCGCGAAGCCGATCATCGCCGGGTTGAACGGGTTGTTGCCGAGGCCGCCATACAGGTGCTTGGAAATGCTGATCGCAAATGCGGTGCCGACCACGATCAGCCACCAGGGCGCGAGCGGCGGGATGGATAGTGCCAGCAGCCAGCCGGTCAGCAGCGCGCTGTTGTCCTGCAGGAATGGTGCGACGGGACGGTTGCGCAGCTTCAGCATCGCAGCTTCGGTCGCCAGTGCGGTGACGCTGGCCAATGCGATGGACACCAGAATTGCCGGGCCGAAATACCAGACATACATCGCGATGCCGGGAAGCAGCGCCAGCATCACTCTGAGCATGATTTGCGCGACGGTGTCCGGTTTGCTGATGAAGGGTGAGAAGAATGCGGCCATGTTATTCCTTCGGGGGTTCCACGTCGGACTTCGCCGTCTCGCGGATGCGCGCGCGGCGCGCCTCGATCTCGGCGATCTCCGCCAGTTGTTCCGCGGACAGGTTTTCAGTGTTCTTCGGCTTGATCGCGGCAGCCTGCTCTTTGGCGTGTTCGATTGCCGCCTGGATTTTCATCTGGGCGGTATTTTCCGGAGCGGCATCGGGGTTGGTCGCGACGACTGGCGGCTCGACCGGCTTGGCAGCGGCGGCAGCCTTCTCCTTCGCGGCAAGCCGCTCGGCCTTCTCCTGCTTCTCGCGTTCGATGCGGAATTCGCGGTATTCGTGGCGCTCGCGCGCCCGGTCGGCTGCCTGTTTCTCCTGTTCGCGCATGCGGATTTCGCTCTTGGAGAAGCGGAAATATTGCACCAGCGGAATGTGGCTGGGGCAGACATAGCTGCATGCGCCGCACTCGATGCAGTCGAACAGGCTGAATGCCTGCGCCTGGCCGAAATTTTTCGACTGGGAGAACCAGTACAGATCCATCGGTTGCAGGTCCGCCGGGCAAGCCTGCGCGCAGCGCGTGCAGCGGATGCAGGGCAGTGCGGGCGGAGGCGGCGGGAACAGTTTCTTCGAGCCGGCGATGATGCAGTTGCCCGCCTTGACCAGCGGCACGGAGGTCGAGGGCAGCGGTGTGCCCATCATCGGGCCGCCCATGATGTAGCCGTCGGTGTCCGGCAAGGGCTCGCCCAGCGCGATCAGGTCGGTCAGCGGCGTGCCGATCAGCGCCTCGTAGTTGCGCGGCCGTGCGACATTGCCGGTCACGGTGACAACGCGCGAGATCAGCGGTTCGCCGTGCGCGACGGCGCGCCATGCGCTGTAGACGGTGGCGACGTTGAAGCACTGCACGCCGATGTCGGTGGGCAGTTTGCCGGAAGGCACTTCCAGTCCGGTCAGCACGCGGATCAATTGCTTTGCGCTGCCGCCCGGATAGATGGTCGGCACGGCGACTACCTCGAAGGGCAGGCCGCTGTCGGCCACCGCCAGGCGCATCGCCGCGATGGCTTCGGGCTTGTTGTCCTCGATGCCGATCAGCACTTCCCGCGAGCCCAGCATGGAGCGCAGCATCTCCGCGCCCTGCACGATTTCGGCGGCGCGTTCGCGCATCAGCATGTCGTCGCAGGTGATCCAGGGCTCGCATTCCGCGCCGTTCAGGATCAGCGTGCCGATGTCCTTGTTCGGATGGTCGCGCAGCGGGCGCAGCTTGACGTCGCTGGGGAACACTGCGCCGCCCAGGCCGACGATGCCGGACATGCGCAGCAGGTGGCGCAGTTCGTCTGCGGGCAGCGTGCGGTAATCGGTCGGTTTGCGTTCCACCCATTCGTCGCGTCCGTCCGGGATCAGCGTCGCGCACAGGTCGGGCAGGCCGGAAGGATGGGCGACCGGCTGTATGTCGATCGCGGTTATCGTGCCGGAAGTCGGCGCATGGATCGCACTGGAGATGAAGCCTGCGGGTTCGCCGATCAGCTGGCCTTTCAGCACATGGTCACCGACCTGCACCACCGGCTTTGCCGCCTCGCCCGCATGCTGGCGAAACGGGATGACCAGTTTGGCCGGGATGGGCGCGACCGCGGTCGGCTGTTGCGTCGATTGCGCCTTGTTGCCGGGCGGATGCACCCCGCCGTGAAATTTGAACAGCGTCCTCATACGGGTGTCCGACTCGTGGTTTCCGGGGGCACGGATTTCAGGGCGTAGACCGGATACTTCCATTTCCAGTTTTCGACGTTCTCGCTTATGGTCACCATGCTGATGCAATCGACCGGGCAGGGCGCGACACACAGCTCGCAGCCGGTGCATTCCGAGGCGATGATGGTGTGCATCTGTTTCGCCGCGCCCATGATCGCATCGACCGGGCAGGCTTGCAGGCAAAGCGTGCAGCCGATGCAAGTGTTCTCGTCGATGAAGGCGACGGCCTTGGGTTTGGGTTCCGCGCCTGCGCCGAAAGGCTTGAACTCCACGCCGAGCAGGTCGGCCAGTTTCTGTATGCCTTCCTCGCCGCCGGGCGGGCACAGGTTGATGTCCGCTTCGCCGCTCACAATAGCGTCGGCATAGGGGCGGCAGCCGGGATAGCCGCATTGGCCGCACTGCGTCTGCGGCAGCAGCGCATCGACCTTGTCCGCCAGCGGATTGCCTTCGACGCGGAACTTGATCGCGGAATAGCCCAGCACCGCGCCGAGCGCGAGGGCGATTAAGCTCATCACCAGCAGCGCTTCCAACATTATTTAATCAACCCGGAGAAACCCATGAATGCCAGACTCATCAGCCCGGCGGTAATCATCGCGATGGCCGATCCCTTGAAGATTCCCGGCACGTCCGCGCCTTCCATGCGCTCGCGCATGCCGGCGAACAGCACCATCACCAGCGTGAAGCCGAGTGCGCCGCCCATGCCGAAGAAGATCGATTCCATGAAGTTGTGGTTGGCCTGCACGTTCAGCAGCGGGATGCCCAGCACCGCGCAGTTGGTCGTAATCAGCGGCAGGTAGATGCCCAGCACTTGGTGCAGCACCGGGCTGGTCTTCTGGATTACCATCTCGGTGAACTGCACGATGCCGGCGATCACCACGATGAACGACAGCGTGGTCAGATAGGACAGCTCGGGCCCGAGCAGGTATTCGTTGATCAGGTAGCTGGCGCCCGACGCCAGCGTCAGCACGAAGGTGGTCGCCATGCCCATGCCTATGGAGGCCTCCAATTTCTTGGAGACCCCCATGAACGGGCATAGCCCGAGAATTTTGACCATCACGATGTTGTTCACAAACACCGTGGCGACCAGAATCAGCAGATATTCAGTCATATATGGGCTCAAAAACAGCCGCGGATTATGCGCTTATTCGTATTTCCCATCAACCTTGCGCTAGGCATATGGATATGCCGAAAAGTTTGGTGCAAGCGCTCCTGAAACAAGCGCAGGCAGTAGCTTGCGGTTAGAATCCCGCCAATTTTCAGCATTCGTCCACGGAAAAATGGCGAAAGATCCCACCGATTACAGCACCGTCGATTTCATCGCCCCCGCATTGCATGTGACATGCGGGCAGGTGCTGATGGATCGCCAGCGCCATATCGCCATCGTCGCAAAGAAGGGGCGGAGCGACGTGCATCTGGTGCGGGTGAAGTCCGGCGTACTGAAACTGACCAAGCTATCCGCCAAGGAATTGGTCGAGGAATGGTCGGATGCGGACTACCCATTCGACCGTGCTGTCGCGAAACTGCAGGAACTGGGGCGGCAGCACGGCATCACAGATGCGGCTCGCCTCGCGCTTGAACGGTTGGCCAAATCGGGTTGCGAGCCGACACAGCATCGGTTGTTCGGTTGAGTCCAACTCTCTCGGAGGCCAGATGGCTTTTCGGTGGTTCTAATAGCGGACTTCAATTGAAGGCGGCTATCGACTCATACCGAACAGTCAATCTTCTCGAAGGCGGACATTCAGCGTGCAGATAACTGGTCCTCAAGATAGCCGCCCATCCTTCGCGCTTCGCTCGTCTTGGCAGGCTACTCTTCCGCAGCAGGGGCGGCATTGTCGTCCTCTGGTTGCTTGATCGGTAGCCACACCCGGAAAGTGCTGCCTTTTCCCTCAATGCTCTCGACTTCAATCCGTCCGTGGTGCTTCTGGATAATGCTGAATGAAACGAACAGCCCAAGTCCCGTCCCCTTTCCGACCGGTTTGGTCGTAAAGAATGGGTCGAATATTCGGCCCAGGTTTTCCGGAGAAATGCCCTTGCCATTGTCGATAATTTCGATCCAGACTTGATCATTTTTGATTCCCGTGCGGATAGTGATCCTGCCATGAGTTTCGATCGCCTGTGTGGCATTTACCAGCAAGTTCATGAATACCTGATTCAATTGAAAAAGTCGGCATTCCACTGGTGGCAACACACCATATTCCTTGACGACTTCACACTTGTACTTGAGTTCATTCCAAATCACATTAAGCGTGTTGTCGAGTCCGAGGTGAATATCCTCCTGGTTCCACTTCTCTTCAACATCGATGCGCGAAAAATCCTTGAGGTTTTGCACGATAATTTTTACCCGATCTATTCCTTCGTTGGATTCGGACAGGAGTGCCTCCACGTCCTGCTTCAGATAAGCAATGTCCATCTCCTTTTTTAGTTCATCCAGTCCGGTAAATAGATCGTTTCTACCCGGTATCGAAAGTTCCAACTTTTCATACGCGCTCAGCACGGCAAGGAATTTTTTGATATAGGTTTCGAGTGTACTCAGATTGGATTGGATATAACCGATGGGGTTGTTGATCTCATGCGCCACTCCCGCTGCAAGCAGGCCGATAGAGGCCATTTTCTCGGATTGCACTAGCTGGCTTTGTGCTTGTTCCAGCTTGGCATTGAGTTCCCGCAGTTCAGCGTTGGCATGGCTGAGTTCCACCATGCGCTGCCGGGCCTCAATTTCGATGCGTCGGTATTCGGTAATATCCGTCATCGTGGCGGCGTAACCGCGAACCTCATCGTGCTCGTCGCGAACCGGGGCGACATTGAGCAGCACCAGGATGGCGGTGCCATCCTTAGCGCGACGCAACGTCTCGCCGCTGAAGGCGCCCTGCTCGCGCGCAACCCCCGATACCTGCCGTGGAGTGGGGTAGGGGCTGTCCGCCACGGCCAGGCAATCGACGGATTGCCCGTTCACTTCTTGTGCGGAGTACCCGAAAAGCCGCGTGAATGCAGGATTGATGTAAATGATGCGCTGTTCGGTATCGGTCAGCACAATGGCTTCCAGAGATTGCTCGACAGCCTCGCTCAGGCGACGACGCTCAGCCTCTGCACTTTTGCGCGCGCTGATGTCCAACGCATGAATGCGGATAAGGCTACTTTCCTTAATGTAATAAACATGCAGTTCGTAGATGAGTTCGCCGAGCTTGGTCTCAAACACGATTTCCCGTTGGTCCCCTTCCGCGAAAAGCTCGAGCGGTATTTTCTGCACTTTGAGCAAAGGATGCTCCAGCCCCTTTTCGGCCAAATCGGGAAACAACTTTTCGGCTGCGGGGTTCAGATAAGTGATCTCTCCGGCCGCATTGACTTCGAGAATAGGATTGGGATCCATCCTGGGGAATGATGCCAGGAGCAGCAACTGCATATTGAGTTCTTCCAGCTTCATTTGGCTCGCACGTAACGCGCGGTAGGCATCATCCCGTTGCTGCTTATTGACGTAGGAGGCGGAGTGGTAACGCAGCCGCGCTATCAGTTCAATCGAATCGGGGAGTTTGACGATGTAATCGTTGGCCCCCGCCGCAAAGGCCGCCGCCTTGGTGACGGGGTCGTCGTTGCTGGAAAGCATGATGACGGGTATGTCGCAGATGGAGGGATGGGCGCGGATGAAGTGGCAAACGGATAGACCGTCGATTCCTGGCATGACAAGGTCGAGCAAGATGACGGTGGGTCTTATTTTTTCGGCGGTACTGACCGCCTGCTCCGATTCCTGACAGTAATGGATGCTGATGTCATGTTCATTGGCAAGCTTGCGTTGTAGCAATTCGGCGACGAACGGTTGGTCGTCCACCAGCAAGACCATGATCGAGTGCGTTATCCCACTGGGGGGCGCTGATGCAGTTTGGGGTTCCATATGCGCATTCTCCATTGTCGTTCTGTAAAGAACATTTGCTGACCGTCCGGATTGAGAGTCGCGAGTGGTGATTCATGATCCAGCTTGCCAAGCTGATGATCGACGTATAACGCGACTCGCCCACTTCCTGTCCGCTCCTTTCTGGAACTGGCGCAATCGCGCTCATCTTGCAAGGTAGCCGGGGGCACTTGATTAACCTTCCGGATTGAGCGACTTCGTCATAAATGTCTCGAAGTCGGCGAAAGAGAGCGGACGGCTCAGGTAATAGCCCTGAATGATGTCGCAGCCGTGATGTCGCAAGAACTCAAGCTGGTCGAGCGTTTCAACGCCTTCGGCAATAACCTCCAGCTTCAGCCCATGTGCCATGGCGATAATTGTCCTCACCAATTCTGCGCTGTGCAGGTCTGCATTCACATCGCGAACGAAAGACTGATCGATCTTCAGGAAATCGACGGGAAGCCTTTTCAGATAACTTAACGACGAATAACCCGTACCAAAATCATCGATGGCCAGATTGATGCCAAGGCGTTTCAATACAACCAGAAACTCAATGTTGGATTCAATATCGTGCATGACGGCACTTTCTGTGATCTCGATTTCCAGAAAGCGCGGGGCTAGCCCGGTTTTATCCAAAATGACTGAAATTTCATCCAGCAGATATTCATCCTTGAATTGGACTGCGGACAGGTTAACCGCCACATGCAGATTGCTGAAACCTTTTGCGTGCAGTTCGCTGGTTTTGCGGCAAGCTTCCTCAAGAATAATTTTCCCGAGCGCGATAATCAGCCCGGTGTCTTCTGCTACACCGATAAACACGCTAGGCGAAACCAGACCGCGACTGGGATGATTCCAGCGTACTAACGCTTCCATGCCGATTACGGTGTTGGTCTCCAGCCTTTGTTTGGGTTGGTAGAAGACCTCGATTTCGCCGCGTTCCAAGGCTCTTCGCAAGTCATTCTCGATGATGGTGCGCTCAACCGCACTTTCATTCATTGATGGAGCAAAGAATACGAAAGTATTGCGCCCCATCTCCTTTGCCTTGTACAAGGCACTGTCGGCTTTTTTCAGAATATCGTCAGGCGTAACGCCGTCTTGCGGCGCCACGCTGACACCTATGCTGGCTCCAATAAACAATTCGTTCTCATTTATCGAGAAAGGTTTTCTTAAATCGGCCATCATTTGCTCGACAAACAAGTTGACGTCGTTCATGTCGTCGACCAGCGGCAACAGGACGGTGTATTCGTCCCCGCCCATGCGCGCGATGGTGTCCCCTTTGTGCAGGCGCGCTTTCAGCCGTTCGGCAACGGCAATCAGCAGCTTGTCGCCAAGTTCCATCCCGAATGAATCGTTCACGTTCTTGAATCGGTCCAGATCAATCAACAGCACAACCGCTTTTTTATGGTTTCTTTCTGCTTGTCTGACCGCGAGTTCAAGATGCTCGCTGAACATCAGACGATTAGGCAAATCAGTCAGGGCATCGTGATAGGCCAAATAATGCAGACGCTCTTCATTGCGCTTGTGTTCGGACACGTCGCTGAAAAGCCCGACATACTGCGTAACCTTGCCCTGATCATCCCTGATGGCGGTTATGTTCAGCCATTCCGGATATATTTCTCCGCTCTTGCGTTTGCTCCAGATTTCCCCCGTCCACTTGCCGTCCTCATTCAATCGCTCCCAAATCAGCCTGTAGAAGTTTTCATCATGCTTGCCTGACTTTAATAGCGAGGTTTTCTTGCCAATTACTTCGGCAGACTGATATCCGGTGATGTTTGAAAACGCCGGATTTACAGCTTGTATCAATGTATTCTGATCCGTGATAATGATGCCTTCCACGGTATTCTCATATATCTTGGTAAACTGCTCGCCTTTTTGCGTCAGATCGAAGCGGTCGAATGCTTCCTGAACGTTAGCCAGCAGCAAATCGTTATCCCACGGCTTGAGCAGGAATTTATAGATATTCCCGCGATTGATTGCATCGGTGATCGCTTCCACATCCGAATATCCGCTCAACACCATGCGCACCGTTCCCGGATACAACACCTTGGCTCGACTCAGCAACTCGGAACCTGTCATGTTGGGCATCCGCTGGTCGGTCAATATCACTTCAACTTCATTCGATGCCAGCAAGCGCAAAGCTTCTTCTCCGCTGCTTGCGGTAAGCAGGTAGAAGCCCCGATTTCTGAACAGCCGGATGAGGGTATTCAATATATGGGGTTCGTCATCGACTATCAGCAAGGTTCGTCTCATTTTTGCAACTCCTGTCCCTGATGCGACTCGGCGATCAACGCTCTGCCGTTTTTCAGAATGCAGCCATTTACTGAGTCCTGTTGCGCGTTCATGGCACGCCGGTATCCGTACTCGGGTTTAGCAACTTCAGCAGGGCGGGGGCGATTTTAGGCAGGGGCAGCACATAACGCGCCGCGCTGGCTGCGATTGCTTCCTTGGGCATGCCGAAGACAATACTGCTTTCCTCATCTTGGGCAATGGTTGTTCCCCCAGCTCTTGCTATGGCCAGCATGCCGTCCACGCCATCGCGTCCCATGCCGGTAAGCAGAACGCCGACGACCTCTCTGCCGTAATGCTGCGCCAGGGATTTGAAGGTAATGCTGACGGAGGGGCGATGGCCCTCATAAATTGGCGCGTTGGTGCATTCC
>MGWR01000030.1 GCA_001801085.1 Gallionellales bacterium GWA2_60_142 | reverse complement strand
CAACATGGCGCTCGGCGGCATCACCCCGAAACAGAAGTTAGCTCTTTTAACCAACTCTACTTCTGACCGCTGCTAAGAATGGGGGGATTACCCCGCCAGTTCATCCTGCGCCATGTTCTCTCTGTCCTTCGTGACATGCAGGTAAACGTATATCCAGCATTGACCCGCCTTAGCCAAGATAATTGAACGATGCATGTTATCGTTCAGGCACGGTCGTATTGGAGACGGCCTTTTTCTTGGGTTTCAAGTCAGTCATGAGGTCCCGATTACTTGCCCTTCATGGGCAGATGAATGACCTTATCCTGCCCCGACCTGCTTCGATCGCGCAAATCCGCCAGACAATATTCCCGCAACTGGTCGATAGGCATCGGTTTTGCATAGAAATATCCCTGTATCTCATCGCACTGCTCCTGCACGAGGAACAGTCGTTGCTCATCCTGCTCCACCCCTTCCGCCGTGATCGCCAAACCGAAGTTTCTGGCCAGAGCGATCACGGCCCGGGTCAGGGTGACGCTGTCCTTGTTGTGGGGCAAGCCATCGACAAACGTTTTATCGATCTTGACGCGGGTCACCGGCAACTTTTTCAGATAGCTCATGGAAGAATAACCGGTGCCGAAATCGTCGATCGCCAAGCCGATGCCCATGTCGCGGATAGCCTGTAGCAGCAGGATGGCATTGCTCACATCGCTGGCGATATAGCTCTCGGTGATCTCGAGTTCGAGCTGCGTAGGCGAGATCCCGCTGGAATCGATGGTCTGTCTGAGCACGGCCATCATGTCGTCATTACGCAACTGGACATTCGAAACATTGATGCTGATGTGATCGAGCCGAATCCCTTCTTCCATCAACCGCACGAAATCCCGACAACCTTGCTGCAACACCCATTGCCCGATGGGAACGATCAAGCCGGTCTCTTCCGCTTGCGTGATGAATTGAAGCGGCGGAACATTTCCGTAACCGGGTCTGTGCCAGCGGATCAGCGCTTCGATCGCGGCAATCCGCCCGGTGGCGACGGATATCTTGGGCTGGTAATGCAACTCGAACTGGTCGCCGGACTCTACCGCCGATTTCAGCGCCTGGGTCAGGTCGGCGCGTTTCTGGGTATATTCGGCGAGGTCGTCGGAGAAGAAACTATATTGGTTGCGCCCTTTGTCCTTGGATTTGTACATGGCCAAATCCGCATGCTTGATCAACGTGACGCTATCGGTGCCATCCTTCGGATATATCGCGACACCGATACTGGCTGAAATGCTGAGCTCCATCCCGGAGCTGACAAAGGGGGCATGGAAAAGCGCAAGATACTTTTCAACGGTCGTTTTCAGCAGCGTCGCATCCTGGAAACCTTCGATCAGGATATTGAATTCGTCGCCGCCGATGCGTGCCAGCGTCTGTATCGCGGAACCATCCGGAACCAGACGGCGCGCAACCTCGACCAGCAAGGCATCCCCGATATCATGACCCAGCGTGTCGTTAATCAGCTTGAACTGGTCCAGATCCAGGAACAGCAACGCCAATTGACTGTTGTCGCGCTTCGCCGTTTCGAGCGCCTGCTGAAGGCGCTGCGTGAAGAAACGACGATTGGGCAGATCGGTCAATGCATCATGATTAGACAGATACTCCTGTTCGTTCCTGGATTGCTCAAGCAGGTTTTCCCGTTCTTGCACCGCCAGCGCCAGTTGATTGACGCTCAGCGAAATCTCCTCCAGCTCGTCACCGGTGGCGATCCGCGTAGAGTTCGAATAGTCCTGCCGCTCGATCTTTCGGATCTGGGACATCAGTGCGGTCAACGGATGCTTCAGGCTACGGCGGATCACAAAACGCACCAGCAGCAATGTGGTCGCCGCGACAAAGATCAGCAAAAGCAGAAACTGGGCTCGATTCTTGTTCAAGACGGCATTCAATGCGGCCTTGTCGAGTCGGGCAACGAAATACACCGCTCCGAAATTGATCTCTTTTTTCAACACCCCCAGATATTCTTGATCGGTCTGCACAATCTCCAATGCCGGCATGTCCCATTGCTCGCTCAGCTTCCCTGCCTGGCCTTCGTATTTCGTATCGAAGGATGCGCCGATATCTAGGGCGATATCCTTGGACAACTGCTCGAAATAAGCTTGGCTAAGGACATTCGACATTTCGATATGACCGATAACCCGGCCCGTATCGCCCTGAAAAATACTCTGGTGAGATTTGATGACGACATCGCCCCCTATCCGCTGATAGGTAATGACACTGCCGCGCCGCAACTGGTCGGGCGAGTAATAGCTCTTGTGCCGGAAAGGAACATTTTCATTCTGGGGTATCGGCCCGGCAGACATGTACTCGTCATACGGCTCGTAGCGACTATAGACTTTCGGCTCTCCGCTCTCGAAAGAGACGTAATTGAGCTGATATTTACCATTCTCTTTCAGAACATAGGCGATCAACTCTTCGTTCTTGTCATACAAAGCGATGTCGCTATTGAACGACAGCTTTACGCGGCTCAGCAATTCTGCCGCGATTGCCTTCTTTTCCTCGTCGATCAGGAAAGTGTTGTAATTGTTTTTGTCCTGATAGTTGTTTATCAGCTCGACCGATGCGATTGTTCTTTCGTCGTCCTTGATGAAGGCGATGCCATCAAGCAGTTCCCGCTCGGTATTTTTCAGGTTATAGGCGAGTCGCTGGTAACCCCGCAGCATCCGCTGCTGGGTGTCGTCGAGAAAGCGCTGCTTCAGGAAGTCGTCAAAATAGAAACCCAGTATCGCCAGAACCATCAACACGGCGAAAATGACCAGCGCCGATAGCTTGACCATCAGGCTGTATTTCTTGTTAGTCGCAAACATTGATTTCAATCGCATCATCTACCCCTGCTGGCCGCAAGGTGGCTTGTATCAACTTCGCCCCCCTAGAAAATCGGAGGGACATGTTCCACGTTCTCTTGTGTAATCAGTTTAACCGGTATGAAGATATGCTTGGGTACGGATTCCTTCGCAAATATCTTCAAGGCGATCTCGACGGCCTTCTTGCCGCCCAGCGGGAACAGCACCGAACCGCTCTGCGAACCTGCGCGAATCGCCTGCTGCGCTTCGCTGGTGTAATCGCAGCCCACCATCACGATGGAACGCGGATCGATATTGTTCTTGCTCAACACCATGCGCACACCGCTCAGCATACTGTCGCTTTCGGAAAAAATGGCGTCCACCCTGATGCCGTCGGTCACCAGCTTCTCCATTTCGACCACCGCATCCCTGCGCAGATAGTTGCCGGTGCGCTTGATCACCTTGATGCCACCGTGCTTGCCGATCTCATCAAGAAATCCTTTGCTGCGCAGCTTCGTCACGTCGGCCTTTTGCAGCCCCTCGAATAGCAGAACCAATCCCTTGCCGCCGAGTCGCTCCGCGATATATTGGGCTCCGATGGCGCCGATCTGGATATTGTCCGAGTTGATGAATGTGGTGTACTGCGTCCCCTTGATTCCGCGATCCAGCACGATCACCGGAATACCCGCCTTATAGGCCTTGGCGATCACGGGCACCACGGCTCTCTCATCGTTGGTGCCGATCACCAGCAGATCCACCTTCTGCTCGATGAATTGCTCGATCTGCCGGATCAGCAATGAAGTCCGCCCTTGAGCATCCGAATAAACGAACGAAAGTTGCGGGTGCTTGAGCGCTTCGTCGCGCACCTCATAGACCTGGGCCTTGCGGAAATCGTTCGCCATGGTGTCCTGGGCGAAGGCGATGACGCGCTTGTCGGCAGCGGCAGCCGACAGCGGCAGGCAGAATGCCAGCAGCACCACACATATCAGCTTGATTGCTTTCATGACTCCTCCCAATTTATTTCGTTCGAATACTACCACCAGACTTCCAACTGGGCGCCGGCCAGAGTGCTGGACGTGCGCCCTCCCGCACCGAACCCGCCGGCTGCAACATTGGCTGCGGCAGCGGCGGCATTCCAACTGGCATGCGTCAAATAAAAACGCAGTTCCGGCCGCGACCAGAACTCCGGTGCCAGCGCCAAGGTTGGCGCAATCGTGAACTTATTCAGGCTTTGCCGCGCCTGACCATCGACGCTGCGCGTTGTGGTTCCGGCTTCGGCCAGAAGCTTGAAGTTCCGGCCTATCGCATAGGATATCCGCCCACCGAGGGAGGTGTCGCGCGTGCTGCGCCCGTGATTGACGCCGCCGTCGATTCGTCCGGTCTGCCAGGCTGCCAGCGCCTGCCCGCCGAACGGGCCGGATTGCCAATTGAGCATATCGGCGACGCGGAAGCTCTTCATTCCCGGCTGCGGCCCTGCCCCATTTGCCGCATCCCCCAGCCCCTGAAACTTGCCGTTGATTCCGGCATGGCCGGTCGAGCCTTGCAGGAAGAAAGTATTCGCCAGCCCATTAAGCAAGAAATCGGACTGGTCATGTGAAACCGACAGCCCCGCCCCCGAACTGCCCATCTGGAAATTGCCCTCAACCAGTGTCGCCAACACCCGAAGCGTGCCACCCGGATTCGTCCGGATATCGGACAGATCGAGATTGATGCGTTTCGCATCGTTGGGAACGATGCTGCTGTAATCGAACGTGCCGCTATTGAACAGGCCTACGCCCAGCTTCGCGTAACCCAAGTCCAGGCCGGTCATGCCGACGCCGGTGTTGTCGCCGTAGTCCATCACAAAGCTGTCCACGATATGGACTTCCTGAAGACGCAGACGATTTTGTCCGATCCAGAAACGTGCCTCGGGGGCGAAATCGAAGCCGGACATCGCGACATAACCTTGCGCCGTACCGTAATTTCCGCCCCAGACGGTGGGCATATACATGACGCTGAATTTCCTGCCGTCGCCGATATCGGCGGTTTTGCCTATACCGAGTTCGATACCATTGTCGCCCTCGTTGCCAAGGCGGAATTTCTGGGTGTCGCCACCCAGCGTATAGCCACCGCGCGGTGTGCCTGCGGGACTGGAATAAGCGCCAAAACGGGTATAGCCGCTGATATCGAGTCCGCCGATCTCGGCCGCCTGTGCGGGCAAACCAGCCGCAATAACGAGCGCCATCGCCGCGCCAGATAGTCCGCGTCTTGCGCGAGAGGACAGATTTTCCGGTATTGCCTGTTTCATAACCTTCTCCTTGCGTGCGCCTTCCGGTGAATGCTCAGCCCATCTTTATTCCTGCCATGGCAATGATGGTTTTCACGGCGCCAAAGTCACCCATCGACAAAGACCATCGATCATCGCCTCTTCATCGGCAGGAACGATCAGTATCGGCTTGAAGCCGCTGCTGTCTATTCTGGGCGATGCGAGGTTGTTCGCGGCGACATTCAGGGAAAAACCCATAAACTCCAGTTGAGCACAGATCGCTGCACGTATGCTCGGGGCATGCTCGCCTATCCCTCCGGTAAAGACGAGCGCATCGATACCGCCGGACTTGGCCGCAAGGCTGCCGATGGCCGAGCGCACTTGGCGGCAGAAATAATCGACCGCGAATTTCGCCTGTGCGCTGTCGCTGGCAAGCAAGTCGCTCATTTCGCTGCTCTCGCCATTGGACAGCGCGAGCAATCCCATGTGATGGAACACGATGTCGCTCAATTGCTTGGCGTCGTAGCGTTTGACTAACTCCAGCATCACACCGGGGTCGAGGTCGCCGCTGCGCGTGCCCATGACTATGCCGCCCGCCGGGGTATAGCCCATCGTGGTATCGACCGATCTCAGATTCTCCAGCATGCACAGGCTCGCACCGCTGCCGAGATGCGCGACGACGATTTTGCCGTGGGCGGCATCATCGCCCAGCAGTTCGGGCAGGCGTGACGCAACATGGGCGTAATTGATGCCATGGAAACCGTAGCGGCGCAGGCCGAGTTCCTGCGGAATCGGCAGCCGTTTCGCCAACTCGGGCATGGTGCTATGGAACGCGGTGTCGAAGCAGGCGACTTGCGGCACATCGAAACGCTGGCGACACAAATCCAGCCCCAGCAGATTGCCCGGCAGATGCAGCGGGGCGAGGTGGACGATGCTTTCCAGCCGCGCGCGCTCCGTTGCGTCAACCAGCCGCGCGGCATCGACGATCTCGCCGCCGTGCACGAAACGATGACCGACGATGTCGGGTTCATGCCCATGTAGGTCGCGCATCAGTTGATCGAAAGCCGGCGCATGGTCGCGCAGATGCTCGTAGCGAAAATTCCGCCGCGAGCCGTCCGCGTCGAACAGGCTGGCCTTGATCGACGACGAACCGCTGTTGATGGTGAGGATGGTTTTCATAATGGAGAGTGGGTAGTCGAAAGTGGGAAGTGGGTGGTGTATTTCCCACTAACCACTTCCTACTCACTACTTCCCGGTATCAATCAATACGGCCAGGTCCAGCCATCGACTTTCGGCAAATCGGTGCCATGCTCGTAAGCATAGTTGCGGCATTCGATCTGCATGTTCAGCATCTTCTCTTTCACATGCGCGCCCGCCACATGCAGCGCGGGGATACGGTCGATCACGTCGATGACGAGGCTGAAGCGGTCGATCTGGTTCTGGATCGCCAGTTCCAGCGGGGTGTTGATGCTGCCCTTTTCCTTGTAGCCGCGCACATGGAAATTCTTGTGGTTGTTGCGGCGGTAGGAGAGGCGGTGGATCAGCCATGGGTAGCCGTGGAAGTTGAACATCACCGGCTTGTCCAACGTGAACAGGCTGTCGAAGTCGCGGTCGGTCAGGCCGTGCGGGTGTTCGCTGTGCGGCGTGAGTTTGTACAGATCGACCACGTTGATGAAGCGTATCTT
>MGWR01000029.1 GCA_001801085.1 Gallionellales bacterium GWA2_60_142 | reverse complement strand
GCCGCCGATCAGCAGCCCGCCGAGTATCAGCACGAAGAGTCCGACCACCGCGAGATTCACTTTCGATTCCATGCCTGCTCCATCGCTCCCCGCCCACGCGGGCCGTGAAAATATTCCCGTATCGTCGCGTCTTCCGAGCGCGACAGTTCCTGCATCGTCCCCACGCCCAGAATACGCCCTTCGCCCAGCACCGCAACCCGGTCCGCGACGCGCCACAACAAGTCGAGGTCGTGCGTGACCATCATAATGGTCAGGCCGAGCGCATCGCGCAAGTTGCGCACCAGTTCGTCGATGCCGACCGCACTCAAGGGATCGAGGCCTGCCGTTGGCTCGTCCAGCAACAGCAGCTCGGGATCGAGCGCCAGCGCGCGCGCCAGCGCCGCACGTTTTCGCATGCCGCCGGAGAGTTCGCTCGGGTACTTGCGTCCGGCGTCGGCCGGCAGGCCGGTGAGTGCGATCCTGAGGGCGGCCATCTCATCTGCCAGCGACGGATCGAGATCGGTGTGCTCGCGTATCACCATCGCGACGTTCTCCGTCACCGTGAGCGAACTGAACAGCGCGCCGCGCTCGAACATCACGCCCCAGCGTCGCCGGAACGGCAGCGCCTGCTCGTCGGAGAGCCCGACCACCTCGCTGCTGAACACCCGGATCGAGCCCGACACCGGCTGCTGCAGCATGATGATCTCGCGCAGCATCGTCGATTTCCCGCAGCCGCTGCCGCCGACCAGCGCGAATATCTCGCCGCGGCGCACCGTAAGGTTCACGTCGCGATGCACGACCGCGTCGCCGAAACTCGTGTTCAGGCCGCGAATATCGATGACGGCGTCATCCGCTTCGGAATTCACGGCGGTGTCGGCGGCGGCGCTCATATGTTCAGCCAACTGAATGCGATGGAGAACAGCGCATCGGCGAGGATCACTAGGAAGATCGCCTGCACCACGCTCTTCGTGGTTTGCTGACCTACGCTCTCGGCGCTGCCGCTCACCTGGAAGCCTTGATAGCAGCCCACCAGCGCGATGATCACCGCGAATACCGGGGCTTTGCCGATGCCGATCAGGAACGAGGTCAGGCTGACCGCTTCGTCGAGCCTGTCGATGAAGGTGGCGTAGCCGACATCGAGCTGGGCGCGCGCCATCACCATGCCGCCGAGTATGCCCATGATGTCGGTATAGACCGTCAGCAGCGGCAGCGCGATCACCAGCGCGATCACCTTGGGCAGCACCAGCAGGTCGATCGGAGCTATGCCGATAGTGCGCAACGCGTCGACCTCCTCGGTCACTTTCATTGTGGCGATCTGCGCCGCGTAGGCCGAACCGGAACGGCCCGCGATGATGATCGCGGTGATCAGCGGCGAGAGCTCGCGCACCATCGACAGACCGACCAGATCGGCGATATAGATGTTCGCGCCGACGCGGCTCAACTGCTCCGCACCCTGATAGGCGATGACAATGCCGAGCAGGAAGGCGAGCAGGCCGGTGATCGGCAGCGCCGCCACACCGGCGGTTTGCAGGTTGTACAGGATGGATTTCCAGCGGATGCGACGCGGCTGCACCAGTTCGCGCATCAGCGCGATCGCGCTGGCGCCCAGAAAGGACAGCAGCCCGAACGCGCCAAGCAGACTCTCCCATGCCTTGCCGCCGATGCGGTTCAACGCACCGGGTTCTGACTGCGGCCCATGAGTGGCAGGTGTCGTGCGCGTAGCGATCAGTCGCAGCAGCGCTTCGAACTCGGGCCGCAGTCCGGTGAAGCTCACCGTGCAACCACCCAGTTCCAGATCGCGCCGGGTGCGATGCAACAGCCATGCGCCCGAGGTGTCCAGCGCGGTGACGGCCTGTGCATCGATCAGCATTTCTCCGCCGGTTGGCAGCGGCATCACGCTCAGGCAGGCATCGATGCGCACATCGATCTGCGCCGCCGACCGCAACAGCCACTCGCCGGTACAGCGCAGCTCGCGCGGCGTCGCACCGGGCCGGATATCCGGCGATGCAGTGGAGCGAGACGTGATCGGCGCGTTTAACATCCTGATGGCTATATCGGATTGGGATACGGCATAGCGTGCTGGATATCTGTCGGTTCTGTCGCACGCCATGTGTCGCGACGAATCCTATGTCGCGCGGAATGGCCTGTCAAATGCATTGCCTGCGGCGCGCGCCCACAACAAAAACGGCATCCGTCTTTCGAGGGATGCCGTTTTTCAAGCGTTACAGGAAAAATGAAAGTAGCTCACAAACCGTAGCGAGCGGCTTGAGTGCAAGGCGCACGGAGCTTTGCATGGCCAATCGACTAAGCTGGCAAAGAACGCCAGCCAAGTCGCTGGTCAGCGCAGAAACCGGAATGTACTTACAGTCTGCCGCTACGCGGCCCCGGATTTCGACAACGAAGTTGCGGTGTAGGCTAATGCGCAAAGCGCGTTATGCCGAAACCGACACCGCGCAACGCCGCGAGCGGATGGGTGGCGGCGAAGCCGCCGGGGCACCCACCGGCCTGCCCCTTGCGGGTAAATCGAGCCGCGCAGTAGGTTTGCGAGTTACTTTACGACCCGGTCGATCACCAGACTCAGGTTCTTGCTTCCCGGCTTGACCGCCTGCACACTGCCTTCCAGGTCGCCGGGCTGGGCCATCGGGCTACCGGACTTGGACACGCGGGCGATGACGACCACTTCGTCGAAGCCGGACAGTTTCAGTTCGGGCTGCATCGCCAGGCTGTCGTCCAGCGTGAATTCCAGCGGCAAGTCCTTTACCTGTTTGCGCAACACGGCGAGCGGCATCTTCGGGCCGTTCGCGGCGCGCGCGAGGATGAACACGGTGTCGGTCAGGGCGGCCATGCCGGCCATGCCCGCTGCGAACGATGCGCGGCCAGTGATCGCCTGCGCGGGATCGGTCGCCGGCTGGACAGGGGCTGCGCCCTTCATCTTTTCGAGTTGCGCCAGCTTCTGTTTGCCGCCCTTCTGCATAGCCAGGAACTCCTTGGCCTGTTTGATGCCCTCGTGAATCATCTGGATGTCCGGGTAGTCCGGCGGCAGCAGGTCGACCAGCTTTTGCCAGTGGAGGGCCG
This sequence comes from Gallionellales bacterium GWA2_60_142, assembly GCA_001801085.1. GTDB lineage: Bacteria > Pseudomonadota > Gammaproteobacteria > Burkholderiales > Gallionellaceae > Gallionella. The sequence goes on along the minus strand of MGWR01000029.1, from coordinate 57,148 downwards.
CTGCATAGTAGTCGCCGCGCTCCATCCCCGCCGAGCCGGACAATGCCAGCGCAGAAGTGTTGTCTGGATCGAGTTCCAGCGCCTTGTTAAGGAACTTGGTTGGTTCGCCTAGCAGCGACTGGTTGTTGTTCATCGCGGCCGCATCGGCGTAGTCGGTCCACAACTGCGCCTCGTTCGGCACCAGTTTGACCAGGTTGCCGTAGGCGCGCACCGCATCGGGGTAACGCTGCATTGCGCTATAGGAACGCGCCAGCACCACCCAGCCGTCCGGATTCTCCGGCAGGCGCTCCATCTTCTTTTCGAGTTCCTGTAGCGCGGCCTCGGAACGGATCACGCCGAAGCCGTCGGCAACCGCCAGTTCGTCCTGCGGCAGCAGAGCCTTGCTGTTACCGACGACGAAGTAGAACGGTACGACGAACAGCGGCAGCAGCACAGCCAAAATCACCGCCAGCTTGCGCGCGGGATTGTGTGCGAGCTTCTCGCCCTGGCCGGTAGTCTTGACCTCGTCCAGCAGGCGCGCCTGCAATTCGAGTTTGCCCTGCTCGTAGGCCTCCTGAGTCAGCAGACCGTTATGCAGGTCCTTCTCCATTTCGGCGGCTTGGTCGCGCAGGATTTCGAGGTTGGCGGCATCGCGCAGCACGTCGTTGTTGTTGGCGGTCGCGCGCCACAGCGGCAGCACGAGGAACAGCAGTGCGATCACCAGCAGCACTGCGCAGACTATCCAGAATAAAGTCATGCTTGCCTGTCTTTCTTGTTCAGTTCTTCCGGCGAATTCGTTTGATCCAGCAGCTCAGCCGCGCGGCGCGAATCTTCCGCGGAGATTTGAGGTTCAGCGATCTGGCTCCTGCGCTTGCGCAACTGGTAGACCAGCACACCCGCGCCGATCAGCAGCAGCGCGAACGGGCCGTACCACAGCACCAGCGTGGAGGTCTTCACCGGCGGGTCGTACAGCACGAAGTCGCCGTAGCGCGAGACCAGATAGTCGATGATCTCCTGGTCTGTCATGCCCTTCTGCATCTGCTCGCGCACTTCGCGGCGCAGGTCTTCGGCGAGTTCCGCATGCGAGCTGGCCAGCGATTCGTTCTGGCACACCAGGCAACGCAGTTTCTCGGCCAGGCCTATCATGCGCTGTTCCAGCACCGGGTCTTCGGCCATGTCCTTGGCCTCGCCGGCATGTGCAAACACCGGCAGCAGGCTCAACATCAATATCAGCAGGTATCTCATTTCGCTTGCAGCTCCGCTACCAGTGGAAGGATTTTTTCGGTCAGACTCTGCGGCGTCACCGGCCCGATCTGTTTGTACTGGATCACGCCCTGCTTGTCGATCACGTAGGTCTCGGGCACGCCGTACACGCCGTAGTCGATGCCAATGCGACCTTCCGCGTCGGCCACGCTGAGCACATACGGGTCGCCGCCCTTCTTCAGCCACAGCTCGGCATCAGCCTGCTTGTCCTTGTAGTCCAGGCCATAGATCGGCACCATGTTCCGGCGCGACAACTCCATCAGCACCGGGTGCTCTTCCTTGCAGGACACGCACCAGGATGCCCACACGTTCAGCAACCAGACCTGGCCCTTCATGTCAGCCGGCGAGAACTGTTTGGCCGGCTCGTGCAGTTGCGGCAGAGTAAACGCGGGGGCCGACTTGCCAACCAGCGGCGACGGTACTTCGCGCGGATTCAGGTTCAGGCCCACGAACAGGAACACCGCGAGCACCACGAACACGACGAACGGCAATATGAATCGCATCATGCTGTCTTCTCCTCCAGCGGCATTTCTGTTTTAGCTTCAGCCAATCGCTTGTTGTGGATGCGATAGCGACGGTCGCTGATCGCCAGTACGCCGCCCAGCGACATCAATAGGCAACCGGCCCAGATCCAGTCCACGAACGGCTTGATATAGACGCGCACGGCCCATGCGCCGTTGCTGTCCGGGATGGGTTCGCCCAGCGACACGTACAGGTCCCCAAGTAGCCCGGTGTCGATTGCCGCCTCGGTCATCGGCATGCCGGACACGTTGTACTGGCGCTTCTCCGGATACAGTTCGGTGACTACCTTGCCGTCCTTGCTGATCGTCACATGGCCCTTGCCCGCAACATAGTTCGGCCCCTGCTCCTCGGTCACGCCGTTGAAGCGGAACTCGTAACCGCCGGTGTTCAGTACATCACCGACATCCATGCGCACGTCGCGCTCGGTCTCGTAGCCCTTCACCATCGTCACGCCGATGATGAACACCGCGACGCCGAGGTGGGCGAGCTGCATGCCGTAATAGCTCAGCGACTGGCCGCGCAGGCGCTGCATGAAATCGTCGCGGCCGGCCAGGCGCTCGCGCAGGCTCAGGCTTACCGATGCGATGATCCAGAACGCCAGCAGCAGTCCCACCGAGACCATCACGCTCCACTTGCCCATCGTCAGCGGCAACAGCAATGCGATCACCAGCGCGGCGCCGAACGCCCAGCGCACGCGCCTGGCCAGTTCGGGCGCATCGACTTTCTTCCAGCGCGCCAGCGGGCCCAGGCCCATCAGCAGCAGCATGGGAATCATCAGCGGCACGAACACCGCCTCGAAATACGGCGGACCAACAGAGAGCTTGCCCTGCCCGAGCGCATCCATGAACAGCGGATACAGCGTGCCGATGAACACCGAGGCAGCGGCGACCGACAGCAGCACGTTGTTGGACAACAGCAGCGATTCGCGCGACAGCGGATCGAACTTACCGCCCAGACCGATCTTGGGTGCGCGCCATGCGAACAGCAGCAGCGATACGCCGATCACGATCACCAGGAAAGTCAGGATGAAAATGCCGCGCTTGGGATCGGCCGCGAACGAGTGCACCGAAGTCAGTACGCCTGAACGCACGAGGAAGGTGCCCAGCAGCGACAGCGAGAACGCAGCGATCGCGAGCAGTACGGTCCAGCTCTTGAACGCGTTGCGCTTCTCGGTGACCGCCAGCGAGTGCATCAGTGCGGTGCCGAGCAGCCAGGGCATGAACGAGGCGTTCTCGACCGGGTCCCAGAACCACCAGCCGCCCCAGCCCAGTTCGTAATATGCCCACCAGCTGCCGAGCGCGATACCCATCGTCATGAACACCCAAGCCACGGTCGTCCACGGGCGAGACCAGCGCGCCCAGGTGGCATCCATCCGTCCGCCCAGCAATGCGGCGATGGCGAAGGCGAACGCGACCGAGAAGCCGACATAGCCCATGTACAGCATCGGCGGATGTATCACCAGCCCCGGGTCTTGCAGCAGCGGATTCAGGTCGCGCCCGTCGGCCGCGGCCGGCAACAGGCGGTCGAACGGATTCGACGTCATCAGCATGAACAACAGAAATCCGACCGCGATCAGGCCCATCACACCGAGCACACGCGCGACCATTTCTTCCGGCAGATGCTTGCTGTACAGGGCGACGGCCAGCGTCCACACGGACAGCAGGAACGCCCACAGCAGCAGCGAGCCTTCGTGGCCGCCCCAGACTGCGGAAATGCGGTAGATCGTCGGCAGCTGCGTATTGGAATGCTGCGCGACATATAGCACGGAGAAGTCGTTGGCGACGAAGGCGTAGGTCAGGCAGAGCAGCGCGACACCAAGGAACACGAACTGCCCGGCGGCCAGCGGACGTGCGACGCCCATCAGAACCGCGTTGTTGCGTGCCGCGCCGATGATGGGCAGCACGCCCAGCGTGAGCGCCAGGAACAGCCCGACGATCAACGCGAAATTGCCTATCTCTGGAATCATCTCGAAACTTTCAGGAATTATTTGACGGCGGATGCAGCAGCAGGCGCGCTGACTGCACTGGCGGCTGCCGCGTTGGCGGCTTCGGCTTTCATCAGTGCGTCGGCTGCCTCGGGCGGCATGTAGTTCTCGTCGTGCTTGGCCAGCACTTCATCGGCCTGCATCACGCCGTCGGGTCCGACCGAGCCTTGCGCGACCACGCCCTTACCTTCCTTGAACAAGTCGGGAAGGATGCCCTTGTACACCACCGGAATGCGCTTGTGCGTGTCGGTGATCGCGAAGTTGACGGTCAGGCCGTCGGCCTCGCGCTTGACGCTGCCCTCCTCGACCAGACCGCCGATGCGGAAGCTGCGGCCATGCGGCGCTTCGTTGTTGAACACCTGAGTCGGCGTGAAATACAGACTGACGTTCTTGTCCAGCGCGTTCAGCACCAGCGCGACCGCCAAGCCCACGGCGGCAATGCCCACGGCGATGAACAAGAATCTCTTTTCACGTGCTTTCATTATTCTTCGTCTCCTGCATCGCGCATCAGGTGTACCTGCTGCAAAGTAATTTTACGTTTGTGCCTGACCATCGCGATCTCGACCGCAAAAATCAGAAAGGCTACTGCGTAAGAGCCCAACACCACATAGGCGATCGGGTTCTCGCGCATCCAGATATCCAGACCATTCATTACTTAACCTCCGGCAATTCGGTTATCCATTTGGTGTGGCGCTCGCGCTCCAGGATGATGCTGCGCACCCGCGCGAGGATCACCGCGATTGCGTACAGCCAGCAGGCCACCAGCGTGATGAACATCGCCTGCTGCATTGCGACATGCATGCTGGTGCCGCTGAACTTGATGGTCGAGCCTTGGTGCAGGGTGTTCCACCACTTCACCGAGAAATAGATGATAGGCACGTTCACCGAACCGACGATGGCCAGCAATGCGGCGGCGCGGTCGGCACGGCGCGGTTCGTCGATGGACGCGTGCAGCGCGATGTAGCCAAGGTACAGGAACAGCAGGATTAGCTCGGAAGTCAGGCGCGCGTCCCACACCCACCATGCGCCCCACATCGGCTTGCCCCACAGCGCGCCGGTCCACAGCGAAATGAAGGCGAACAGCGCGCCGGTCGGCGCAATCGCGGTCGCCATCATCGACGACAAACGGGTATTGAAGATCAGGCCCAGCGCCGCATAGCCCGCCATGATCAGGTACAGGAACATCGAAATGATCGAAGCCGGTACGTGAATGAAGATGATGCGATAAAACTCGCCTTGCTGGTAATCGATGGGAGCGACGAAGAAACCGATATACAGGCCGACGGCAAAGAGGATCGCGGCGGAGATGCCGAACCACGGGATCAGCTTACCGGCGAGGCCGTAGAAGGTAGTGGGTGCGGAATACTTGAACCAGTTAATTGCCAACTTATCACTCCATCGAAATACGTAATGCCTGCGCGGTCACCCAGGGGGTAAACGCCAAAGCCAAAACCAACAGCGCGCCCAACAACGACAGGTGCGACGCCACGCTCAATCCGGTCGATACCGCTTCTACCGCGCCGGTGCCGAAGATCAGCACCGGTATGCACAACGGCAACACCAGCAGCGACAACAACACCCCGCCGCCGCGCAGCCCCAGCGTCAGCGCCGCACCTATGCCACCTATCATGCTCAGGATCGGAGTCCCGAGCAGCAGGCCGACAATCAATATGCCCAGCGCTTCCGCCGACATGTCGAACTGTATTCCCAGCACCGGTGCCATCAGCACCAGCGGCAGGCCGGACACCATCCAGTGCGCCGCCATCTTGCCCAGCACCAGCATCGACAGCGATTGCGGCGCCAGCATCATCTGCTCCAGCGTGCCGTCGAGATGATCCGCCGAAAACAAGCGTCCCAGCGACAGCATCGAGGACAGCAACGCCGCCACCCACAACACGCCCGGCGCCATCTTCCGCAACATATCCATCTCGGGCCCGACGCCCAGCGGGAACAGGCTCACCACCATCACGAAGAAAATCAGCGTGGTCAGCACGTCGGCGCGGCGGCGCATCGCCAGCATCAGGTCGCGCCGTATCACCAGCAGCAACAATCCGAACATTGATTCCTTCTTCACGCCGACCTCCCGCGAGACCCCGAGCCTGCACGTGTCAGGGTCAGCGTGCGCATCTCCATCCCCGCAACCTGCAACGGCTGGTGGGTGGTGAAGATCACCATCCCCTGCCGCGCCAGATGCTCGGCGATCAATTCTTCTATCAAGGCCACGGCTGCGACATCGAGCGCCGCCAATGGTTCATCCAGCACCCACAGCTTGGCGTCGCTAACCAGCAATCGCGCCAGCGCGACACGGCGGCGCTGCCCCTGAGACAGCACCTTGGTCGGCAGCAGTTCGCGACCTTTCAGACCCATGCGGCGCAATGCGGCAATCGCTTCCTTTTCACCGAGTTCGATACCCGACAGCCCCGCCGAGATACGCAGGTTCTCCAGCCCGCTCAACTCATCCTTGATCGCGTTCAGGTGGCCGAGGTACAGCATTTCGGCGTAATACTCTTCCTGCAGCTCGCTCACGCTGCTGCCGTTCCAGGCGATGTCGCCCTCATCCGGCATCAGGAAGCCGCACAGCGTTCGCAACAGGCTGGTCTTGCCGCTGCCGTTCTCGCCCTGCACCTGCATGATCTGCCCCGGATGCAGCGCAAAACTCAATCCGGTAAACAAGCGATGATCGCCGCGACTGCAGGCAAGATTGCTGACTTCCAGCATGAAGAGAGAACCCGGGATTTTGAACAGCGCGGGATTATATACGATGGTTCTTCGAAAAACCTACGCGCAGGTCGATTCCCTTGATCCCATCAGGTTCTTCATATGAAGCACCCGGCCATTCAAACAGGTGCGGGATGAACGCGCGGGTTTGGATTAACGCCAAATCAGGCTATCATTAGCAAAATAATTCTAAATGTTCGTTAGCTGGAAGGCAGATTCTATGAATTCACGAGTTTCGTTGCGGGATATTCCGAAGACCAACATCTTCCGGAAGGGTGATGTGTTTGTGCTGTTCGGCGAATTGTTCGGGCGCGGCTATGCCAATGGCCTGATCGATGAGGCGCGCAAGACGGGCATGACTATCATCGGCATCACCGTCGGTCGCCGCGACGAGAACAACGCCCTACGTCCGCTGAACGACGAAGAGCTGGCCACCGCCGAAGCCAATCTCGGCGGACGCATCATCAATGTCCCCCTGATGGCAGGCTTCGATCTGGACGCACCCGTGGGCGAACACACTCCCACCGATATGCTCGGCGGCATGACGCTAAAAAGCTGGCAGGACGACAAGCTCGACTGGGCGCATATCGAAAAATGCCGCGAGGCCGGCATGCAGCGTTTCAAGAGCTCAGTGGCCAAAGTGATGGCCGAACTGGACGGCATGATTCCGGACGGCAGCAACGTATTCTTCGCCCACACCATGGCGGGCGGCATCCCCAAGGTGAAGGTATTCCTGGCGATCGCGAACCGAATCTACAAAGGCCAGGGCGAGCGTTTCCTGTCTTCCCGCTCGTTGATCGACAGCGATCTGGGCAAGCTGATCCTGATGAACTTCGACGAAGTCACCGCCAACACCTTCCAGTACCTGATCGAAGGCAGCGCCGCGATACGTGCGCGACTGGAAAAGGCCGGCGGACAGGTGCGCTATACCGCTTATGGTTATCACGGCACCGAGATCCTGATCGACGGCGGTTACCAGTGGCAGACCTACACCAACTACACCCAAGGCCAGGCCAAGATGCGTCTCGAACGCGTCGCCGAAGCCGCTTGGGCCAAGGGTGTCAAAGCAACGGTGTACAACTGCCCCGAGATCCGCACCAACTCATCCGACATCTTCGTCGGCGTCGAACTCTCGCTATTCCCGCTGCTGAATGCATTGAAGCAGGAACATGGCGAAGCCTGGGCCGAGGCGCAATGGCAAGCCTGCCGCGAACTGCTGCAAGAAGGCTCCACGCTGGAAGAATTGCTGCAAAAGATCGACGCCTACAATGCCAGCGACGTGATGACCGGCTTCCGCAACTTCGAAGCCTGGCCAATGGACAACAGCCGCGAACTGGCCGACCTGATGATAGGCACCTCGGACGAGATCACCCAGATGCACAAGGATCGCAAGGCCTTGGTGACCGACCTCCTGAGCGCACTGGTGCTGGAAGGAACCGGGCCGCTGATGTTCTACGAAACCTCCACCCCCACTGCGCCGGTGATCTGGCTGAATCACGACATCATCGCCAAACAGCTTGTGGAAAATCACTGCAAGTAACGACGATAAAAAAGCCCGTCGATCTCCGGCGGGCTTTTTTACAACCTCCGAAAGCTGCTTCCCCTCGGACTTTTAGTTCCTGTTAGCCCAAACCCGCCGGGCATCACATAACGCATGGCGTTTGTTAGCGTCAGTCAATTTCCTGATACCAGTAGGTCCGGGTACGGCTTGTTGGGACCGAAATAACGGGTTTCTGTCCGCCGAGCGCCGAGGTGCAATCAGAACCGACACAATCCGGATTACCGCCACCAATCAGGAATGGAACGAGTTTGATTCCTGTTGCCGTCGCGATGTTTACCACGCCAGAAACCGGAGATGGCGGCAATCCGCCTCCGGCGAATACGACACTATCATATGAGCCGGTGAATGGCTGGAGCTGATAGCCTTTGGCAACCCCCAAGTTCGACGTGCATGAGTTTGCGGATGGCTCGGTTGGCTGGTTGGTCCCGAAATAAACGAAACCTGCCGTCACCAGCGGCGCATTAACGACTTTTTCGCCTTCGTCAAGCTCAATCATGTAACCGCTTAATGTGCCATTCCAAGATGCGCTGGTAGCATCGAAAAGATCTCCCTGATCGACCGTGGTCATGCCGCTTGCGTTATCCCCGGTAAATGTATCCTTCAGCAGATACACCCGATTGGTCTTGTCGGCCGCCAGATCGACATATAGCGGATGCTCGCGGTCGCCCGAACCTGCAATCACGGCATCGTAAGACAGCGTATTGATCACTTCTGGCGGATAGAAGAATTTGCGCGGCGTACTACCTGCGGAACAAGGACCCGATCCACATCCCAGTGCAGCCAGCTTGTACACCCGCCAGTTGTCGGGCGTGCTGTTGTTGCCAGGCTCCAGATCGACGCGCCAGATATTGCCGCCCGTGTCGGCCGCATAAAGCCTGTCAATGAACCCGTCTGCATCACGATCCATAATGGTAAGATCAGCGGGAATGCTGTAATTCATTCCGGAAACTGCGGCGGAGGCCTTGATCGTATTGCCCGTGTAGGCGGTTGAACCTGCCGAGTAAGTGGCTTTCCATATCAGCGCCCCCGTGATGGCATCCACCACAAAAATACCGCGGCCCATGACATCGGCTGAAGGTGGCTCGACATCTTCATTGGTGTCATAGCCGGCGCCAAAAATCAGCACAGGGGTTTGCGGATTGCCGGCACAGGAAAGCCCGCCACAATATCCCTTGATTCTGGCCACTTTCGGTTGCGACCAGGTCTGACCAAGCTCGGCGAAATCCGCACTTGCCGTGAATCCGCTCGGGGTAGTAAGCCCGGCAGGATCGATTTTCCACAAGACTTTCGGCACAGCGGGATCCGTGACATCCAGAGCATAGATCAACCTGCCGCCGCGACGCATGGTGAGGTAGAGGTGCGCCGCCAGAGTATTGCCACTGCCATCCAGCAATTGGTAAAAGCCGGTTGTGCCGTCGATGAAATAATCTTTCTTCGCCGGGTCCGGTGAAATACCGGGTGGAGTCGAGGGCAAATTCAACTGAGGGCTATTGGTGCGCAACCGGTTGAGCTTGAGAAAGAATTCGCTCGGAATGAAGCCCCACATCTCGTCGCCGGGGCCGGCGCTGCCGAACAGCGCGGTCTGATTGCCATTGACGGCATGGAATACGCCGCCGTTGTCCCCATAGAACACCACCACCTTGGAGCCGACCGACACGGTTTGCGCGCCAGACTCTCCGCAATTTGTGGTGGGATAGGTAAAAGTAGTCGCAGATGCAACCGTTACCGGACAAGCCTGCTTATTGGCGAAAGTAACAATCGGCTGAGGCCCGGCCCCTGCGATCACCGCGATATCTGACGCTTCCGATGCCGTCGCGGTGCGGGTGGCGCCCGAATCGCTTGTCGATTCTATGCTGACAGAATGCGAGCCATAGTTGATCACTGTCGGACGAGAATGCAGCACGTCGCCATGAATCGACGGACGAACATTCACTGTGCCGCCGGGTCCGGATTCATCGCCATAATTGTCCTCGCCGCGAACCCAGTTGATCAGGTTATCGCGATCACCGGACAGGAAACCGGTCGAACGGGTAGCGGTCATGGTTGCGCCGCCCGCGCCGCTGGCAGGGCTGGCCGGCGCGGTAACGATGGCGTAAGTGAAAGTGTTGGCATCCACCACCGTGATGGTATGGGTGCCGACATAGGCTTCCTCGTTCGCACCCGGAGTGCCGCCTATGCTGACCGAATCATCAGTCGTATAACCATGCCCTGCTGCAACGACCGTCACAGTCGAGCCGCTACGCGTCAGGCTGGTGATGACCCGCACAGCACTGGGGGTGCTGGCGGTAATAGACGTATATCCGGCTGCAATAGTGGCCGGCGTGGCCGGCGAAACCGCCGTAGTAAAAGTGAAACTGCGGTTGTTCGTGGGATTATTCCAACTGGTTGTAGTGATATTGCCGCTGTATTCGGCCACGGGGTTGCCGCTGCCATCCACGACGCCTGAAAGATTGATCACCTTGCCGACAGAAGAAAGAAAATTATGGTTATCAGTCGTATTGACCGTGACCGTTGTGCCGCTGCGAGTCACCGAAGCAATAGCGAAAGAAACCATGCAGGGTGAAGGGCAGCCTCCCGTTGCCTGTTTCTCACCGGTGGCGGTGCCGCCGCTGGCTACCGTTGTCGGGGTTTCCGTCACGGTAAAAGTGAAGGCGTTGTCCGTCACCCCGCCAATAGCGAAATTGCCGTTATAAGCCGACTGGTTCGCGCCACTGATAGTCACCGTCTGCCCGTCAATGTAGCCGTGCGCAAGCGAAGTCGCCGTCACGGTATTACCGCTGCGGGCCAGCGTAACCGCTTGGGGCGCAGATGGCAGGCTGGCGGTATAACTGCCCGTCGCCGTTGTGGGTGGATATTCGATGACAGGATAGGTGAAATGCGTGTTGTCTATCTTGGTAATGGTGAAGGTGCCGTTGTAGTTACTCGGCGTGGCATTCGCGATGGCAATGGACTCGCCTGTCGTGAATCCGTGGTTGCCCGAGGTCGCAACCGTTGCCGTCGTGGCGGAACGGCTGAGTGTCGACACATTAACGCTGGAGGATGAGCCGAACATTCCCGCCGTGAGGGCTGCATTCGATGTAGCGAAGACATTGGCAGCATTGGTCAGGTCTTCGTTGCAACTCGCCCCGGTTGGACAAAAGGTATAGAGCTTGCGCGGCGCGGCTGGCGAGGCGGTGTAATCCACGGACAGGCTGGCATGGCGTAATTGCTGTGCCGCGCCCCCTCTTTCCACCAACTCGCCATCCGGCAGATCGAACCCCAATGCCGCGGCTTTGGCGCTGCTCGGGCTGTTCACCCAGAAACCATTGGCCGGATCGACACAGGAACTGCTGACGTTTGTCTGATTGTTGGCTACCAGCAATGCCTGTTGTGCCGCCGTCAAACGAGTGGACGGATAGGAGTTGAGCGCCGTATCGGTACAGGTCCAGAAGCTGATGGCATTGGGCGAAAGGAATCCCGTACCCGAAGAGTCGAGCGCCAAATTGCCTACACTGTCGCCAAGGTTCAGCCCCCCCGTGGCTGAATCTATCATGAACTGGTATTGCTTGAGATTACCCGCCCACCTAGGCAGGGCGCCTGAATCGGGGCGGAACATTCCCATGTAAATCTGGTTCAGATAAGTGCCTTGTGCGTTCACACTGACCGGCAGGCTGGAGGACGAAAACACGCTATTGACCGCCTGCACTTCGTTGAGAATTTTCAGGATGGCGTTCACGATCGTATCGTAGCTGGTCGTAGCAAAATATTTCCCTCCGCCATAGACCGCCATATTGCTCAGGAGCGCAGGATATTCCGGCTTGCACTTTGCAGGATCCAGCAGCCCCACGGTATAAGTAGTGATGCTTTGAGTGCCGATTGGTTCGTCGTAGATATCGGACTGTTGCATGAAACGCGCCCACTCGTCGGCATAATCGCCACCGTTTTCGCTGTGATTGGACGAGGGCGATGCAAAATTGTAAGGGGTAGCCGAACATGCAGTGGCGACAGTATTCAAGATCGGCGCATTCCACGCCGATTTTTTCGCAGCCCACTCAGAATCGGTAAGTCCATCCGGTTGAGTCTGGCTGTTAATGGCTGCGGTAAGAGCGTTAAGTGGCCCACCGCTACTCGCATCGCCGGGGCCGGCGGAAGCAGCGAACGAATTTGCGATGTAGATTATGAAGTTCTTCTGGCAACCAGAAGAGGGATGGTTGCCGACACCCGCATAAGAGCGCCCGGACAAGCCGGTGCCGCCGGTGTAATAGGCCCAAGCTTCCTGCATCGTCGCCGCAGTGGCCTTACCGGCAGCCTTGACGTTGCCGATAGCTGCGCTGGGAGACGTATTCCACGATGCGATCCAATTCAGCACCCCGCTTTTATTGGCAGCCGTCATGGCAATCATAGGCTGTGTCAGGCAACCGCCGAGGCTTCCGCCGCAGTTCAGCCCTGCCACATCGGTGATGTTGTTGCCGTTGTACATCATAAAGCCGATATTGACGCGGGCTGTTGAGTCTGCGTTGACCGGCAGGCTTTTCACTACATTCCACAATGCGCATTGTTCGATTCCGCCCACTGTGCCGCTCATATCTGTGGGACTTTCAGAACCATTAATAACGAGGGAACCATCGGCTTGTTGCGTGCAAGTCACCCCGCCGGAACTCGCTTCAAAATTGGCGGAGTTGTCCATCACAAACAGCACATTCGGCACGTTGGAGGTAGTGCCCAGGCCGCTGTAAATGTCGATATCCTCTGCCCGACTTACCGTGGAATAACACATCAATGCCATCAGCAGATGGGCCAGAATAAGTCGTATCGTTTTCATAAGAACACCTCCAAACTGCACTATAAGATCAACCATACACATGTCGGCAACCCGCCGGAAGAACGCTGCTATGGACACTCTGTCCCGGCAGGCACCCGGGTAAATATGCCCTGATGCACAGCGGTGTTCGCCCCGGTGTCGCTATCGCTCACTGCGGCCCGAATATCCCAGTTTTGTTGATAGCACCACGATTGCCCGGTCGTCGCCGCCGCCACGCCAGAGACCATGATCCCGGTGTTGACCGCAGTAGCGCTGCCTAGGCAAACGGCGTCAGCCGCAATGAGAGGATTAAGCATGTCATTGCTTAGTCCGAGAGAGCTTGTGCAAGTGGGAGTTTCAATCTCAACGGTGTAATTCGCCGCACCGAAGGACACCGCAACGGACGAGGCCGCCGGAGCTGCGGTGAAGTCGCTGCTGATCACACCCTCGATGGCCTGCTGCGCAGCGGTATTCGCTTCCTCGCGAAGCTGCGCATTACCGACCACCTGAATGCTGGTCGTTGTCGCCTTCATTGCGGAAAGCGCGATCAGCGTCAGCAACACCAGCATCACTAGTGCCACCAACAGGGTGCTACCGCGTTGTTTATTTAATAGGATCATGGCACCTCCCTCCGCCCGGATGGATTGACTAGGCGAACAACCTGGGTATAGGCATGGCGTTTATAAGCGTCTGCGAAAGGCCCGAATGTGCCGGCACTACCCAATACATAACTCTTGATGTCGGTATGTCCAGCGCTGGTCTCGATGTTTCTAGCGATGATGTTGAGTTTCACCGATACGATGTTCGGCCAGTTCGCAGCCGCAGGATTAGCGATGTAACTGTCGGCGGCCCCATCGGTATCGGCATCCAATCCGTAATCGACCTGCATGTATTCGATCCCCTCAACCAATGGCGTGATCACAAATACGCCGGTAGCCTGATCAAGTTCCTGGCGTTTCAGCGTAGGAATGCCATCGCCGGGATTGTTGTCGGAAGACACGAAATAGACCTGCACGATGAATGGCCGCAGGCTTGCGATAGTCGTGCAATTCTTGTCGTGGAAAGCAGCAAAAGGCCCGGCCCCCGAAACCAACTGATAACCGGCATCGGTATTACAGTTCGACACCTGCAAATAAACCGTATTGGCACTATTGGGTGAAGCTGCCGCGTTTACAGCGGCGACAGGCGTTGCGGTGCCGACGCGCCGCAACACCAATATGTCGCTGCCCGGCTTTAACGAGGTAGTGCTACCCGCCGTGTAGGTAAAACCGCAAGATGCCGGCAAGCTTGCGATTTGACTCGCCTGCGCCTCAACAGTGTAGCCCTGCACATGATGGCGCAGCACATCGAGGCTCGTCCCCGGATCGGTAATGGTCGCCAAACTACAGGGATCAGGCGTGGTTGCGGGCGCACCACTGGGTAAATAATTCCCATAGAAACCCGCCATCCTCAAATTCTCGGTCAGCACTTCCAGCGCATAACGACCGTTGTCTATCATGCGATTCGATTTATCCAGTTCGCTTCGTGTCTTGCTCTGATTGACGAATAGCGTAGTCAGCGCAGAAAGGATAAGTAAACCGATGGTGATGGAAATCATCAGTTCGATCAGCGACAAGCCATTCTGGGTTTGCCGGTTTGTTAAAGTCTGCTGGCGTCTAAATGAGCTCATATCAATTCAAATCCGCTATGACGACGGGAAGTGCAACCACGCGGCGCAAGGCATCATTGGCGCCATACTGGTTTTGCCCGCAAGTTATGCTTGGGATGGCTGTGCTGTTCAATCCTTGCCATGCCACGGCAACAAGATATTGGCTGGGGACACCGCTCGCCGGCGCAGCGGTCTGGGTTATGCAGCCCCGTGCACCGATCATCGCACCGACTTTTGCTGTCCCTTGCACTTCAGCAGCGCCCTGCAGTGCAGTGCACCATTCGGCCAGATCTGTGCTGGCAACGGAACTTCCCGCTCCCGTTACCGGACATGCAACGGCCGGATTTAACTCAGTCACATAAGATGCAGCATTTTTGCGGTTGGCATTGACCCGGTCGATCATGTCCTTCAACAGAATCAGCGCCTGCGAGCGTTGATAGGATTCCATTTGCGAGGTCAGCGCCCTGCCCTGCAAACCGGCCAACCCCAGCAATCCGACCATCAGGATCACGATAGTGATCAAAACCTCGATCAGGCTGAAGCCACGGTTACGGTTCATGTTCATGAGCATGCCCCCTTGACGGTGCGCGGCATCCCGCTCAGATCGATCTTGATGCAACGTACGTTTGCCGTGGCCGTCGTTTCGCTGTCGATCTGAAATGAGGGCGCGGTTGATCCGGAGATTCTGCCGCTTCTGACGTAAACCACACTGGCCGGACCGCCGGTAACGATGATTCCCTTGAGGATGCCCTGGGTGCTGATGGTTGTTCCGCCCGAAGTTATGTTCCAGCCATCCTCCCATCCTCCGGCAGCGGGAGTTACGGTGACATTACCGTTGCGCTTGATGGCCTCGCTCCTGGCCAGACTGAGCGCGGCGAACAACTCGAAGCTGGCGTTTTTTACCTGCTGGCCCTGGGTAAGCGAACTGAAACTGGGTGCCGCGAGAGCGGCCAATATTCCAAGAATCGCCACCACCACTAGCAGTTCGACCAGCGTAAAACCACAGGAATATCGCCGGATGTTCATTTCATCACCATTTGTCGGCGGGCGACTTAGCACCGCTGCTATCCAGCGTCAACGCGCCGTCGCTTTCCTGCCTTGTGCCTGCGATAGGCGTTGCCGTGATGGTGAATGCCGGCGGAGTCGCCGAGGCCGCAATCGAAATCGTGTAGAAATTCGAAACATCGCTGGGTGCCGCCATGCCCAGTGTGGCGACATCCCCGGCATAGCTGCGAGCATCCAGCAGGTATTGCTTCTGACGGTTCTCTACGTCCACCATGAATGCCTGTGTGGCAGCGCGGTTTCCTTTGACGAGATAACTCTGGTAACTGGGGAATGCGACTGCGGCGAGGATGCCGATTATCGCTACGGTAACCATCAATTCGATCAGGCTGAAGCCTTTTTGCATTCCGCGACCATTTTGCCGAACTTGTGCAGCAGCAAGCGCGCTCGTGCGGCGGCAAGCATGAACTGACAGTCGATAGGGAAAACAAGCGGTGAAATTGCAGAACATGTTCGTCTCCAGCCCTATGGGCATTTTTCGTCATATCCCTTCGCGGGAAAAACCATGACGGAAAAGATTCGGAGACGTGTTCCGGGTCTCGTTGAGTCGGTGGCCGGGGGCAAGGGCGAACCGAATTTGATTACAAGATACTATAAAGAGCCACAGCGAATCAATCGGATTTCCCTGAGCCGAATTCTTCAGAGCCTATGGCCCAAGATTCAGGGTTTCGCTCGCGCTAATGATCTCTACGGCAAACGCCGCCAATTTACGGCTCTGGGTGCGCGCAGTTTTGCGCAACAACTCGAAAGCCGCTTTCCGATCGAGATGGTACTGCACCATGGTTATCCCGATCGCAATGCTGATCTCGCGCTCGCTGTTGAGTGCCTGTTGCAACTGCCGTCCGGTCGTTTCCAAACCGTGGATATCTCTGGCACGCGCCAGAGCGGCCTTGATCGCAGGCACCAGTTGCGGCGTATCGACCGGCTTGACAAGATAAGCCAACGCACCGGAAGCCGTTGCCTGATCGACGGTTTCCCGATCGCTGTAAGCCGTCAACAGCATGAACGGCACTTGATCCAGCGAACGCAACCGCTCCGCTAACACCAGCCCGCTCGTGCCCGGCATCCTGACGTCGAGAATGGCCAGATCGGGACGCTCCCCGCTCGCCAGAAATGCTTCCGCATCGTCCGCCGATTCTGCGGTGATAACGCGGTAACCCGCCCTGACCAACCCCATGGAGAGCGTGGATAGCACCAGCCGATCATCGTCGACCAGCAGGATAGTCGTTTCAGAAGTAGCGTTTGCATTCATGATTCATGACCTGAAAGTAATGACGGGCGGTTCCAGCTCCAGCGCAGCGATCACTGTGTTGTCGCGATGCTGCCAAGATATTCCCGCGCCATGCCGAGGCATCAGCGATTTTACCAACTGCAATCCGGTGCCGGTATCGCGCTCGAAATTGAAACCGGACGGCAAGTGACCGAGATTGCGAATGACGATACGAACGGAATCCGGAACGTGTCCATGCTCGAGCACGACCCTGATCTGTCCGGCCCGGTCTCCATGCTTGATGGCATTCGACAATAGTTCGTTCAATATCAACGCCAGCGGCACGGCCTCGGCCGCATCAACGACGCAAGGCTTCCAGTCCGGGGGCGTATCGACCTGAATGACGCTTCCCCACAACGAGCCGACACCGCTTGCCACGGCCCCAGTCAGCTCACCGAGTTCGACGTTATCCAGTGCGGTACGCTCCTGCAAGCCGTGGATCGTCGCGATGCTTTGCACCTGGCTGATGGTTTGATCGATTGCTTCTCTGGTGTCCGGTTGTTTTTCCGCAAGCTGGCGCAGCAACCCGGTGATGCCCTGGATATTGTTCTTGATGCGATGATGTATCTCGCGTATCAGCGCATCGCGATGGGCTACGGCAAAATTCGCCTGCCTGATTTCGCGCACATAGGTAGCCAGCGACATTCCGACCAGCGATAGCGTCAACATATAGAACCAGTAATTGATCAGGCCTGTCCGCTCGATGTCTTCGGCGAAATATCCGACATCCTGGGTTGCGCCGAACAAGGCTTGAATTGCCACCACGAGCAATGCGACCGTTGTGCCGCGAGCGCCAAGAAACATAGCTACCCAGGTGATCAGCATGAACATCCAGTAACCGTTGGCCGTCGGCCCTACGATATTGTGCAGCCAATCGAAAAAAACGATTTGCCCCACCAATATCGTCAGGCCCAGAAGCAAGGCCGCTTCAGCCACCTGCTTCGTTTCGCGCCAAAGACCTTTTCCCCACCACCAAACGAGGATCAACGGGGTAACCAGAATGACGCCTAGCGTATCGCTCATCCACCAGTGGAGCATGCCGTTAACCACATCTTCGTAAGCAATAAATCCGAAGAACAGCAATAGCGTATTTGCAACCAGAGCGCTAATAGCGATACTTACGCAACCACCCAGCAAAATCAGCTTGAGATAATCTCGCAATGACTGAAGGCGCGAATCGAATTTTTCGCCATGCATCAGAAGCCAGATTCCGCACAAAGCTTCGAATGCATCGCTCGATGCAATGATAAAGATTTCACCTGCCGTAGCGCCCAGGATCATATGAGCCATGACTGCGCCGAGAAACACCCCCAGGACATAACGCTTGCCGCCGATCAGCATCGCTGCCAACGCAAAACCGCAGGCCAATTCGAGATGCGCGATGACGGCGCCGCTTTCAAAAATCGCATCGCCGATATAAATCAGCAAAGCGTAGAGCGAGGCCACGCCAAGCTGCTTCGCCCACTCGATGGACTTGATTAAAGACAAAGGGTTGTAAGTAGACATCAGGTATTTTGCGAGTTCGGCTCCATCCCGGATTCAGGAAATAGCGGCGTATTTAAACATGCACATCCTTCCGGCTTGGATTGTAGTCCCCCGGCACCTCATATGCTATTCGCGCCGACTCGACAGCGCCGCCAATTCCGCTTCGCTGAATCCCGCCGCGCGCCTCGCTTCCAGGTTGAACGGACCGCGCAACGGCGGAGCATGATGTTCTGCGGCGAGTTGCGCATAGGTCGCGACCGGCTCCAGTCCGCGTCGTTCGCACAACCAGCCGTACCAACGATTGCCTATGGCGACATGGCCGATCTCGTCGCGCAGGATGATGTCCATGATTCCGCCGACGGCGCTATCGCCCGCCTGCACCAGCTTCGCGCGCAGGCCCGGCGTGACGTCCAGCCCACGCGCCTCCATCGTCCGCGGCAACAGCGCCATGCGCGCGAGGACATCGTGCCGCGTCTCGACAGCCATACGCCACAGGCCGTTGTGCGCGGGGAAGTCGCCGTAGGCGTAGCCCAGCTCTTTCAGGTGATCGGCCAGCAAGGTGAAATGCAACGCTTCCTCGTCGGCGACCTGCAGCCAGTCGGCGTAATAGTCGCGCGGCATGCCGGGGAAGCGCCAGACCGCATCCAGCGCGAGGTTGATCGCATTGAACTCGATGTGCACCAGTGCATGGATCAATGCGGCCCGGCCTTCCGGCGTATTCATCGCACGGCGTTTCACCGCGCGCGGCGACACCAGCTCGGGCTTGTCCGGATGACCAGGAGCAGTCCGATTCGCGATCAACGCAGCTTCGCCGTCCAGCCAGATATCGCCCGCGTTCCATGCCCGCATCAGACGGCGCACACCGCCAGACTTTTTGGCCGCGTCGCATTCTGCGAGCCAGTGCAACGCGGCCTGTCGTAATTCCGGCGCCGTCTCTCGCATGGGCTATTCGGCAGACGTCTTGTTCAACATCGCCTTCAGCCGCGCCAGCTTGTCCATGCCTTCGTCCTTGGTGACGGTGGGCACGGCATCCGCATGGCCGCCGGCATATTGCAGCTCGTCTTCCGGCATCTCGTCGATGAAGCGGCTGGGCTCGCAGGCGAACCAGTCCTTGCCGCGCTTGCGCCGGTTGCAGTAGCTGATCTGCAAAGAACGCTGGGCGCGGGTGACGCCGACGTACATCAAGCGGCGCTCTTCCTCGATGCCCTTCTCGTCGCTGTCGCGGAACGGCAGGATATCTTCCTCGGCGCCGACGATGAACACATGCGAAAACTCCAGCCCCTTGGCGGCATGCAGCGTGGACAGCGTGACCGCGTCGGGCTCTTCGTCCTTGCCTTCCAGCATGTTAATCAGCGCGATGGTCTGCACCATCGCGATCAGCGATTTCTCGTCGGCTTCGGACTTGCGCTTCAGCCAGCCGATGAAGTCTTCGACGTTTTTCCACTTGGTCTCGGCCTGCCGCGACTCGTGCGAGTCGTACAGCCAGGTCTCGTAGTTGATCGCGCGCAGCAACTCGTCCAGCAGTTCGCCGCAGGGATCGGCCTCGGCTCGATCCGCGATGCGGTTGATGAATTTACAGAACATCATAAGGTCTTCGTACTGGCGCGGCGGCAGCTCGTCGGCCATGGGCGACTCGAACGCCGCCTCAAACAGGCTGACCTTGCGCTTGCCGGCATAGCTGCCCAGCTTCTCCAGCGTAGTGTTGCCGACGCCGCGTTTCGGCGTGGTGATCGCGCGGATGAAGGCCGGATCGTCATCCGGATTCGCGATCAGCCGCAGATAGGAAATGATGTCCTTGATCTCGGCCTTGTCGAAGAACGACGTGCCGCCACTGACGGTGTACGGCACGCGCTGGGCGCGCAACTGCTCTTCGAACGCGCGCGCCAGATAATTGCTGCGATACAGGATCGCGTAGTCGGCGAAGCGCGTGCGGTTCTCGAACTTGTGCGTCATCAGTTTCATCACCACGCTTTCGGCCTCGTGCTCGTCGTCGCGCGCCGCATAAATGCGGATCGGGTCGCCGATGCCGTGATCGCTCCACAGATGCTTCTCGAACACCTTGGTGTTGTGGTTGATCAGGTGGTTGGCGACCTTGAGGATGCGCTGCGACGAGCGGTAGTTCTGCTCCAGCTTGATTACGCGCAGGCTGGGATAGTCGTTGCGCAGGTTGTGCAAATTCTCGACACTCGCGCCGCGCCAGGCGTAGATCGCCTGGTCGTCGTCGCCCACCGCGGTGAACGCGGCACGGACACCCGCCAGCAGCCGGGTCAGCTGGTACTGGCAATCGTTGGTGTCCTGATATTCGTCGATCAGCAGATAGCGCAGCCGGTGCTGCCAGCGCTCCAGCGCCTCCGGATGCTCCTTGAACAGCACCACCGGCAAGTGAATCAAATCGTCGAAATCCACCGCCTGATAGGCGCGCAACGTCTCCTGATAGCGCGCATAGACGCGCGCCTGCACCTGCTCCACATCGCTTCCGCCCTGTTCGCCCGCCTGCGCCGGAGAAACGAAGGCCGACTTCCAGTTCGAGATTTGCGTCTGCAAGTCGCGGATTTCCTGCTTGTCCCCGGAATTGGTCAGCTCGCTCAATATCTTCCAGCTGTCGCTGGAATCGAAGATGGAAAACTTCGGCTTGTAGCCCAGCAGTCCGGCCTCGGCGCGCAGGATGTTCATCCCCAGCGAATGGAACGTACTGACCACCAGCCCCTTGGACCTGCTGCCCGGCAACAGCGTGGCGACGCGCTCGCGCATCTCGGTGGCCGCTTTGTTGGTGAAAGTAATCGCCGCGATGTTGCGCGCCTCATAACCGCACTCCTCGACCAGATAGGCGATCTTGTGGGTGATCACGCGCGTCTTGCCGCTGCCCGCCCCGGCCAGCACCAACAAGGGGCCACCGAGGTAAGACGCGGCATCGCGCTGTACTTCATTGAGTTTACTTAACATTCGAGACTGCTGAAGTGTTGCCGGAAAGGCCGCCATGATACCAAAGTGAGGCCTTAATAAATCCGGTACGAAAGCTAAATTTCCGCTCAGCTAGGCCGATACCTCAATCAAGGGCGGCGCATTTCGCGGCTCTCACCAAGCAACAGGAGAACATCATGAGCGTACTGACGATGGATATGAGCAGCTATGAGGTAGAACGCTGCGAAACTACGGCTTCCGGGTATGGCGACGAGGTGCTGAGCGCCGGCTGGGTTCCCGCACTGGGATTGCGCGAAGTATGCGCAGAACATGTCGAGATGCCGTCCGTGCCAAGGATCATGGATGTGGATGCCTTCCTGCGCAAGATGTACCGTTTTCAGTGCTAAGCCGTAACCCTGACTTCCACCCCTAAGCTGCGGATGCGATCGGCAAAGTGCCGCATCTCATCTGCCGGCAAATTGGACAGGCGCGCAGCCTCCGGCTGCAACGAAGGGCGCGCCAAGCCATACAGCAGCACTCCTTGCAGTTTATGTCCTTCGCGCAGCAATCCGGCAACGAACTCCAGATAATCCCCCTCGTCCTGCATGGTCGGCGGTACGCCGTCCAGCGCGAACCAGCAGGTCTGCAACCAGGTCGGACAAGCCGAAATTGCCAAAATCAGATTGGCGCGCACCTTGTCGAGCGCGATACGGGTGTCGTTGACGGCCTGCATCCCCGATTCGCTGGCGCGATCCAGCTTGAACCATAGCTCGCCGTTGATTTTCGCCAGTTCGCGCAGGCCGCGCTGTACATCTTCGCGATACAACAAACTCCCGTTGGTAATCAGCACGGTCTTCACATCCTCCGGCAAGCCGGACTCGCGGCGCACGCGAGCGATCAGTTCGACGACCCCGGCGAATTCCGCAGCGCTGGTCGGCTCGCCGTTACCGGATAGCGCGATGTCGTTGATGCGGCGCATGCCTTCCGGCACGCGGGCCTGCATGAAGTCGCCGTGGAGCAAATCGTTCAGAAAACCGCGCAACTCGCTTTCCAGCATCGCCAGATCGACCGGGGGAGCAGTGCCGCGCGTCAGATCGGGCACCTGGCAATACAGGCAGCGCCAGTTGCAGGCGTTATCGGGGTTCAGGTTGATGCCGACCGACACGCCGCCAGCACGGCGGGAGACGACCGGATAGACATAGCGCAGGTTCGCGCTGTCGCGGTCATGGTCGGTGGTGCTGAGTTTCATATCGTTCAAGGAAGCCCCCAAATTCGTAGGGGCACGGCGCGCCGTGCCGGTGCCGGAACAAATGTCTTACGTGCCCTTATTTGAGGGAGAGATATTTCGCCGGATCGACCGGTTTGCCGAATCGGCGCACTTCGAAGTGCAGCTTGACTTGATCGGCGTCGGTGTTGCCCATTTCGGCGATCTTCTGGCCGCGCATGACGTTCTGCCCTTCCTTGACCAGGACCTTGTCGTTGTGGGCATAGGCGCTGAGGAAAGTGCTGTTGTGCTTGACGATGACCAGCTTGCCGTAACCGCGCAGGCCGCTGCCGCTGTAGACGACCTTGCCCGGCGCGCTGGCGTTGACCGGCTGCCCCAGTTTTCCGGAGATATCGACACCTTTGCGATTGGCCGCTTCCGAAAATCCGGCGATCACCTTGCCCTGCGTCGGCAGGCTCCACTCGATGTCGGCATCGGGTTCGACTTCGGCGCTCTCTTCGGCCGGCTTGACCTCCGGTTTCGGCTTGGGTTCGACCTTCTCCGGTTTAGGCGCAACAACAACCGGCTTGTCGGCCGTCTCCGGCTTGGCGAGTTGCGCCACCGCCGCCTCGCTATAAGCATACTTCACCAGCTTGGGCTGATCCTTGATCGCCGGCTCAGATGACTTACTTTCCGCCACGGGCACGGGACGCGACGCACCCGGGAACAAACGAATCTGCTGACCTATCGAGATCAGGTTCGGATCGGTGATGCCGTTCAGTTCGGCCAGTTCGTGGTAATCGAAACCGTAATTGAACGCGATGCTGTACAGCGTCTCGCCTTTCTGCACCACATGCACGGCAGGTCGCCAATCCCTCTCGCGCTGCGCTTTTGCACGCGCCGTCTCGGCAGCGACCGCCGCCTTCGAAGCCGCACCGCTGCGCTCGACCACCGGCGCGCGCTGCTTGCTCGATGCGCATCCGGCCAGAATAACCGCCGCGACCAGCAAGGCGAATATACGATTAAATCTGCTCATGCTTTTCCCATCAACAAGGGTACGAACTTCACCGGCTCCAGCCGGGTCTCGCGGAAGCCGCGCTCGTCGCGTTCGACCAGATACAACCATTGTTCCTGCATCCCGACCGGGATCACCATCCTGCCGCCGACCGCCAGTTGCTCGCGCAGTACGGCGGACAATGCCGGTGCGGCGCAAGCCATGATGATGCCGTCGAACGGACCCAGTTCCGGCAAGCCCGCGGTGCCGTCGGCGTAGCGCACGCTGACGTTGCGCAGCTTCAGGTCGCGCAACTGGCGGCGCGCCCGCTCGTACAGCGGCTGGATGCGCTCGACGGTGTAAACCTCTTTCGCCACCGGAGACAGCACCGCAGCCTGGTAGCCGCAGCCTGTGCCGACCTCCAGCACGCGGTTGAGCTGCTTGCCGTTGCGCATGATCTCGATCATGCGCGCGACGATATAGGGCTGGGAGATGGTCTGGTTGTAGTTGATCGGCAGCGACACGTCGTCGTAGGCGCGGCTGGCCAGCGCCTCGTCGATGAACAGGTGGCGCGGCGTCTCGAGCATCGCCGCCAGCACGACCTCGTCCTTGACGCCTTGCTCGCGCAGGCGCTCGATCATGCGCATGCGGGTGCGCTGCGAGGTCATGCCGATGCCGTTGATTTTCGCGATCATCGGTGCCCCATCCAATCGCGCACCGCGTCGAGCTGGCCATATTGCGTCAGATCGATTTGCAACGGCGTGATCGATGCAC
Source organism: Gallionellales bacterium GWA2_60_142 (assembly GCA_001801085.1). GTDB lineage: Bacteria > Pseudomonadota > Gammaproteobacteria > Burkholderiales > Gallionellaceae > Gallionella. The sequence goes on along the minus strand of MGWR01000029.1, from coordinate 33,003 downwards.
GCTGCTGCGCCAGCGCGTTGAAATCCGTACCCTCGCCCGCATCCTGCGCCTTGCCGGCAGCACCCACCCAGTACACGGTTTCGCCGTGCGGGTTACTGGCCTTGATTACCGGCTCTGCCTTGTGGCGCTTGCCGAGGCGCGTCACTTCGATGCCCTGCAAATCTTCATAGGGCACGTCCGGCACATTCACGTTCAGCAGCCAGGGATGGCTATGCGTCTGCGCGGCAAAGCGCTGCACCAGTCCGGTCGCAACCCGCGCCGCCGTTTCGTAATGGACCAACTCCTTGCCGACCAGCGAGACAGCGATGGACGGAATGCCGAGCAAAAAGCCTTCGGTCGCCGCCGCCACCGTGCCGGAATAGATCGTGTCGTCGCCCATGTTCGCGCCGGCATTGATGCCCGAGACGACCATGTCCGGCTGATAGTCCAGCATGCCGGTGACGGCCAGATGCACGCAGTCGGTCGGCGTGCCGTTGACGTAATAGAAACCGTTGGGGGCCTTGCGCAGCTTGAGCGGTCTATCCAGCGTCAGCGAATTGGAAGCGCCCGAACGGTCGCGCTCGGGCGCGACCACGACGACTTCTGCGACATAGGAAAGATGCTCGGCCAGACAGGACAGGCCGGGTGCGAAATAACCGTCGTCATTGCTGATCAGAATGCGCATCGGTAAACAGAAATATTCAGGAAATTCCGAAGAAATTTAGGATCGGTGCGCCAGTAGGCGCCAACCGGGCGGCGCGAATAATGGCGCAAATCCGCGCTTAAAACAATAAAAAAATCTCTGCCCACTGGTAACCCTCAGTCATTTGGCGCAATCGCTCTTGCCGATGAGACCGGCCCGACTGCATCCGCCTGTTGCGCTGGGTTATTGACAATGTACTCGCGAATCTCCTGCAACGAGGATAAGTTCAGGACGATGTCCCCAACCGCAGGGGCACGATTCACGATCCGGCGGTCGCCGCATCGTCGGGCCCAAAGGGCCAACCTTCGGGGGCATCCGTCTCCGCATGTGATGGGCTGGAAACCGGCACCGAAGCGGATGCCGGTATTGCGACGGGTGCGGGTGCAGGCTCTGCTGCCGGTGCGGCTATGGGCTCAGGCGCAGATGTCCGCATGGAAGCGGCTTCAGCCGTCTCCTGCTCCAGCAGCGAGCCTATCTCCTGCAGTGACGGCAGGTCGCTCAACATGCGCAGATTCAGGTCGTCCAGCATTTGCTTGGTAGTCGCGAACAATTCGGGCTTGCCGGGGGCGTCGCGGGTACCTACGACTTCGACCCAGCCGCGCGTCTCCAGCGTCTTCAGTATCTGCGAGGACACCGCGACGCCGCGGATATCCTCGATGTCGCCGCGCGTGACCGGCTGGTGGTAGGCGATGATCGCCAGCGTCTCCAGCACCGCGCGCGAATAGCGCGGCGGCTTCTGCGGGTTCAGGCGATCCAAGTATTGCTGCACCTCCGGCTTCGCGCGGAAACGCCAGCCGCTGGCGACGCGGTTCAGCTCCACGCCACGCCCCTGCCAGTCCTGCGCCAATTCTTCGAGCACGCTTTCCATCTGGCGCGTGTCCAGCGAGACATCGCTGAGTTTCTTCAGCTCGGACACCGGCAAAGGTTCGGTGCTGGTCAGCAGCGCGGCTTCGAGCACGACCTTGAGCCGCTCGCGGTCCATCTTCCCGCCGAACAGGTCGATGCTGATATCTTCTCCTTCGACTGCCGGACCTCCGTCGGCGTCACTCTGCTGCTTCAATGGCTCGGCTTGTTCGGACATAGATGCTCCCAAATGTTTCGCTTTGCTGGATTTCTACCAGATATTCCTTCGCCAGTTCGAGCACGGCGATGAAGGTCACCACCAGTTTCGGCACGCCGCCGTCCAGCTCGAACAGCTGGTCGAACGGCACGAACTCGCCGCCCTGCAGGCAGCGCAGCACATGCGTCATCTGCTCGCGCACCGACAGCTGTTCGCGGCGCACCTTGTGGTGCTTGTTCAGTTTGGCTCTCGCCAGCAGTCCCATCCAGGTCTGGCGCAAGTCTTCGACGCTGACTTCGGGCAGGCGCTCCTGCACGGTGCGCTCGATCAGCACCTGCACGATCTGGAAATCGCGCCCGGCCTGCGGCAGCTCGTTGAGCTTCTGCGCGGCCTCCTTCATCTGCTCGTATTCCAGAAGGCGGCGCATCAGCTCGGCGCGCGGGTCTTCCGGTTCCGCATCGCTCATCTTCGGCGGACGCGGCAGCAGCATGCGCGACTTGATCTCGATCAGCACGGCCGCCATCAGCAGATATTCGGCGGCCAGCTCCAGCCGGTTCTGCTGCATCAGCTCGATGTAGCCCATGTACTGCCGGGTCAGTTCCGCCATCGGAATATCCAGCACATCGAGGTTGTGCCGGCGGATCAGGTACAGCAGCAGGTCGAGCGGCCCTTGAAAACTCTCCAGCACCAGCTCCAGCGCATCCGGCGGGATGTACAGGTCCTGCGGCATCTCCAGCAGCGGCTCGCCGTGGATATGCGCGACAGGATGCAATGGCAGCTGGGTTCCGCTCATATCGCCTAGCTGTAGCTCAGTCCCATCGCCTCGCGCACGTCGCGCATGGTCTCGCGCGCCAGTTCGCGCGCCTTCTCGCAGCCATCGGCGATGATGTTCTTCACCAGTGCAGGATCGTCCAGATACTGCTGCGCACGCTCGCGCATCGGACGCTGCTCGGCCAGCACGCCGTCGATCACCGGCTGCTTGCATTCGATGCAGCCTATGCCCGCGGAGGTGCAGCCCTGCTGCACCCATTGCTTGGTGTCTTCGCTCGAATACACCTGGTGCAGCGACCACACCGGACACTTTTCGGGCGTGCCCGGATCGGTGCGGCGGATGCGCGCCGGGTCGGTCGGCATGGTGCGGATCTTCTTGCCGACGCTGGCCTCATCCTCGCGCAGCGTGATGGTGTTGTGGTAGGACTTGGACATCTTCTGCCCGTCCAGCCCCGGCATCTTGGAGGCGACCGTCAGCATCGCCTGCGGCTCCGACAGGATCATCTTGCCGCCGCCTTCCAGATAACCGAACAGGCGTTCGCGGTCGCCGTGGCTCAAGCTCTGCTGCTCGTCCAGCAGCGCCTTCGCGGACAGCAGCGCTTCGTCGTCGCCCTGCTCCTGGAAGCGCACGCGCAGCTCGGCATACAGCTTGGCCTTCTTGCTGCCCAGTTTCTTCACCGCGGCTTCGGCCTTCTCTTCGAAGCCCGGTTCGCGTCCGTAGATGTGGTTGAAGCGGCGTGCGATCTCGCGGGTGAATTCGATGTGCGGCACCTGGTCTTCTCCCACCGGCACTTGTGTCGCGCGATAGATCAGGATGTCCGCGCTCTGCAACAGCGGATAGCCGAGGAAGCCGTAGGTGGAAAGATCCTTGCCGGACAGCTTCTCCTGCTGGTCCTTGTAGGTCGGCATGCGTTCCAGCCAGCCCAGCGGCGTGATCATCGACAGCAGCAAATGCAGCTCGGCATGCTCGGGCACGCGCGACTGGATGAACATCGTCGCATGCGCCGGATCGACGCCGGCCGCGAGCCAGTCCACCACCATGTCCCACACGCTCTGCTCGATCACCTGCGGGTTGTCGTAATGCGTCGTCAGCGCGTGCCAGTCAGCCACGAAGAACAGGCACTCGAATTCGTGCTGCATCTGCACCCAGTTCTTCAGCACCCCGTGGTAATGCCCCAGATGCAAACTTCCCGTGGGGCGCATGCCCGATAAAACCCTATCCGCAAACATATCTACCTATATCCCAAACAAAACAGAAATCAATTTATACACCAGCCTGACCAGCGGCAGCAGTATCCAGCCCAGCACCGGCGTGACCGCCAGAAAGATCAGGATGAACATGCCGTACGGCTCTATCTTCGACAGCTGGAACGCCTGACGGTACGGCAGCAGACTGATCGCGACGCGCCCGCCGTCCAGCGGCGGCAGCGGCAGCAGGTTCAGCACCATCAGCACCGCGTTGATCTTGATGCCCCACTCGGCCATGCCCAACATGGGCTCGGCGAAATAATTGTCGGGGAACGACCATGCGAACTTGTAGACCAGCGCCCAGCCCAGCGCCATCACCAGATTCGACGCCGGCCCGGCGATCGCGACCCACAGCATGTCCTTCTTGGGATGGCGCAGCGCGGCGAAATTCACCGGCACCGGCTTGGCCCAGCCGAACAGGATGCCGCCGACCAGCATCGTCAGCAGCGGCACCAGCACCGTGCCTATCGGGTCGATGTGGCGCATCGGGTTCAGGCTGATGCGCCCCTGCTGGTACGCGGTCATGTCGCCGAAGTGGCGCGCCACATAGCCATGCGCCGCCTCGTGCAGCGTGATCGCGAACAGCACCGGGATCGCCGCGAGGCTGATGGTCTGGATCAGTTCGTCCATTGCTATTCCTCGATCCCGAACGGAGCGATGTCGCCGCGGCCGCGCCGCAGCAGCACCGGCGCATCGCCGGTCAGGTCGATCACCGTGGTCGGATCCAGCCCCACCGCGCCGCCTTCGACGACCAGGTCGACAGTACGATCCACATACTCGCGTATCTCGTCCACGTCAGTCAGCGGATGGTGCGCGTCCGGCAGGATCAGCGAGGAACTGCACATCGGCTCGCCGATCTCTTCCAGCAGCGCCAGCGCCACCGGATGATCGGGAACGCGTATGCCGACCGTGCTGCGTTTCGGATGCTGCAGGCGGCGCGGCACTTCCTTGGTCGCCTCCAGGATGAAGGTGTAGCTGCCGGGCGTGTTGCTCTTCAGCAAACGGAACTTGACGTTGTCCACCCGCGCATAGCGCGAGATTTCGGACAGGTCGCGGCACATCAGCGTCATGTGGTGCTGCTCGTCGAGCTGGCGTATCTGGCGGATGCGCGTCACCGCGTCCTTGTCGTCGAGACGGCAGCCCAGCGCATAGCCGGAATCGGTCGGATAGACGATCACCGCGCCCTCGCGCAGCATCGCCGCCGCCTGACGGATCAATCGCGTATTGGGGTTGTCCGGATGAATCACGAAATGTTGCGCCATCAAGCCACCTTCAGTATCGGGGACGGTGCGGCCGTCGCCCAGTTTTCCCACACCGGACGGCAGCTCAGCGGCAGGTCCGGCAAACGTCCCATGTCGCGATAACTCTCGTTCGGGCTATGAAAATCGGAACCGCAGGAGCACAGCAGCCCGAACTCCTCGGCGTAGCGCGCGAACTCGGCGTATTGCTCCTGCGTGTGGCTGCCGGTCACCACCTCCAGCGCCTGCCCGCCGCATTCGACGAACTCGACCAGCAACTCGCGCATGGTCTTCTTGCCCATGCTGTGACGCCCGACCATGTAACGGCCCGGGTGCGCCAGCACCGCGATGCCGCCGCTGCCGCGTATCCAGCTGATCGCATCCGGCAGGCTGGCCCATTCGTGCGGCACATAGCCGGGCTTGCCCTTCGCCAGATAGCGGTTGAACACGCTCTTCACGTCCTTGCAGTGCCCGGCCTCGACCAGATAGCGCGCAAAATGCGTGCGCCCGATGATGTTGGGATTGGCCGCATAGCGATAAGCCCCCTGCAGCGTGCCGCCGATGCCGGCCTTGGCCAACTCGTCGGCCATCTTCTGCGCGCGCTCGCCGCGTCCGCTGCGCAGGCCCTGCAGCCCTTGCACCAGCGGCGGGTAAAGCGGATCGATGGCCAGGCCGACGACATGCAGCGTGTGACTGCGCCAGGACACCGAGATCTCCACGCCATTGACGAAGTCCATGCCGTGCCGCGCCGCCGCGGCGCGCGCCTCGTCCAGCCCGTTCACGTCGTCGTGATCGGTCAGCGCTAGCATCTTCACGCCGCGCCCGGCCGCGCGCTCGACCAGCTCGGTCGGCGTCAACGTGCCGTCGGACACGTTGGAATGGCAGTGCAGGTCGTGATCAAGCATCCGAACACCCCCGGCAATCGTTGCGAGCAAGGCGGAGTGCAAGGCGCACGGAGCGCAACGACCGAGACATACCAAACAGGTAGGCGAGAGAGTGAGCACCGCGCAACGCCGCAATCCGCCTGCGCAGTAGATTGACGGGGGTGTTCACGCTTCGCCGCCGCCCTTTTTCATGACCTTTCCCTCTTCGGCGCGCTTGCGGCGCACCTCCTTCGGGTCGGCGATCAGCGGGCGATAGATCTCGATCCGATCCTTGTCGCGCAGCACCGCATCGCCCTTGGTCAGCTTGCCGAAGATGCCCAGCTTGGCCGCCGGATCGATATCGGGATGTTTCTGCAGGATGCCGCTCGCCTGTATCGCTTCGGCCACGGTCGTGCCGACGGGGACAGCCTTCTTAAGCAGGGTCTGCTCATACGGCAATCCGTACACCACTTCGATGCTGATGGTCTCGTTCATGTCTCTGGATAAATCTTTTCTGCCCGGTGGATGATTGCCAGCTTCCGTCCAGATGCTGGAACGGCCCGTCCTGCAGCGTCATGTCGATCCGGTGCGGCGCCGTGCGCGTATTCTCGGTGGTGAAATGCTGCTTAAGGTGGTGGTAATCGATGTGCACCGTGGCATGCACCGTCGCCCCCTCCCGCTCGATAACGCTCGCGCCGCCGCACCAAGGCAGGAACTGCGGATAATCCTCCACGCGATCCACCAGATTAAACATCTGCTCCGCGCTATGCGCTACCAGTACCGTTTTCTCCACCAGGGCCATTGCTTACCGAAGCTGCCGAATCAAAGGCTGGTAGAATAGCCGAACACACCACAAAACTCATCATGTTTCATGAGCATCATCCAGAACAAGAAGGCTTTCCACGATTTCTTCATCGAGGACAAATACGAAGCCGGCCTCATGCTCCAGGGCTGGGAGGTCAAGGCCATCCGCGCCGGGCGCGCGCAACTCAAGGAAGCCTACGTCGTCGTCAAAGACAACGAACTCTTCCTGATCGGCTCGCACATCAGCCCGCTGACCAGCGCCTCCACCCACATCCTCCCCGACCCCACCCGAACCCGCAAACTGCTGCTACACGCCAGCGAGATCGACAAGATCATCGGCAAGGTGCAACGCGCCGGCTACACGCTGATGCCGCTGGACATGCACTACAAGGGCGGCCGCGTCAAACTGGAGATCGGCCTCGCCAAGGGCAAGAAGCAGCATGATAAGAGAGCCACGGAAAAGGAGAAGGATGCGAAACGCGAGGCGGCTGCGGCGATGAAGAAAGAGCGGCGCTAGCATAAGTTATGCGCGCTTGCGGCGCAGGCTATTGGCTCCGACATAACCTGAAGGTTAGTCTCCGCCGCAACAAGCCTGCGGCGTGTTGTTTGCGCTTGCACAGGTTAAGCTTGCAACGCGGGTGGCCGTAGCCACAAGCGGGCTGCCAAGCGTGAGACTGCTCAAGTTATGGAATGGAACATCGCTAGTATGCAAAACATACGGATTGCCATTGCCTTTCATCCTGATGCAACATCCAGCTCCAGCCTATCAGGCATGCAGGGTATTTAGTTAACGCTAGCCTACAGAGTCAAGTATGTCCAACCCAGAAGAAATGGAATACCCAAACGACGAAGACTACTTCCCGAGCGTTACATACGATCGGGCATTTATGACTCTTTTTGTTGATGGAGTGCATCTCCTTGTCGCAAGTGAAAACGCCGCTGACAATGACATTTCGAACAGCTTCGCACGCGGATCACTCGCATGCACCATGATGCTTCCAGAAGTGGTAGCAAACATACTCATCGAGACTCTCCATCTCGAGTCGTCCACCTTCTCAGATGTAGACAAAATGAGCGCTATCGGAAAGTTTGATTTTTATCTCCGAACAAGCTTTCGCTCTCGAAAACTAGATCGTGGAATGAGGCCAGTACAAGCCTTACAGGAACTGAAGCGCCTGCGTGACATCTTTGTCCATCCTAAGGCTCAAACAGTACGATGGACACCGGATAAGGACAGCAGCCATACTGGCGAATCTGATCGCACACCACTACTCGATATGTCTAAAAATCCGACGATGTGGTACTCGGACGACGCAATAAAAGCGATGCGTGCGGTTCATGAATTTTTCGCCTATTACTTTCGCGACCTATGCCACTTTGGTAAGGGGCGCGTCTCCAATATTCTATTCTCGCAGGATGCAGTACCAGATAAGGATATTCATACATACCATCTTTTTTATCGCCACTTTGTGGAGGCACTACGTGACTGGAAAGTTGATATTTCCTACTTCAAGATCGGTGTCATCTAACCTCTCTGGCAACCGAGCCGCCTGCAAGCTGCGCTTGCAGGCTCTTATCGCCCCCCTATTCATCCTGCTCTCGCTCTTCGCGAACACCTCCCACGCCCAACCGAAAGGAGATGCCATGCCCACACCCAACCAAACCGCATACCTCTCCGGCGGCTGCTTCTGGGGCATGGAGGAGCTGGTGCGCCAGATTCCCGGCGTGCTGGAGACCGAGGTCGGCTATACCGGGGGCGAGACGCCGAACGCAACCTACGAGATCGTGAAGGCCGGGCGCAGCGGGCATGCCGAATCGCTGAAGATCGTGTTCGACGCTAAGCGGCTGACCTATCGTCACTTGCTGTTCGAGTTCTTCCGCATGCATAACCCGACCACGAAGAACAGCCAGGGCAACGACATCGGCACGCAATACCGTTCGGCGATCTTCTATACAAATGAGGAACAGAAACGCACCGCCGAGGAAGTCATCCGCACCGTGGAGTCATCGGGCGAATGGCAGGCAAAGATCGTCACCGAGGTCGTGCCGTTCAAGGAGTTTTACCGCGCAGAGGAATATCACCAGGACTATCTGGTCAAACATCCTCAGGGCTATACCTGCCACTACATAAGACGGATGAATCTGGGGGAGTAACGAGGAGCCTCGAAAACCTACTGCGCGACTCGATTGCTGCGTTGCGCGGTCTTGGCTACGGCATAACGCGCTTCGCGCATTAGCCTTCACCGCAACTTCGTTGTCGAAATCCGTTGCCGCGTAGCGGCAAACATTAAGTACATTCCGGTTTCTGCGTTCCGTGCGCCTTGCACTCAAGCCGCTCGCTACGGTTTACGAGGCTCCTTTGCCGGAGTCGTAACTAACGCGCGAGATGTTTCTCGCGGATATGCTGCAACAACCCTTCCGCCGCATCCTCCACCATGTCCAGCACGCGTTCGAAGCCGTCCGCGCCACCAAAGTAGGGATCGGGCACTTCGCGTTCCTTGTGATGTTTGGCGTATGAGAGGAACAGGTGAGGATTGCCGCCACCCTGCTGCGCGAGGCGTTGCAGAATGGCCAGGTTGGCTTGATCCATCGCCAGCACATAGTCGAAGCGTTCGAAGTCCGCCGCCTCCACCTGTCGCCCGCGCAACCCGCTCATGTCGTAGCCGCGCTGCTGCGCCGCCCGCTGCGTGCGCGCATCGGGCGGCTCGCCGATGTGGTAATCGTGCGTGCCCGCGGAATCAATGCGAATCTGTTCGGACAATCCGGCATTCTCGACATAGTGACGGAACACCGCCTCGGCGGTGGGCGAGCGGCAGATGTTCCCCATGCAGACGAACAGAATGCTTACTTTTTCTCTATTATTCATTGCAATAGGATGTGACAAACAGAGTTATCTTGCACAAGTTCATCGCACTTGGCAGTGCTAATACTTGACTACCATCTGCTAAAGCAGGTGGATTAGCGCAGCCGTCGCGACGACTAAAGTAGTCAATCGCTCCGACTAAACGCGCATGAGTCAACACCGGACGGTCAAAGTCACCGGCTAAAGCCGGAGGTTTAAAACCAACTGTATCGATAATTAACTAGCGCAACGAAACGCCGCCCTGCGCCGAGTAGCCCAGTGCGCTCGCCACGCCCGCGCCGAAGCGCTTCGCCAGCCGCTCGGCGAAGTCTTCCTTCATCGTGAAGTCGACAATTTTCTCGGCCTTGATCACGTCGCGCGCCACCGACTCGACGCTGCCGTAGCCGTCCGCCAGCCCCATCTCGATGCCGCGCTGGCCGTTCCACACCAGGCCGCTGAACGTATCCGGGGTTTCCTTCAGGCGCTTGCCGCGTCCCTGGCGCACCACGTCGATGAACTGCTGGTGTATCTCGGCCAGCATCTGCTGTGCGTAGACCTGCTGCTCCGGGTTCGCCGGAGAGAACGGGTCGAGGAAGCCTTTATTGGTTCCTGCGGTCAGCAGGCGACGCTCGACGCCCAGTTTTTCCATCGCGCCAGTGAAGCCGAAGCCGTCCATCAGCACGCCGACCGAGCCGATCAGGCTGGCCTTGTCGACGAAAATCTTGTCGCCAGCGACCGCAACGTAATAGCCGCCCGAGGCACAGATATCTTCGACCACCACATGAAACGGAATCTGCGGATGCTTGGCGCGCAGGCGACGAATCTCGTCGTTGATCTGCCCCGACTGCACCGGGCTGCCGCCGGGACTGTTGATGCGCAGGATCACGCCCTGCGTACCCTTGTCCTCGAACGCGTCCTGCAGCGCGGGGATGATGAAATCGGCGCTCGCCGCAGTGTCCGGCGCGATCACACCCTGCATGTCGATCAGCGCGGTGTGCTTGTCGCTGAGCACCGTGTCCTTGCTGTTGAACCAGCCCATGACGAGGAACAGCACGAGGAACAGGTAGCCGAAGGTCAGCACCTTGAAGAAGATGCCCCAGTGCCGCGCGCGGCGCTGCTCCTGTATCGCAGACATCGCCAGCTTTTCGAGTACGCCGCGTTCCCAATCGTTGTTTTCAGACATTTATATTCCTTCCAGAAATCGTTAAGCCCAGAAATCGTTAAGCGTAGACGCGCAACCAGTCGCGCAATTCCACAAAATCATGCACCAGCGTGAGCGGTTGCAGTTCGAGCAACTGCTCCGGCGGATGCGCGCCGTAAGACACCGCAACCACGTCTACGCCGGCGTTCTGCGCCAACTGCACGTCGTGCGTGGTGTCGCCTATCATCAGAGTGCGTTCGGGCGAGACCCCCAGTTCGTCCATCAGCTCCACCAGCATCGCCGGATGCGGCTTGGAGAAGGTCTGGTCGGCGGTGCGCGTCGCGTGGAAATACGACCTCAATCCGCTCGCATCCAGCACGCGTTCCAGTCCCGCGCGGCTCTTGCCGGTGGCGACGCCCAGCCAGTAGCCGTCGGCATGCAGCTCGGCGATGGTCTCGCGTGCGCCTTCGAACAGCGGGATGGTCTGGTCCTGCGCCAGGAAGTGGTGGCGGTAGCGCTCGGCCAGCGGCTCATACATCGCTTCCGGCGCATCCGGCACCGCATGCTGCAAGGCCTGCGCCAGCCCCAGCCCAATCACATGGCGCGCGGCCTTGTCGCTGGGCACGTTCAGTCCGAGGTCGCGGCATGCAGCCTGAATCGAACCGGCGATCACCGCCGTCGAATCCATCACCGTGCCGTCCCAGTCGAACACTATCAGGTCATAACGCTTGCTCATGAGAAACCGCCAAAAAAAGAGGCGCGGATATTACCACGCCGCCCGCCCCTGACCGAATGCCGAATAGCGCACGCGTGGAAACGCCCCGGCTCGTATAATGCGCGCCTCTGCCTCCTTGCCCGCACCATGAACCTGATCTACCTCCTCGACCTGTGCGCCGTTGCCGTCTGCGCGATCACCGCCACGCTGGAAGCGCGCCGCCGTGAGCTCGACCTGTTCGGCGTGGTCGTGATCGCGGTGATTTCCGGTATCGGCGGCGGCACGGTGCGCGACCTGTTGCTGGGACGCCTGCCGGTGTACTGGATACACGATCCGGTCTACGTAGTGGTCGGCATGGTCGCTGGCACGCTCACTTTCTTTCTGGGCCGTCGCCTGCGCCTGCCGAAGAATTTCTTCCTCGTTCCCGATGCGATCGGTCTGGCGCTGTTCACCGTGATCGGCACCAGCGTCGCGATGCAGCTCGATGTCCCCTGGCTGATCGCCGCGCTGATGGGCGTGATCTCCGGCGTATTCGGCGGCGTAATCCGCGACATCCTGTGCAACGAAGTCCCGCTGATCTTCCGCACCGACCTCTACGCCACCGCCTCGTTCGCCGGCGCGCTGCTGCTGATCGCGCTCGACCGCTCGGGGCTACCCCACAGCCTGGCCATCCTGTTCGCGATGGTCAGCACGGTGGCGGTCCGCCTGGCCGCGATCCGCTGGCATATCCATCTTCCGCGCCTGCGCTCGGACGCTTAATTTACACAGAGGCCCATATGCACAAACCCGACACCACCCACTGGCTGCTGTACTGCCGCCCCGGCTTCGAACAGGACTGCGCGCAGGAAGCGCTGCGCCAGGCGCGGCTGCAAAAGCCGGTGATCGCCGAACAGCCTCCCATCGTCGCGGACAGCGGCTATGTCGTGCTCGTGCTGAACGAACAAAAGCTTTCCTTCCGCGAACTGGTGTTCGCGCGCCAGCTGATCCGGCTGCAGTACATCATCGAAGAACTGTCGGAACGCGATCGCCTGACGCCGCTGGTCGAAGCCATCGAGGCGCTGCCCGACACCTTCGGCATACTGTGGCTGGAAACGCCGGACACCAACGACGGCAAGACGCTGTCCTCTTTCACCCGCCGCTTCCAGCCTCTGCTGGAAGCGCCGCTGCGCGCGCAGGGCAAACTGCCAGCCGAAGGACAGGAGGTAGACCGCAAACTGCCGCGCCTGCATGTGTTCTTCCCCGATAAATCCACCGCGCTGATCGGCAGCAGCGAACCCTACAACAGCGCGCCATGGCACATGGGCATCCCGAGGCAAAGCATGCCGGCGGAAGCACCCAGTCGCTCGACGCTGAAGCTGGCCGAGGCCATCGAGGTCTTCATGGACAAGAGCGAGCAGACGCGCTTGATGCGGCAAGGCATGACCGCCGTCGATCTGGGCGCAGCTCCCGGCGGCTGGACTTGGCAACTGGTCAAGCGCGGCATCCGCGTCACCGCGGTGGACAACGGCCCGATGAAGGGCGTGCTGGCCAAGCACCCGCTGGTCGAGCACCTGCGCGTGGACGGTTTCAAGTACGCGCCTCGCAAGGCGGTGGACTGGCTGGTGTGCGACATGGTGGAGAAGCCCGCCAAGGTCGGTGCGCTGATCGGCAACTGGTTCGTCGCCGGCTATGCCAGACACGCGATCTTCAACCTCAAGCTGCCGATGAAGCAGCGCCTCGCCGCCGTGGACGGCGCGCTGAACGGCATCCGCGCGCAGCTGGACGAGGAAGGCATCAACTACCGCATGCAGGCCAAGCAGCTCTACCACGACCGCGAGGAAGTGACGGTGTTCCTGGTGCGCACCAAGGGCTAGCCGGTCAGCCCTTCCAGAACGCCGGCTGTTCTTCGAAGCGTCGCAGCGCCTTGTGCAAGATACCGGTCTGGCGCGACAGGCCGTGCGCGATCCAGCCCTTGGCCAGCGCGACGGCCTCCTGATGCGCCACCAGTTCCGGCCCGGCGGCGAGCCCGTCCAGCAGCCGGTGCGCCACCGCGACGTCGTTAATCAGGCCGAGCACGTCCTGCACCCGGCCCAGCGAGGCCAGATAATCGTCGGCGCTGCGCCTGCCGTACAGCGGCGCGAAGAATTCAGAGCCGTAGCGCAGTTTTTTCGCGCAGATGCGCAAAGCATGCAGCCGCCCGGCTTCCGGCGGATCGATCTGTTGCGCCGCCGCGGCGAACCGGCGCGACAGCTTGCGCAAGAGGCGCGCGGCGAAATCGCGCGGCGCATCGCCGTCCGGCCGCGACCAGTACGGCCCGTTCATCCACAATGCGAATCGCAGTATCAGGCGCTGCAGGTCGCGCGCCTCTTCCTCGCCGTGCAATTCCAGATGGCACATGCTCCGCCTGTGTTCGCTGGCGGCCAGCAGGGCCTGCAGGCCGGGATGGCCGGGCATGCGCTCGCGCATCGGCTCCAGCACGCCGGCGATGAACACGTCCCAGTCGCGGATGCAGCCCAGCGCCACACCCAGTGCCGCGATCTCTTCGCCCAGCGCGGCCAGCTGTTCGTCGGCGCGGTAGCGTGCGGCCATGCGCAGCACCACGCGCAGGCGGCGTAGCGCGATGCGCATCTGGTGCAGGTATTCGGCGTCGTCGCTGGCCGTCGCCCCGCGCAGATTGGCCTGCAGGTGCAGCAGGCAGGACCAGATCAGCGCCTGCAACATCTCCGGCAGCGTAGCCGCCGCTGCGATGTCGGGCAGCGCGCCCTTGACCGGGCGCTCGGCCTGTCCCGCCAGCAGCCGGAAGCCGTACTCCGCCTTGTTGACCACCTCCAGCTCGCAGGGCACGACGTCGAGGATCGCCAGCGCCAGTTCGAACAGCTTGCCCGGCTCGCCCGACTTCAGTTCCAGTTCCAGTTCGCAGATCGGCAGGCTGTGCTGTTCGGTGCGTATCTCGCCGTGGTCGAGACAGACCTCGATGCGGCTGCCGTGCCAGTCCAGCAGCCTGGTGGTGCGGGTGAAATCGGTGACAAACACCGGCCGCAGCTTCTTGCGCAGCGGCCGCGGCAGATGCTCGTCCCACTCCGGCGACGGCGGGAACTCCAGCGCCTCGCCGCCGACGGGTATTTCCCACTCGTTGCGGCTGTGCAATCCGGCCCTGACGTCGCCGCCGCCCTTCAGCGTCTGTAGCCACTTGCCACCGACACGGCGCAGCCGCAGCGCCATCATCGCCCGATGCAGGTCGAGCTTGGGCGTGTCGTAATAAACGTTGTAGAGCCGGCGCGTAAGCGGGCGCGCGACCTGATATTCCTTCAGCAGCGCATGGCGCTTCAACCGGGCAAGATGCTCGGGCGAGATGCGCAGTTTGAGTTCGGTTTCGACGGCCATGTCTGTCTCGAACGAAGGTCGGGAGCGCGAACTATAACAGGCTGCGCTATAGTTCCGGCATACGAAGCGCTCCTTATCCCGAACCACCATGTCGCGAGTCCAGAGTTTCCCGCCCATCGCCGATGCCGGCGCGCGCATCCTGATCCTCGGCAGCATGCCGGGCCGGGAATCGCTGCGCGCGAACCAGTATTACGCCCATCCGCGCAACGCGTTCTGGCCCATCATGGGCAACCTGACCGGAGCTATTCCCGCCCTGCCCTACGAGCAGCGTGCGCTGAAGCTGAGAGCGGCAGGCATCGCGCTGTGGGATGTGCTTGCCTCCTGCACGCGCCCCGGCAGTCTGGACTCGGACATCAATCAGGACTCCATCCATCCCAACGACTTCGCGGCGTTCTTCAGGAAACATCCGCATATCGAGCGGGTGTACTTCAACGGGGCCATGGCCGAGCAGAGCTTCCGCAAACATGTGCTGCCGCAACTCGGTCACCTGCCTTTGCGGCTGCAGCGCCTGCCGTCGACCAGCCCGGCGAACGCCTCGCTGCGCTTTGAACAAAAGCTGGAAGCATGGAAAACCATCCTCGAAGGAGAACGAATATGACCCTCACCGTCGTACAGGCCGACGTCACCACGCTGCGGGTCGATGCCATCGTCAACGCCGCGAATGAATCGCTGCTCGGCGGCGGTGGCGTGGACGGCGCGATCCACCGTGCCGCCGGGCCGGAGCTGCTCGACGAATGCCGCAAGCTGAACGGCTGCCAGACCGGCGAGGCGAAGATCACCAAAGGCTACCGCCTGCCGGCGAAGTTCGTGATCCACACCGTCGGCCCGGTCTGGCATGGCGGCGACGACGGCGAAGCTGAACTGCTGGCCGCCTGCTACCGCAAGTCGCTGCGGCTCGCAGCCGCACATGGCGCGCGCTCGGTCGCCTTCCCCAGCATCAGCACCGGCGTCTACGGCTATCCCTTCGAGGACGCCGCACGCATCGCGGTCGCGACCGTCAGGGCGACGCTGCCCGAACTGGAATCGATCCGTGTAGTGGTGTTCTGCTGTTTCTCCGCCGGCGACGCCGCCGTCTATCGCAGGATCGTCGATGCGACCTGACAGGAAGGCCATAGCCCTGTGGCTGCTGGTCGCGGCGCTGGCCGGGCTGACCTGGGCGCTGCTGCCGCGCATCCCGCAGCCGCTGCAATACCATGACTTCGCCGACCGCAGCACCTGCTTCGGCCTCACCGGCTGCGCCGACACTCTCTCCAACGCGCTGTTCGCGCTGGCTGGGCTTGCGGGGCTGCGTTTCCTCTCCGGCGCAGCGGGGCGGCGCGTCTTCATCGATGCACGCGAAGCCCTGCCCTATCGGCTGTTTTTCATTGCTGCTGTCCTGGTCGCCCTCGGTTCCGGCTACTACCACTTGGCGCCCGACAACGACAGACTGGTGTGGGACAGGGCGGCGATCTCGCTGGCGCTGATGTCGCTGTTCGCCGCGATCCTGTGCGAGCGCGTCAGCGTTTCCAGTGGGCTGCACCTGCTGCCGATGCTGTACGCTGCCGGACTGGGCAGCGTGGCCTGGTGGAATTGGAGCGAGACCCATGGCCTCGGCGACCTCCGCGCCTACGGCCTGATGCAGTTCTATCCCATGCTGCTGATCCCGCTGCTGCTCAGGCTCTATCCGCCGCGCTACAGCGGCGACCGCGACATCCTGATCGTCATCGGCCTCTATCTGCTGGCGCTGCTGTGCGATCTCACGGACCACCGGATCGCCGAACTGACCGGCCTGTTCAGCGGACACACGGCCAAGCATGTCGTCGCCGCACTGGCGATATACTGGGTCGTAATCCGTTTAAAACAGCGCCGCATACTGTGAAGCCCCCCATTCAGAAAGATGACGATTGCCATCGAACGGCATAAGTCGTTTAATCGAACCCAGACCAAGCAAGCCGCATCATTGAGAACAACATGCCCACATCGAAACTGACTCCCTCCGAACTGCGCCTGACCATAGACCCCGACACGCTGGGCTTCGCCGACACCTCAGAATTGCAGCAGCAGACCCTGCCGTGGATAGGACAGGAACGCGCCGAGATCGCCGCGCGCTTCGGCCTCGGCATGGACCAGCCGGACTACAACCTGTTCGTTTTGGGCGAGGTCGGCAGCGGCCGCGCCTCGCTGCTGCAACAGGCGATGCAGGCCGCCGCCGCGGACCGCGCCACGCCGCCCGACTTATGCTATCTGCACAACTTCGACACGCCCGAGCGTCCGCGCGCGCTGCGCCTGCCCGCCGGACAGGGCAAACAGCTGCGCCAGTTCATGGCGCGCCTGACCAAGACGCTGCTGACCGAGATCCCGCAACAACTGGACGGTCCTGACTTCAAGGCCGAAAGCGAACGCATCCAGAAAAAGTACAAGGCCAGCGAAGCCAAGGTCTACGCGGAACTGGAAGCCTATGCCGAGGCGCGCAGCTTCACGATGCACCGCGAATCCGGCCACCTGCTATTCACGCTGCGCGGCAAGAAGGGCCATGCGCTGACCGAGGACGAGGTGCTGACGCTGTCGAAGGAGCACCGCGCCGAGATCGCTACGGCCGAGCAGGAACTGCGCGCGGAGATCGCCCGCTATTTCGAGAAGATCCGCCCGTTCGAACGGACGATGAACGACGCGCTGGCCGCACTGCGCCGCCAGGTGGTCAAGCCAGTGCTGGAGCACGAACTGCAGGAAATACGCATAGGCCTGAAGAAGCAGATAAAGGACTCGGTCAAACTGGGCGCGTATCTGGACCAGGTGATGCACGACGTGCTCGACAACGTCGATCTGTTCAAGCCGTCCGAGGACGACGAGGAACTGCGCAAGGAGACGCTGATCAAGGTGCTGTCGCGCTACCGCGTCAACCTGGTCGTCGACAACGACGGGCTGGCCGGCGCGCCGGTGATCGTCGAGGAGAACCCGCTGTTCCGCTCGCTGTTCGGCAGCATCGAATACCAGTCCGAGAACGACGTGCTGGTGACGGACTTCTCGCGCATCCGCGCCGGCAGCCTGCACAAGGCGCACGGCGGCTACCTGCTGCTGCACCTGCGCGACCTGCTGGCCGACGGGCTGGTGTGGGAGAAGCTGCGCCGCGTGCTGCGCAGTCGCCGCTTGCAGATCGAGGAACCCGGCACGACCTATGCGCCGATTTCCACGGTCTCGCTCGAACCCGAGGCGGTGGACGTCGACGTGAAGATCGTGCTGATCGGTTCGCGCGAGCTGTATTACGCGCTACAGGAAGAAGACCCCGAGTTCGCGCGCAGTTTCCGCGTCAAGGTGGACTTCGCCGACAGCTTCACCGCCAGCACCGAGACCCGCCGCTCCTCGGCCATCTTCGTCGCCCACACCTGCCGCAGGCTGGGCCTGCCGCACTTCTCGGCCGCCGCAGTCGCACGCCTGCTGGAAGACGGCCACCGCGAGGCGGACGACCAGTCGCGCCAGAGCGCGGTGTTCGCCCGCACCGAGGCGCTGGTGATGGAAAGCGCCGCGCTGTGCAACGCCCGCGCCGGACGCTTGGTCGAGGCGGCCGACATCGAAGCGGCGCTGGCGGCGCACAAACTGCGCCACGATTATCCCGACCAGCGCCTGCGCGAGGCCGTCGCCGAAGGCGACCTGCTGATCGAACTCTCCGGCGAGAAAGTCGGCCAGCTCAACGGCCTGACCCAGGTCGATCTGGGCGATTACCGCTTCGGCTTCCCGGTGCGCATCACCGCGCGCACCCATGCCGGCGACGACGGTCTGCTGAACATCGAGCGCGAAGTGGAGATGTCGGGGCCGATCCACGACAAGGGCATGCTGATCCTGCAAAACTACCTGTCCGCGCTGTTCTCGCACAATGCGCCGCTCGCGCTGAACGGCTCCGTCGTGTTCGAGCAGGAATACAGCGGCATCGAGGGCGACTCGGCCTCCTGCGCCGAACTGTACGCGCTGCTCTCCTCGCTGTCCGGCCTGCCGCTCAAGCAGGGCATCGCGGTCACCGGCGCGCTGAACCAGCACGGCGACGTGCTGCCCATCGGCGGTCTCAACGAAAAGATCGAAGGCTATTTCCGCATCTGCTCCACCGCCGGACTAGACGGCAACCAGGGCGTACTGATCCCGCGGCGCAACCGCCGCCACCTGATGCTGGACCGCGAAGTCGTCGAGGCGGTCGAGCAGGGACTGTTCCATGTCCACATAGTGGATCACGTCACCGAGGGCATCGCGCTGCTCACCGGGGTGCCGGCGGGCGAGGCCAACGACACAGGCAACTACCCGCGCGACAGCGTGCTGGGCCACGCCCAGCGCACGCTGGTCGGATATCGCCGCGCCTGCCATGCGTCGGAACACACCAAGACCGAACGCAAGCGTCTGCGCTAAACGAAAACCATGTCATCGAGAGACAAACTCACACACCGGATCGAAAAGCTGCTGGGCTGGACGGTCGAAGAGCAGACCGACATCGAACCGGGCAAGCCGCATCTGGAAGAACGCGACGGAATCCTCGCGCTGCACTTCGGCAGCGGTTCGATACAGAGCGAAATGTCCATCGACGACCCGGACGAACTGGTCATCCCTTACACCACCGATGCGATGTGCTTCCTGCTGTTCGATCCCGCGCCCGCGAGCATAGGCATGATCGGTCTGGGCGGCGGCTCGCTGGCCAAGTATTGCTATCGACATTTGCCGCAAGCGGACATCACCGTCGTCGAGATCGATCCGGAAGTGATCGCGCTGCGCAACGAATTCGCGATCCCCGCCGACGATGCGCGCTTCAGGGTGTTGCAGGGCGACGGGGCTGACTTCGTGGCAAATGAAACCGGGCGTTTCGACGTACTGATCGCGGACGGATACGATGCGGGCGGCCTGCCCGAGCGGCTGGGCAGCCGGCAGTTCTACGACGATTGTTTCTCGGCTTTGACCGAGGACGGCATCCTCGCCGTCAACCTGTGGTTCGGCCATGAACGTTACGACCAGAGCCTGGACAACCTGCGCGCCAGCTTCGACGACCGCGTTGTGGTCGTCACCGCCGACGACAATCTCAACCGGATTGCGTTCGCGCTGAAATCGGACCCGCCTTCTGCCGCCACGATACGACACCGCGCGAATCTGCTGGCAATGCACAAGGTCAACTTTCAGGCCAAGTCCAACAAGCTGATCCGTGCTTTGTCCGACCTCGCCGTTTGATTTCGTGTGGATTGCCTGACTTTGTTGCATCCGCCCTACGCGACCTGCTGCCTCCCGTAGGAGCGGCTTTAGCCGCGATGGACACGTTCCGACTCCACACCACCTTTCGCGGCTGTAACCAGCCACTTAGCGCAGGTTTCATCGCGCTTAGTATCGTAGGGCGGAAAAGCGTAGCGCCTTCCACCGCCTTTCGCCGCATTAAGAGAAATTCCAAAACCTCATTCGGCGGATAACGCTACGCTCATCCGCCCTACGCAAGTCGAGGTTGGTGTTTCAATTGTTGCGCGCAATCCAGCGCGGCCAGCTTGTAGCACTCGGCCAGCGTCGGATAGTTGAACACGTTGGCGATCAGGTCGCGCACGCTGCCGCCCAGGTTCATCACCAGTTGCCCAATGTGGATGAGTTCGCTGGCCTGCTCGCCGACGATATGCACGCCCAGCAGCTTTTCGTCGCGCGCATCCACGATCAGCTTGAGCAGGCCCTGCGCGTCGCCGATGATCTGGCCGCGCGCGCTGTCGCGGAAATAGGCGCGCCCGACCACGCAGGGGATGTTGTCCTGCTTCAGCTCCTTCTCGGTCTTGCCGACATAGGAGATTTCCGGAATGGTATAGACGGCCATCGGCAGGTTCTCCGCCATCACATGCTGCTCGCCGCCGAAGGCATACAGTACTGCGGCGCGGCCCTGCTCCATTCCGGTCGAGGCCAGCGCCGGGCGGCCGATCAGGTCGCCGACAGCGTAGATGTGCGGCACGGCAGTCTGGAAGTGGCGGTTGACCTCGATCCAGCCGCCTTCGACCTTGACGCCGGCGCGCTCGGCTTGCAGACCTGCGCTGTTGGGCTCGCGCCCTTGGGCGAAGAGCACGACATCGGTGCGTATTTCCTTCCCGCTTCCCAGCACGGTGGTAATGCCCGCCGGTTCGCGGCGTATCTCCCTGACCCGCTCCTGCATGTGGAAAGCTACGCCCATCGCGAGGAAGCTTTCGGCCAGCACGCCGACGACATCCTCGCTCAAATAGGCCAGCAGTTGCGCGTGGCTATCGACCACGCTGACTTGCACGCCCAACGCGGCGAATATCGAGACGAATTCGCAAGCGATTACCCCGCCGCCGACGACCAGCAGGCTGTCCGGCAACTGGCGCAGGTTCAGGATCGAGGTCGAGTCCAGCACGGTCTTCTTGTCGAATGGGACATCGGGCGGACGGCGCGGGCGGGAACCGGCAGCCAGCACGATGACGCCGGCGGAGATCATGCGCGCGTTGCCGCCGGCGTCGACCACCTGCATCGTATGCGCATCGACGAACGAGGCCTCGCCGGGGATCAGCGCGACGCCGGAACTCAGCAAGCGTTGCAGGATCACCGATTCCTGCTGCGCGATCACCGCCTCTTTGCGCCGCACCGCGTCGGCCAGCAGGCCGCGGCGGGTTCGCCCGTCCGGCGCGAGCGCCTGGCGCATGCCGCCCTGGCCTGAGCGCGATAGCAGGTAGGCCATTTCGCGCATGGCCTTGCTGGGTATCGTGCCGGTCTGCAATCCCGCTCCGCCGATTCTGGATTTGCGCTCGACGATCGCGGCGCGCTTGCCCATGCGCGCCGCCTGCCAGGCTGCATGCTGTCCGGCGGGGCCGGAACCGATGATGAGTACGTCGTAGTCCATGTGCATGATCCCGTATCGAAAATCGAAAGATTTGCTGAAGTACTAATGCACGGCCGTGCCCGTTGCGGCAGCCAGAAAACGGGCTGGATCGATCCCCCACTTCGCCGGGGACTCATACCCTGCGATCCGGTCCGCAGATTGCTGCGACAGGTCCAGATCATATGGTTCCACCTCGCTCCGCTTGCCGGTGTCGTACATGACACGGATCACCGGATTGAGCAGACTCGTGCCGGAATGTTCGACCACGACGGCCAGCAGCCCGCTCTCCAGCCTGACCAGCGTGCCCAGCGGAAAGATGCCCACGCTGCGAACGAAGTGTCCCACCAGCTCCTCGTTGAAATACTGCCCGCTCCACTCCTGTATCTTGCGGATCGCCAGCGCGGGCGGCATGGCCTGGTGATAGACCCGCGCGGAAGTGATCGCATCGTAGACATCGACTATCGTGGCCATCTGGCCGAACTGGGATATCTGGTCGCCTTTCAGTCCCCCCGGATACCCGGAGCCGTCGTAGCGTTCGTGATGCTGCGCGGTCACCTGTAGCGAAATCGGCGCTATCCAAGAGACTCCTTCCAGAATATCCACCGCATGCTGCACATGCCGGCGCATTTCCTCGAACTCGCTCTCGGTCAGCCGCTCCGGCTTGTTGAGTATCGCATCGGGAACGCGCATCTTGCCGATGTCGTGCAACATGCCGCCGATGCTGAGTTGCCTGATGATGTCATTGTTCAGCTTCATCGTCCGCGCAAATGCAGCGAGCAAGGCGCTGACGTTCACCGAATGCGCAAAAGTATACTGATCCTTGCTGCGTATGCCGCCGAGCTGGATCAGCGCTCCCGAGTTGCGGAAAACCGAATCGACGATGCCCTGAATCGCCGGTTCTATGCTTTCCATTTCGGATTGCCTGCCGAGACGAATGTCCGACATCACTTGCTGTATGGTCTGGTTGGCTTCCTTGTGTATCTGCATCGCGGATGCCAATTCCTCGCGTGTCGATATGCCCTGCGCACTTCCCTTCGCTCCCGGCGTCTCGGCGATCTTGAGCAACGCGGCCTCGACCGATAGGCGAACCTCGTCCTCGGTGGCCGCATGGGGGGCATCGTCGCCCATTGCGGAATCGATATAAACCGAGGAGCCCCCCAGTTCGATCAGCTTCTCGACCTCTTGGTCGGACTTGACCTTGAACCGGGTCGGATACAGGGGATGGGCTACCCAACTGCAATTGAGGTCGTGCACATACATGCCCGCACGCAGCTCCCGAATGTCGATTTTCCTGATCACAACAACACCTCCTCGCGAACCGGCATCGGCCGACACCACTCGCCGGAACCGATACTTGTTTGCCGATCATTGTCTGTCGATTTGAATTATGCGCCTGCGCCGGGAAATGCACATGCGCAAAAGCCGGCTGAGGATGCGCTCATAGTCATCCGCCTATAGAAAATGCCAATAAACCGGCTTAAACTTATTCCATGATCGAGTAATGGATTTGTGGCATGAACCACAACGCGTCGCCGCCATCTGCAATTTTTCGATTCCTCCGTCAGCAACATGAAGGATAAGGCATGCACAGGCATCTTGTTCCGAATGCGGCATCCAGGACGCTACCCTATCGCGCAGTGCGCCAGCTATCGTCGCGGACTAGTCCGGGCCGACTGGATGAATTGCCCTTAACGCCCGGCGTCCGAACGCCCGCATCACGGAGATAGACGATGTTTGCCTTGTCATCCAATCGCGCTCTTTTCGGTTCCTGCATCGGCCGCATCGACTTCCGTATCGACGAATCCAACCTGCGCATACGCGCCGAGCAGCTTCGTACGCGGATGTCCATGTATCCTTCGCTGATCCTGAGCCAGCTATTGCTGCAACCTTTGTTCGTCTGGCTGTACTGGAACCACGCCCCTCATTACTGGCTACTGTTATGGCTCGCCACCTTCTATGCCTTCCATGCGGTGGAGTTTGTCAAATGGGATCGGGACCACAGCCGATTGAACACGCTGGCCGAATGCGTGGATTGGCATAACCACTTCACGGTTTTCGCGCTTGGCGGCGGCATCCTGTGGGCGGTGGGCGCCGTGGTGTTCTTCCCGATCGAGATCGCCGAGCAAAGCGTTCTGATCAGCGTGATGCTGGGACTGGTGGCGGGCGCCGTCACGATGAACCCGGTGCATCCTCCGTCGCTATATGCCTTTGTGCTCGGCATCATGTTTCCGCTGATCGTGCAGGTGGCGATTGCGGACGACCTGCATCACTGGCTGTTGGCGCTGATGCTCGCCTTGTTCACCACGGTGATACTGTATGCCGGGCATGGATTGAACAAGACTTTCGTTTCTTCTCTCCAGCAGCGTTTCGAGAACGCCGACCTGTTCCAGCAACTGTCGCGGCAGAAAGCTGCAACGGAAGCCGCCCGCAGCCAACTCGAAAAAGCCAACATCGAACTGAATGAAACGCTGCGGGAACTCCAGTCCGTCAATGCCTCGCTGGAGGAGCGGGTGATCGAGCAAACGCATCAGACCATCGAAAAGGAGCGTCTGTTGATCCAGCAAAGCCGCAGCGCAGCGATGGGAGAAATGATCAGCAACATCGCTCACCAGTGGCGCCAGCCCTTGAGCACATTGAGCCTGGTCGTGCAAAACATCCTGTTCGATTACCGGGAAAAGCAGTTGAACCGGGAGGAGCTGGAGGAATATGTCGATACCGCACAGCAATGTGTGACCAGCATGTCCGAGACCATAGACGATTTCCGCGACTTCTTCCGTCCGGACAAGATCAAGGTCACGTTCAATCTGCACGACGCGGTCGCCGAGTCCATACGGCTGCTGGAAGCCACGCTGAAAAACCACAAAATCCAAATCTCGCTGAGCGAGGATCCCGGACTGCGGACTTACGGTCATGTCAACGAGTTCTCGCAGGTCATCCTCAACGTGCTGGCGAATGCCAAGGATGCTCTGGTGGAAAATAAATCGGCTCAACGCAGGATAGAGATCGAACTGAAATCGAGCGGTCACGTCGGGATGGTCGCGATCCGCGACAATGCGGGAGGCATTCCGGAAGATGCGCTGGACAAAATATTCGACCCCTACTTCACCACCAAAGTCAGCGGTACCGGGATCGGCCTGTACATGAGCAAGACGATCATCGAGAAACATATGGACGGCAACATTGCCTGTCGCAACACATCAGACGGCGCGGAATTCACAATCAGTATTCCGCTGGGGCAGGGAAATAACACAGGGGAGGCGTAACCCATGGCCAATAATCATTTGTCCGAACTGGTCGTCCTTTATGCCGAAGACGACGAGAGTATTCGCGAGCAGATTGCGCACTTCCTGTCCCATCGATGCGCCCGTCTGATATTGGCCGAAAACGGTCGTGAGGCCCTGGAGCTATACCATGCCCAACGACCGGACTTGATCGTCAGCGACATTCTGATGCCGGAAATGGATGGGCTGGAATTGGCCACGACGATCAAGGCAGGCAACCCGGCTATCCCGATTATCCTGACCACGGCATTCAACGATGCGGACTATCTGGTGCGCGCGATCGAAATCGGCATAGACGAGTATGTGCTCAAGCCGGTGAGCCTGGAAAAGCTTCAGGCGGCACTCATCAAGCAGGCTGACATCCTGTCCAACACTCGCGCCTTTGTTGCCAGCAAGGCGCAACTTGAGGCCTATCATCAGGCGGCGGAGGACGAGCGCAGACTGGTCGCCGACCTGATGCTGCGCATGATGAGGCCGGAGCGCATGGCCGACCCGCAGATCCAGTACTGGCTGCAACCCACCGACGTCATCGGCGGCGACCTGATCGCGGTTTCTCGCACACAAGGCGGACGGCTCTACGTGATGCTGGCCGATTCGACCGGACACGGCCTGCCCGCCGCACTCAACCTGCTCCCGGTAAACCACATTTTCTACCGCATGGTGGAGAAAAACCTGCCGGTGTCCCTGATCGTCGAGGAAATGAACTGGGCGGTCAAAGAGCAATCCCCGGTCGATCGCTACGTCGCCGCGCTGATTGCCTGCATCGACAGCCGAAATCGCGTGATCGAAGTCTGGAACGGCGGCATTCCGGCGGCACTGCTGGTCGGCCGGGATGGCGACATCATCCACTCGTTCGATTCGGTTAACTTGCCGCTGGGAATACTCGACCGTACGTTCACCGCACAGACGGAAATGTTCCAATGGAGCGAACAGAGCCAACTGGTCGTCTATTCCGACGGCATGCCGGAGGCCGAAAACGAGAACGGAGAAGCGTTCGGCGGCAGGCGTATCAAAGAGGTTATCAAGCAAACCCCGGCCAATGAACGCTATGAAAGTTTGCGCACGGCGCTAAACGGCCATCTCGGCCAAAGACATGCCTTTGACGACATCACCTTGCTCATGGTCGATTGTCCGGCAGACGCCCGGAACTGAGCAAGGCCGTCCGCACCAGTCGGCCCGCAAGGCTGTCAACCTAAAACTCCAGTTCTTCGCCTTCCCGCGCCAGACGGACATCCAAGCCGTTGAGCAAGCCGGAATAGCGTTCCAGCGCGGCGGCGAATGCGCGCTCCAGATCGTCGTCGGAGCGGGTCGGCTCGTGGTGGGTGCAATACAGCACCTTCACGCCGGCGGCAATCGCCAGCTCGATGCTGCCATCGAACGTGCCGTGCCCCCATCCCTTCTTCGCCGGAAATTCCTCGACGGTGTAGGCGCTGTCGGAGATCAGCACATCCACGCCGCGCACCGCCTCGACGAGGGACGCATGCTGCTCCTTGATCAGCCGCGAATATTCTTCGTGGCCCTCATCGCCGGGCGCATAGATATTGGCATAAGGCTCATGGTCTCCGGTAAAGAACAGCGATTTTCCGTTGCTCTCCACGCGATAGCCGAGATTGACCACCGGATGGTTGAGCATGAACGGCGTCACCCTCGCCTCGCCCACGGAGATCGTCTCGTGCGGCATCGCGACGACGTA
The DNA here is from genome assembly GCA_001801085.1 of Gallionellales bacterium GWA2_60_142. GTDB lineage: Bacteria > Pseudomonadota > Gammaproteobacteria > Burkholderiales > Gallionellaceae > Gallionella. The sequence goes on along the minus strand of MGWR01000029.1, from coordinate 6,494 downwards.
TTCGATGCGAGATTTCATCTCCGCCTCGCGTACCGGAAAGAAGCTGTATTGCATCTGCACGTTCATGATGCGCTCCGGCCCCGCTCCGGTGATCGGATCGAACGCCGCGTACAGGAATATCTTGTTGCCCGGGATGAAAATCGGGAGGAAGAACGGCAACCCCTGGATGTGGTCCCAATGACTGTGCGTAATGAAGATATGCGCCGTCACCGGCAAGGACTTCAGCAGCGACTGCGCGAGGGGAAATATGCCCGTGCCGCCGTCCAGTACGATCAGATCATCCTCCGCGGTGCGCACCTCGATGCAGGTCGTATTGCCGCCGTAACGCACCGTGTCCGGCCCCGGAGCGGAAATGGAACCGCGCACCCCCCAGAATTTCACTTTCATGCACTGCTCTCCTTGCTGGCCTGGGCATAGACCTGCGCTTCTTCCATGAGTTTGGAGATATCGCCCAGACTCTCGATCACCTCGTCCAGATCACCGCCGAACAGATCGACCAGCGCCGGCGGCAACTCGTCGGCCTCGTGATATCCGGGGCCCGCAAAGCCGAGCCGCCTGCTGATCTGGTTCGCGGCGAACAGGCATGCCGCCACCCCGGAGTGGTTCTCGGCCGCCGAGTGATGGTTGAGGATAAGCGACGAGATGTCGCTCGGGAATTGCCATTTATCTACCAGCATCGCACCAACCACCATGTGATCCGTGCCGATCATCATCCGCTCCGCCAGATACAGTGGGATGGACTCCTCCATGCTCTTCTCCAGCGCAAGCTTGAACTCCTCGGGCATGAATTGCGCGAACACCACTTTGCCGAAATCGTGCAGCAACCCGGCGATATAGCAATCGGTCGGTTCGGCTCCGGTCACATTAAACCGCTGCGCCAGCAGCCGCGCCAGCGCGGCGGTGGTCAGCGAATGCAGCAGGTAGCGCTGCATATCGAACCCAGCCGCATTATCCTGCGGCAGCGTGCCTATCGCCGCGAACGACAGCGCCATGTTCTTGACGGTGTTCAGGCCGAGATAGACCACGGCCTGGTTGACCGAAGTGATTTTCTTGGGGAAGCTGTAATAAGCCGAATTCAGCACGCGCAACAGCTTCATGGTCATCACCGGATCCTTCTCGATGACTTCCACCAACTCCTTGGGCGGGCAATTGATGTCGCGCGACAACTCCAGTATGCGTTGTACGCTCTTCGGGAACGCCGGCATGCTTTCGACCGCAGAAGCGAGCTTCGGGGCCAGATCGTTGGGAATATCAAACATGCCGTGCATTGTACAAAGATTTCGGGAACGGCAAGCCGCTTTCGGAGTGCATCGCCCGACATTCAATCGAAAGCACCAATTCAACCGAGCGCCGATTCGGCCAGGTGGCAGTCTAGCCCGAACGCCTCGGCGACCTTGCGGTGTATCACCCTGCCGCCGGCGATATTAAGCCCCTTCAGCAATGCGGGAGATTCCTGCAGCGCCTGCCGCCATCCCCTGTTCGCCAGCTGCAGCACATAGGGCAGGGTCGCGTTGGTCAGCGCCAGCGTCGAGGTGGTCGGCACGCCGCCGGGCATGTTTGCCACGCCGTAGTGGATCACGCCGTCGACGACGAAGGTCGGGTTCTCGTGCGTGGTCGGATACATCGTCTCGACGCAGCCGCCCTGGTCGATCGCGACATCGACGATCACCGCGCCCTGCCGCATCGTCTTCAGGTCTACACGGCGGATCAGCCGGGGTGCTACCGCGCCGGGGATCAGCACCGCGCCTATCACCAGATCGGCGCCGGCGATCTGCTCCAGCAGGTTGTGGTGGTTCGAGAAGATCAATTGCACGTTCGCCGGCATCACGTCGCTCAGATGGCGCAGCCGCTCCAGCGACACATCGAGGATGACTACGCTCGCCCCCAGTCCCGCGGCCATCTTCGCCGCATTCACGCCGACCATGCCGCCGCCAAGGATCACCACCTTCGCCGGCGGCACACCCGGCACGCCGCCGAGCAGGATGCCGCGCCCGCCGTACAGCTTTTCCAGATACTTCGCGCCCTCCTGCACCGCCATGCGCCCGGCCACTTCCGACATCGGCGTCAGCAGCGGCAACTCGCCCGACGGCAGCTCGACCGTCTCGTAGGCGATGCACACCGCGCCGGAAGCCAGATGCGCGCGGGTCAGCGCCTCGCTGGCCGCGAAATGAAAATAGGTGAAGATCACCTGGCCGGGACGGATGCGCGGCCATTCCGGCGCGATCGGCTCCTTGACCTTCACAATCAGGTCGGCAGCCGCCCATACCGTCTCGGCATCGGCCGCGATCTGTGCGCCGGCCGCTGCGTATTGCTCATCGGCAAAGCCGCTGCCCAGTCCCGCGCCGCTCTCGACGACGACATCGTGCCCGGCCGACACCAGCGCCTCCACCCCCGCCGGCACCATCGACACGCGGTTCTCGTTGGTCTTGATCTCTTTCGGTATGCCGATTTTCATCTGATCCTCAGTAACCCAGGAATCGAACTGCTACAACACCACCGGGCTGTCCGGTATCTCGTTGGGCTTATCGTTGCGCGGCGGGAAATGTACGATCAAATGGTCGCCGACCGCACGCACGCCAGCCAGTACGCCGGCCTCGAAGCGACCCTCGCGGAACTCCGATTCCATTTCCTTGCAGATTTCTTCCCAGACCGGCTGGCCAAGCTTCGCGTAGATGCCCCGGTCGGCTACGATCTCCACGTCGCGGTCGGCCAGTAACAGGTAGATCAGCACACCGTTGTTGTACTCGGTGTCCCACACGCGCAGTTCGGAGAACACCTCGACGGCGCGTTCGCGCGCAGTCTGCCCGGCCAGCAGCGGCTGCCAGTCCAGCGCGGCCTCGACCGCGAAGCGTATCTGCCCGTCGTGCTGCATCTCGGTCGCGGCGATCGCGCGCTCTATCGTCTCCAGCGCTCGCGGCGGCAGCACGCGATGCACGTTCGCGCGTCCGCTAGCCAGATGCCGCATGATGCGTTTCAAGTTCATATCATTACCCCTACCACCGTCCAGACGCTCCGCCGCCACCGAAGCCTCCGCCCCCGCCGCCGAAGCCGCCTCCTCCAAACCCGCCACGACCGCCTCCGCCGCCCATGCCGCCGAAGCCGTGGCGCATACCGCCCAGCAAGACGAACACGAAGGCCATCGCCCCGGCCAGCAGCGCCATCATTAACGGGACTGCCGTCAGCCAGGCCACCAGCCCCAGCCCGCCGCCGGTCAGCAGCGCCGCGGGAAGGCGGCCGAGCAAAGAGCGCAGTATGCCGCCGACGACCACCACCGCACCGAAGGCTATGAACAGCAGCGACTCGATATCGCCCTTGTCGCCTGACGTGCCGCGCTGCGGCTCGGGCAACGGCTCGCCCTCGACCACATTGATGATTGCCGCGGTGCCTGCGTCTATCCCCTGATAGAACTCGCCGCGTTTGAAGAACGGCGTGATGATCTCGGCGACGATGCGCTTCGCGGTGGCGTCGTTCAGCGCGCCTTCCAGCCCGTAGCCGACCTCGATGCGCATCGCGCGATCCTCTTTCGCGACCAGCAGCAGCACGCCGTCGTCCACGCCCTTGCGCCCGAGTCGCCAGCTTTCGGCGACGCGTATGCCGTATTGCTCTATGGTCTCGGGCTGGGTAGTCGGCAGGAGCAGCACCGCGATCTGCGCACCTTTCTTCGCCTCGAATGCGGCAAGCTTGGATTCAAGAGACTGGGCCTGTTGCGCGTCCAGCGTGGAAGTGAGATCGGTGACGCGAGCGGACAGCGCCGGGACGGCAACTTCCGCCTGCGCCACCCCGGCCAGCAGCAGCGCAAGCAGAAAGACTCGCGCCAGGATGTTCATTTACTTCGCCGGTACAGCGGCGGGCTGAGGTACGGAGAAGTCCACCGCAGGCGGAGCCGAGATCGCCTTCTCGTTCTCCACAGTGAACGAAGGCTTGACCGCATACCCGAACAGCATCGCCGTCAGGTTGGTCGGGAAGGAACGCACCGCGACGTTGTATTCCTGCACCGCCTTGATGTAACGCTTGCGCGCCACGGTAATGCGGTTCTCGGTGCCTTCGAGCTGTGCCTGCAAGTCACGGAAGTTCGCATCAGACTTCAGTTGCGGATAGTTCTCCGACACCACCAACAAGCGGCTCAGGGCCGAGGTCAGTTGCCCCTGAGCGGCCTGGAAGTTGGCGAACGCCTGCGGATCGTTGACCAGCTCCGGCGTCGCCTGAATGCTGCCGACCCTGGCCCGCGCCTCGGTGACGCCGAGCAGCACCGTCTGCTCCTGCGCCGCAAAACCCTTCACCGTGTTCACCAGATTGGGAATCAGATCGGCGCGGCGCTGGTACTGGTTCAGCACCTCCGCCCAACTCGCCTTGATCTGCTCGTCTGTCGTTTGAAAAGTGTTGTAGCCGCAACCGCTCAACAGCATCGTCAGCAAAACCATCCACAAAAAACGCATCGTCGGCTCCTCAAGATTGAACACGCGGGAAAACTATAGCACCAAATACGGAAACATTAGAGGTGCCCTCGTAATTCCGGAACGGCGCTGCAAGCCCATGCATGGGTGGCCTGCGGACGGACGAAGGTCACGTGGAGAGAGAGCTTCAGTCAATTCACCGTAGTCAGCCGCTTTGTCTCACCCGGTTTGATTAAATCTCGGCACTGACGATAGCATCCTGTGAATCGGGGCTATTCCTCCAGCGCCCTCACCTTCACGGTCTTGCCCTTTACCTTGCCCGCCGACAATTTGCGCTCGGCCTCATTTGCGATGTTGCGCGCGACGGCGACGTAGGTGGAGAAATCGGTCACAGTGATCTTGCCGACCTGCTCGCGGGTATATCCGGCATCACCGGTGAGCGCGCCCAGCACGTCGCCGGGACGGATTTTTTCCTTGCGGCCGCCGAGTATCTGTAGCGTGACCATGGGAGGAACCAGCGGAGCGTCGTCGCCTTCCAGTTCGTTTACCTGATGCCACTCGGGCTCGAAGCCCATCGTTTTGGCGATGGTCTCCACGCGGTGTATCTCGGACGGGCTGGCCAGGCTCAGCGCCCAGCCGTCTTCGTCGGCACGGCCAGTGCGGCCGATGCGGTGGACATGGATCTCGGGGTCGGGCGTGACATCGACGTTGATTACCGCTTCGAGCCGGGCGATGTCCAGGCCGCGCGCGGCGACGTCGGTGGCGACCAGCACCGAGCAACTGCGGTTGGCAAACTGGATCAGCACCTGGTCGCGCTCGCGCTGTTCCAGATCGCCGTTCAGCGTCAGCGCCCTGATGCCCTGCGCTTGCAACACGTCGAGCAAGTCGCGGCATTGCTGTTTGGTGTTGCAGAAGGCCAGCGTGCTGACCGGGCGATAGTGTTTCAGCAGCGCAGCGACGGCTTGCAAGCGGCCCTCGCGACTCACCTCGTAGAAGCGCTGGCGTATCTTGCCGTCGTCGTGCTGCTCTTCCAGTTTCACCTCCTGAGGCTTGTGCATGAACTGGCGCGCCAGCCGCAGGACGCCATCCGGGTAAGTCGCCGAGAACAGCAGCGTCTGGCGACGGGCAGGACAATGCCGCGCCACATAGGCGATCTGGTCGTAGAAGCCCATGTCCAGCATGCGGTCGGCCTCGTCCAGCACCAGCGTGTTGAGCGACTCCAGATTCAGCGTGCCGCGGTCGAGATGATCCATGATGCGGCCCGGCGTGCCGACGACGATGTGCGCACCGTGTTCCAGGCTGGCCATCTGCGGACGCATGGTGCTGCCGCCGCACAGCGTGACGACCTTGATATTGTCGGCGGCGCGCGCGAGACGGCGTATCTCCTGCGCCACCTGATCGGCGAGCTCGCGCGTGGGGCACAGCACCATGGCCTGCACCGCAAAATAGCGCGGATTCAGCTTGGTCAGCAGCGGCAGGCCGAACGCCGCGGTCTTGCCGCTGCCGGTCTTGGCCTGCGCGATCAGGTCGTATCCGCCCAGCGTGATCGGCAGGCTGGCGGCCTGTATCGGCGTCATCGTCAGGTAGCCGAGCTGTTGCAGGTTCGCCAGCATCGCGGCCGGCAGCGGCAGTTCGCCGAACGGGCGTCCGGCAGGAGGTTGGTTTGTATTGGTCATGGCAATCATTTTATTTACTGCGACTTTGGAATTCATTTGTAAGAGCGGCTTCAGCCGCGATTGCTGCGCTATTGATTACAGCGACTATCGCGGCTGAAGCCGCTCCCACAAAAACATGAGTCCATTTGATGGCCGGCAAACTCGCTTCAGTCCTTGCGTCGTCTGCCCGGCAGGGTCTTGCCCCTGACCAGTTCTTTTTTTGAAATCCACACCGGCTTCGGCTTCTCGATCAGCCAACTACGCTCCAAACTCCTGGCCTTCTTGTACGCCTGGATCGCGACGAGCAACTGGTCAGGATCGACCTGCAGCATTTGATGCTCGCCCTGAAGGTGGTAATCGGCGAGCGATTCCTTGAGGTCGTAGATGCGTTCCGGCGTCTCGGCTTTCTTGCGCAGGCTGGACATCATCTGCTGCGCATCCTCGG
>MGWR01000028.1 GCA_001801085.1 Gallionellales bacterium GWA2_60_142 | reverse complement strand
CAGCGGCGCGTCGCCCGTTGCGGTCGCCAGTGCGATCTTGCGCGAGCGCTTATGGTAGGACTTGTCCGCCGCATTTGCCAGCGCGTAATCGCGTATCTCCTTCAGCGTCTCCGCGTCCAGCGTGGCATCGTCGCCGAAATGGTCGGCCAGCGCGGTTTCGGTCAGCAGCTTTTCCCATGACTTGGTCGGCAGCAGGCCGGGCTGGTAGGCCAGGTGGCAGCCGCCGCATTCTTCCTGGTAGATCTTGTTGTCGACCGGCTGCACTTCCTTGTGCCGCCAAGGGCTGAACCACCATTGGGTGAAGCTTTCTTCTTCGGCAATGGCAACGCCGCCGCTGGTCAATAGAGCGGCGGCCAGCAGCGCTGCCTTGAATATGGTTCGCATTGATCTCAATCCCCGTTACGGCTGCCAGGTATGGTCTTCTTTCCGGTGAACATCGCTTTCACGAGATTCTCGCGGTGCTGGATACTGCCGAGCACTGCGCCGCCGATGTGCATTACGACCAGAATCAGGGCGATAGCAGAAAGAACATCGTGCAGGCTGCGGAATGCATAGGCTGTTTCGTCGTTGACGAGATTTGCGATGAACAGCAGCGGCCCTTCGTAGTCTATCGCCGCGAGTGTCGCCAGCCCGGTCAATAGCAGCGCGGCCATCATGCACAACAGCGTGAAGACCATCAGTGCCCCCGCCGGATTATGGCCGAGGTAATGTTTCGGGTGGCCGGCGAGCATCGAGCGTACATAGGCGAGCGTTTCGCTGGGGGGAAAGAAGAAGGAGCGGAAGCGGGCATGCGGGCTTCCCTTGAATCCCCAGTAGATGCGCGCTATCAGCAGTGCGCACAGTGCATAACCGGCCAGCACATGGATTTCGGAGGCATGGAGTTCGCTCGAGATGTAGGCCGTGGAAAAACCGGCCACCAGCGTCCAGTGGAACAGCCGGATGAACAAGTCCCACACTTTGACGATGTCGTCGCTCCGAATCGGATTGCCGTCGTTCTTATGCATGAGTCACCTTGTCAGCGTTGACGTTGGATTGTCGTTGTGGGAGCGGCTTTAGCCGCGATAGGTTCGGGAGGTGGGCAGGGGGCGCGCATGATTTCGTTTATGGGTTACTTTGCAAAGTATAAGCGGGGATAACCCTCGCCGGCGTTTGATGCTGGATTTAAAGTCCGGGCTTGAAAACTTTTTTTCTTCCCCCATGTCACATCCCGCGGTGTGCGTCGATTCGGACTCAACCAAGCGAATAAGATGTGGCGGCGGGGTACAAGTTTCATGGTGTTACACTGCGCGCCGCAAGTTTTTTATCGGAGGGAGATAGTAGAGATGAAGCGAATTTTTCTGTTTGTTGTGACCAACTTGGCAGTGGTCGCCGTCATTAGCGTCACCTTGCGTTTGCTCGGTGTGGATCGTTGGGTGACCGAGACCGGCGGGATCGACTTCGGCGCGCTGCTGGTGATGTCGGCGGTGATCGGTTTCGCCGGTTCGATTATTTCGCTGCTGATGTCGAAGTGGTCGGCCAAGCGTATGGTGGGCGCGCAGGTTATCGAGCATCCTTCCGATCCGACCGAGCGCTGGCTGGTCGAAACGGTGCGCCGCCAAGCGCAAGCAGCCGGCATCGGCATGCCGGAAGTGGCGACTTACGATGCGCCGGACGTGAATGCCTTCGCCACCGGCTGGAACCGCAATGCCGCGTTGGTCGCGGTGAGCACCGGCCTGCTGCACAACATGAGCCGCGACGAGATCGAGGCGGTGCTGGCGCATGAAATCAGTCATGTGGCCAACGGCGATATGGTGACGCTGGCGCTGATCCAGGGTGTGGTGAATACCTTCGTGATCTTCCTGTCCAAACTGTTTGGCTACTTCGTAGATCGCGTGCTGCTGAAGAACGACGGACGCGACGGTCCCGGCATCGGCATGTTTGTCGCCGAGATCGCCGCGCAACTGGTGCTGGGCATTCTGGCCAGCACCATCGTGATGTGGTTCTCGCGCCAGCGCGAATATCGAGCCGATGCCGGAGGCGCGAACCTGGCCGGACGCGAGAAGATGATCGCCGCGCTGGAGCGCCTGAAGATGAACCACGAGCAAGCGACTCTGCCGGAACAGATGTCGGCATTCGGCATCTCCGGCGGCAAGAGCTTCGCCAAGTTGTTCATGACCCATCCTTCGCTGGAGGAGCGTATCGAGGCGTTGCGTTCCGGACGCTGAAACGAGTAATAGCGGTTTTTAAAAGATGCTGGCGATGTCGCTAGCATCTTTTTTTGCGTAAAACAATATGTCTTTCGGCATATGTTTATTTGCTGCTGACCATGATAGTTTCCTCGCCGTTGTACATTCAATTAATCACAGGGAAGGAAATTTATCGTGTACAAGAGAACTATTCTCGCCTCGGCAGTGCTTGTTTTTGTAAGCGCATGTGCCAATCGTCCTGAAAGCATAAGTGCGTCTTATGTTTCCCACGAAAAATATATGGATGGCGATTGTGTTGCGTTGAATACACAAATGTCGAATGCTCGTGCAGAACTTTCCAAAGTGTCGGACATGCAGAATTGACCCGTCCTGAAATAAGTTGACACTTTTTGCGATGACGAAAGGAGTGTCAGATGAACACAGGAGAAAGAAGGAGTCAGCGGGATTACACGCTGGCTTTTAAATTGAGCGTAGTGGATCAAGTTGAAAAGGGCGAAATGAGCTACAAGCAGGCTCAGCTTCGCTATGGAATACAAGGACGATCAACCGTTCTGGTTTGGTTGCGCAAGCATGGCCGGATGGATTGGCGTAATCTTTCGCCCACCCTTCGAAAGGATGTGCAGATGAGCGATCGGCAATTACCACAAACACCCGACCAGCGGATCAAGGAATTGGAAGTCCAGCTCAGGGATGCCAACGAGAAAGCGCGCTTGTTCGAAGCCATGCTTGATGTGATCAAGAACGAGTACGGGCTCAAAATCCCAAAAAAGCCTTCAGGCAGGTCATCGAGCAAAGCCAAGTCGAAGGCTTGAGCATCTCGGCGGCCTGCCGTCATTACGGAATGAGCCGACAGGCGTATTACCAGCAATTGAGCAGTACCCAAGCCAGGCTAGAGCGGAACGAGGTTGTCGTTAGCCTCGTTCAACAGCGGCGTTTGCGGCAGCCCAGAATCGGTACGCGGAAGCTGCATTACCTCTTGAGTGACTCGTTTAGGGAGCGGGGAATCAAGCTGGGGCGAGACGGCTTGTTTGACCTGTTGCGGGACGCTCGCCTTCTGGTGCCGACCAAACGCGCGTATCACAAGACGACGGATAGCCATCACCGCTTCCGCAAACATCCCAATCTGCTCAAGGAAGGTCCGCAGCAGGTGCTCGCCACCCGGCCAGAAGAAGTCTGGGTGGCAGACATCACCTATATTCCGACCCGGGAGAAGTTTGCCTATCTCAGCCTGGTCACGGACGCTTACTCCCGGAGGATCATGGGTTACCACGTGCATGGCAGTCTGCAAACGGAAGGGGTTGGGCGTGCTTTAAAGATGGCGATCAGAGGCAGAAAGACCCGGGCCAAACTGATTCATCACTCTGACCGGGGAATCCAGTATTGCTCCAGTTACTACCAACAAATCCATGAGAAACACGAGATTACGTGTTCGATGACGGACGGGTACGACTGTTATCAGAATGCGTTGGCCGAAAGGGTGAACGGCATTCTGAAGAACGAGTTCCTGCTGCAAACACCGAAAAACTTAAGGGAGGCGACGCAAATGATCAAGGAATCGATTTATATCTACAATCATGAGCGCCCTCATCTGGCGCTAAAATACAAAACGCCCGATGCGGTGCATCAGGCGTCTTTAACAGCTTACCTGGACGAGCGGTAACGCGACGTTTTACTGTCAACCTAGTTTAGGACGGGTCAGACGCGGAGTTAGTTAACGGATGGCGTCTTGCTGAGCCACCCAAACCTTGAGGATGTTTCGCCGAGGGCTATCGAAGCTGCTTTGGTCATCGGCGCTGGTCTGCGGGCCGACGGTCGGCAGTGCGGGTTTCGTTTCGAGCGACACTGGGCGGATCGTAGGGGCCTGTTCCAGCTTCGAAGACGGGGTCGCGGGGATAGGCGCCGGTTTCTGTTCGATGTCCTCTTCCTCGTCATATTCGTCGTACTTCTGGCGCGGCGGATTTCCGTCGTGCACCAGGCTCTGGCGACGCAGCAGGTAGGCGTCGCGGATGAATGCGTAGCGGTCGATCACGGCCTCGTCGAGTACTTTTTCCTGTTCCAGCAGTTCGGCGCGGCGGCTGATGGCCTTCGTGATGTACAACTGGTTGCGGGTGCGCATGTGGCTGACCCGACGCAGCTTGCTCGGGCGGCTGTCCGCATACAGGCCGACGCCGTCGCGTAGCGTGCTTGGGCCGAGGATGGGCAGGACGATATATGGGCCGCTGCCTATGCCCCAGTAGCCCAGCGTCTGGCCGAAATCCTCGTCGTGCTTTTCCAGCCGGGAAGTGACGTCGAGCAGGCCGAATACGCCGAAGGTGCTGTTGAACAGGAAGCGCGAACCGTCGGAGGCGGCCTGGTTGAATTTCAGTTGCAGCAGGTCGTTGGCCGTGACGATGACGTCGTCCAGATTGGAGAAGAAGTTGCTCACCATCATCTTGCCGGGAACCGGCATTACGGCATCGTAGCCCTGTGCGACTGGCTTGGCGATGGCCTTGTCTACCGCGTCGTTGAACTGGTATACGCCGCGATTGAACGACTCCAGCGGGTCGGAAGCCGTGCTTGCGCGGGGTGCTGCACAGCCGCTGGTTAGCGCGACGGCGGCGAGTGCCATAAAGAGGCGAAAGTGTTTCATTTTGTTCTTCTTCGCTCAAAAATCATGGTTGATTATATCGGTACGGCAGGCTTTCGGCAAAGCCGCAGTCATGCTTGCTTGGGTGGTCGCTCCAGCGCGCCGATGTGGAAGCTGAAATGGCCTTTGCTGCGGTCGGCGAAATAATGCTCCAGGCTATATTTGATCGGGCGGAACGCGATCTCGTCCCACGGGATTTCGTCCTCGGCGAACAGTCTGACTTCCAGGCTTTCCGGGCCCGGTCCGAAGTCGAGGTCGATCAGCCGGGCGCGGAACAGCAGGTGCACCTGGTTGATGTAGGGCAGGCTGTACATCGAATACAGGTCGCCGATCTCGATGCGTGCGTTGGCCTCTTCCCATGTTTCGCGGATCGCCGCTTCGGTGGTGGACTCGCCATTCTCCATGAAGCCGCCGGGCAGCGTCCACAGGCCATGGCGAGGTTCGATGGCGCGGCGGCACAGCAATATTTTGTCTTCCCACTCCGGGATGGAGCCGATCACCAGGTTGGGATTCTGGTAGTGGATGGTTCCGCAGGCGGTGCAGATATGGCGCGGACGATTGTCGTCGTCCGGACAGCGCAACTCGACCGTTGCACCGCAGGACGGGCAATAGTTTATTTCCAGAATTGCCACCAGGATTTCCCTGCTATGGGTTCGTCGGGAGCGGTTTCTCCGGCGGCTGTGTTCTTTGCCAGCACACGCTTGGCATCGTCGCGCAAGTCGGTCATGCCCATCGCGTCGTAGCCCCGCACCATGATCTCTAGTGCATCGCGCGTCGAGGGGCTGTTTGGGTATTGCGTCAGCACGCCCTGTGCGCGGTTGACTGCGGCGATATGCGCACCGCGGCGCAGGTAATAGCGTGCGACATGCACTTCGTATTTGGCCAACGCATTCACAAGGTATTGCATGCGCAATCTGGAATCGGGCGCGTATTTGCTGTTCGGGAAGCGTGTCACCAGATCCTTGAATGAAGCGAAAGCATTCTGCGCCGCCTTGGGATCTCGCTCGGTGGGATCCTGGCCGCCCAGTGATTTGAGCAGGCTGACTTCGCCACCGAAGTTGGCCAGTCCCTTCACATAGTAGATGTAGTCGATGTGAGGATGGTTGGGGTATTGCTTGATGAAGCGGTCTGCGGCGGAAATGGCGGCTTCCGCTTCACCTTGCTTGTAGTTGGCGTAAGCCGTTTCCATCAGCGCCTGTTGCGCATAGCGTCCGTAGGGATAACGCGACTGGAGTTTTTCGAACAGCGTGACCGCCGTGCTGTAATTGCCGTCATTCATCTCGGTCTTGGCCTGATCGTAGAGTTCTTCGGCCGACAGCAGCGACGGCTGGTTCGTTCCGTCCGGCAACGGTTCGAGCAAACTGCAGGCAGTTAACGTCAACAGCAGGATTACGGCTAAACTATGGCGCATGACTGAATCCGAAAAAAATTTGCACGATTATAACTTAAACACTCCCGCGCTCCATTTCGTCGTGCCGGACGATTGCGCCGGCATGCGCTTCGATCAGGCGTTGACCAGATTACTGCCCGAATATTCGCGCAGCCGCCTGCAGGAATGGATCGCGGCAGGGCAGGCGACCCTCGATGGAAAGACCGTCGTCGCGAAGCTCAAGGTGTGGGGTGGCGAGGCTGTCGAGGTGACGCCGCAGTCGCATCCCGCCGAACAGCCTTATGCCGCCGAGGACATCGCGCTCGACATCGTCTACGAGGACGACGCGCTGTTGGTGATCAACAAGCCGGTCGGGCTGGTGGTGCATCCGGGCAGCGGCAATTGGGAGGGCACGCTGCTCAACGCGCTGCTGCACCATGCGCCGCAACTTGCCGAAGTGCCGCGCGCCGGCATCGTGCACCGGCTGGACAAGGACACCAGCGGTTTGCTGGTGGTGGCCAAGACGCTGACGGCGCAGACCGCGCTGGTGCGCCAGTTGCAGGCGCGCAGCGTGAAACGCGAATACCTCGCGCTGGCATGGGGTGAGATGCGGCATGGCGGTTATGTGGACGAGCCTATCGGCCGCCATCCGACCCAGCGTGTCAAGATGGCGGTGGTGGATGGCGGCAAACCGGCGATCACGCATTATCAGATCGAAGAGAAATTCCCCGGCTGCACCCTGGTGCGCTGCCGACTGGAGACCGGGCGCACCCACCAGATCCGCGTGCATCTGAGCTTTATCTGCCATCCGCTGGTCGGCGACAGCGTGTATCTGAAAGGACCGCCAAAATGTCCGCCCGCGTTGCGCGAGTTGTTGCACGGCTTCCCGCGCCAGGCGCTGCACGCGACCCGTTTGGCGCTGGAGCACCCGGTGACCGGCGAGACGATGGAATGGCATGCGGCTATGCCGGACGACATGCAGCAGTTGTTGCAACAGATACGCGAGGCCTGCAATGAGCCTGTCTGAGCATTGCATTATTCCGGATTGGCCTGCGCCAGCGAACGTCAGGACGTTGCAATCCACGCGACATGGCGGCGTGAGCGCCGCGCCCTACGACAGCTTCAATCTCGGCAGCCATGTCGGCGACGCGTCGCTGACAGTGGCCCGCAACCGCATGCTGCTTAACACCTTGTTGCCCAGCGAGCCGGTGTGGCTGGAACAGGTGCACGGTACGGCAGTCGCGAATGCGGACATGGCCGGCTGCCGCGTTCAGGCCGATGCCTGCATCGCGCGTAATCGCGGCTCGGTCTGCGTGGTGATGACCGCCGATTGCCTGCCGGTGTTGTTGTGCGACGAGCAGGGCACGGCGGTCGGCGCTGCGCATGCCGGCTGGAAAGGTTTGGTGGCCGGCGTGATCGAGACCACCGTGCGGGAGATGGTCGTCGAGCCACATATGCTGATGGCCTGGCTGGGACCGGCCATCGGGCCGGATGCATTCGAAGTCGGGGACGAAGTGCGCGCGGAGTTTGTCGCGGACAATCCGCAGGCGGAGGCAGCTTTTTTGCCCGGTCAGCCGGGCAAGTGGTTCGCCGATATCTATGCGCTGGCACGGCTGCGGCTCAATGCGCTCGGGGTCACCCGTATTTATGGCGGAGACCGCTGCACTTATCGCGAACGCGAGCAATTCTTTTCCTACCGGCGCGACGGCGTGACCGGGCGTATGGGTAGTTTCATCTGGCTGGAGTAGGGCGCGATACATCGCGCTCAATAATGATGTCGAGAAAGCCAGGTATACGAAAAATCAGGGCGCGCTGAATCGCGCCTCTACAGAGAAAGATAACAAGAAATGAAGCTGATCCAGTCTCGTGACAACACGTTTTTCAAAGACCTCATCAAGCTCGCCGGTTCGGCACGGCAGCGCGGTAAGGCCGGACAGACGCTGCTGGACGGCACTCACCTGCTTGCGGCTTATCTGGACTCTGGCAAGCTGCCGTTGCATATCTTGTTGAACAGCGCGGCACTGAAAGACGACGAGGTAGAGGCCTTGCTGAAGCGTGCCTCCGGTGTGCCGATGACCCAGCTGGACGACAAGCTGTTCGCCGATCTCACCGAGCTGAAGACGCCGACCGGCATACTCGCGCTGGTCGAGATTCCGCAGGTTCTGCCGGCCGACAGCCGTTTCGCGCTGTTGCTGGAAGACATCCAGGACCCGGGCAATCTCGGTTCGATGCTGCGCTCGGCGGCGGCGGCTGGCTGCGATGCGGTGTATCTGTCCAAAGGTTGTGCCGATGCCTGGTCGCCGCGAGTGTTGCGCGCGGCGATGGGCGGGCATTTCGCGTTGTCCATCTATGAAGCTGCGGACTTGCCCTCGGTCGCAGCGACGCTGCCGGGAACTGTCTTTGCTGCGTCGCTACAGGCCGATGCCGGCCTGTACGATTGCGACCTCGGCGGCGATCTCGCCTTCGCGGTCGGCAACGAGGGGGCGGGGCTGTCGCAGGCCTTGCAGGCTGCGGCTACAAGGCGTTTCACCATCCCTATGCCCGGACGTGTCGAGTCGCTGAACGCGGCCGCCGCGACTGCGGTCTGTCTGTTCGAGGCGGTGCGGCAGCGTTCGCGCGCCGCCGTGTGAGTGGGATGTCCGGTATCGGCCAAGAGTAGTTGACTCCCGCTAGAGATGGCCTCGTAAGTGCGATAAGTAATAGCACTGGAGAATGATTTTTAGAAAGCGCGCTCCCTGGGCAGCCTCCGAGTGCTGTCATGGCGTCTAAGCAATTCAGCTTATTTCTTATCGGCCGCTTCAGGCTCAAGATTCGTATCGCTACTGGGGCTACATAAGGACTCACCGCGATGCGATTCATGATGCTGATGATCCCCAAGGGATACGAGACAGCGGCGCCGGGCACGATGCCCGATGCCAAGGCCGTCGAGGCGATGATGAAATACAACAGCATGCTGCAGGAGGCCGGCGTGCTGCTCGCGCTCGATGGCCTCCATCCGCCTTCGATGGGCGCGCGAGTGACGTTCTCCGGAGGCAATCCGACGGTGACGAATGGGCCCTTCGCCGGTGCGAACGAGGTGCTGGGCGGCTACTGGATGATACAGGTGAGCTCGAAGGAAGAGGCTATCGGGTGGGCGTCGCGCTGCCCCGCCGCCGACAACGAAATCATCGAAGTTCGCCAGGTGCAGGACATGGCCGATTTCCCCGCTGACGTGCAGCAGGCCGCGGCCGGTTTTTCAGAGATGCCAACTAACCAGAAAAGGAGTTGAAAATGACCCGGCATAAAGTAAACAGGAACGACTTTCGTCTCGATAGCGGGGCGATGGTGAACATCGAGTACTGGACCGACGCGACGTCCGTTCATGTGGCCGCGTTCGATGCGGACGGACATCAGGTCTCGCTGGCCTCGTATCGGGCCACGGTCGATACCACGGACGATCTCGGCCCGAAGTTGCAGGAGGCCTTGGTCGATAGTCTGGCCAATGCGCTGGAATATGCGCTGATCCGGAATCCGGAGCTACACGTTCGAAAACGTTGACGGGGCGTAAGCCAGAATTTTCGGTCGAGTGTTGCCCCGAAAACAAAGGGCAATCCCCGGAGGGATTGCCCTTTTTATTGCCGCTTTCGCAGTTCTAGTTGCGCGCGTTTTCCGGCAGGGTGATGTTCAGTTCCAGCACTTCGTAATCGCCGTGCTTTTCGAGCTGGACCTTGAAGCTGTCGCGGTCGATGTGGATGTACTTCGCGATCACTTCCAGCAGTTCTTCCTGCAGGGCCGGCATGTAGTCAGGGGTGGCTGCGCCGCGTCCCGCACGTTCGTGGGCGAGGATGATTTGCAAACGTTCCTTGGCGACGGAGGCGGTCTTCTTTTCGTTGCCGCGCAGGTAGTCAACCAGGCCAGAGATCATGGACATGTTAGCGGCCTCCCAACAGACGTTTGAAGAATCCCGCCTTCTCGGCGGTGAGGAAGCGCATCGGCACTTCGTCGCCCATGAAGCGGGCGACTACATCCTGATAGGCATCGGCCACGTCGCTTTTTTCCAGATGGATCGCGGGGGTGCCGGAGTTGGAGGCCTGCAGCACGGATTCCGATTCCGGGATCACGCCCAGCAGAGGAATGCGCAGGATCTCCTGAATGTCCGTCACGGACAGCATTTCGCCCGCGTCCACGCGCTTCGGGTCGTAGCGGGTCACCAGCAGGTGTTCCTTGATCGGCTCCATGCCCTCGACCGCGCGCTTGGACTTGGCTGCGAGGATGCCGAGGATGCGGTCGGAGTCGCGCACCGACGACACTTCCGGGTTGGTCACCACCAGCGCCTCGTCGGCGAAATACATCGCCGTGAACG
>MGWR01000027.1 GCA_001801085.1 Gallionellales bacterium GWA2_60_142 | reverse complement strand
ACGGCAAGAAGAGCGAGTTCCCCGCGCAGATCAACTTCAACTTCGCCAAGGTGCAGGACATGCGCTACGGCGAGAACCCGCACCAGAGCGCCGCGTTCTACCGCGACCTGAACCCGGTCGCCGGCGGCATCTCCGACTACACCCAGCTGCAAGGCAAAGAGCTGTCCTACAACAACATCGGCGATGCCGATGCTGCGTGGGAACTGGTGAAGACTTTCGATCAGCCCGCCTGCGTGATCGTCAAGCACGCGAACCCTTGCGGCGTCGCGATTGCCGACACCGCGTTGAACGCCTACAAGCTGGCCTACGCGACCGACACCACTTCCGCGTTCGGCGGCATCATCGCCTTCAACCGCGAGCTGGACGAAGCGAGCGCCGCGCAGATTACCGCGAACCAGTTCGTCGAACTCATCATCGCGCCTTCCGCATCCGAAGCCGCGCTGAAAGTCACCGCCGCGAAGCAGAACGTGCGCGTACTGACCGTACCGCTGTCCAACGCCCACAACCAGTTCGACTTCAAACGCGTCAGCGGCGGCCTGCTGGTGCAGTCGCCGGATGCGCTGAACGTGCAGGCATCGCAACTCAAGGTCGTCAGCAAAGTGCAGCCGACCGCCGAACAACTGACCGACCTGCTGTTCGCATGGCGCGTCGCGAAGTACGTGAAGTCCAATGCGATCGTGTTCTGCAAGGGCGGCCAGACATTGGGCGTCGGCGCAGGCCAGATGAGCCGCGTGGATTCGACCCGCATCGCCAGCATCAAGGCACAGAACGCAGGCCTGAGCCTGACGAATTCCGTGGTGTCGTCCGACGCCTTCTTCCCGTTCCGCGACGGCATCGACGTGCTGGCGCAAGCCGGTGCGAAGGCGGTGATTCAGCCCGGCGGCTCGATGCGTGACGACGAAGTCATCGCCGCGGCCGACGAGCACGGACTGGCGATGGTGTTTACGGGCTTCCGCCACTTCCGCCATTAAATATGTAGGGCGGAAAAGCGTAGCGCCTTCCGCCGTATGGTTTCGCATCATGCATTCGGCGGATAGCGCTGCGCTCATCCACCCTACGTGAGCTCTATTTAAGATGAGAATATCGACATGAAAATCCTGGTTATCGGTTCCGGCGGTCGCGAGCACGCGTTGGCATGGCGTCTGGCGCAGGGCGCGAAGGTGCAGAAGGTCTACGTCGCACCGGGCAATGCCGGTACGGCGCTGGAAGACGGCGTGGAGAACGTCGCGATCACCGCGATCCCGGACCTGATCGAGTTCGTGAAGCGTGAGAACATCGAGCTGACCGTGGTTGGTCCTGAGGCGCCGCTGGCAGCGGGCGTGGTCGATGCGTTCCGCGCGGCAGGCCTGAAGATATTCGGCCCGACCAGGGCTGCCGCGCAGCTCGAATCCTCCAAGGATTTCGCGAAGCGTTTCATGACGCGCCACAACATTCCCACTGCGTTCTTCGAGACCTTCAGCGACATCGCGGCAGCGAAGGCCTATGTCGAGAAGCACGGCGCGCCCATCGTCATCAAGGCCGACGGTCTCGCCGCAGGCAAGGGTGTGGTCGTCGCGATGAGCAATGACGAGGCGTTCGAAGCCATCGACATGATGCTGTCGGACAACAAGCTGGGCGACGCCGGCGCACGTGTGGTGATCGAGGAATTCCTCGCTGGCGAGGAAGCCAGCTTCATCGTGATGGCCGACGGCAAGAACGTGCTGGCGATGGCGACCAGCCAGGACCACAAGCGTCTGCTGGACGGCGACAACGGCCCGAACACCGGCGGCATGGGCGCGTATTCGCCCGCTCCCGTCGTCACGCCGGAAATCCATGCGCGTGTGCTGCGCGAAGTGATCCAGCCGGTGATGCGCGGCATGGAAAGCGAGGGCATTGTTTACACCGGCTTCCTGTATGCCGGCCTGATGATCTCGCCGGACGGCAGCCTCAAGGTGCTGGAGTTCAACTGCCGCATGGGCGACCCCGAGACCCAGCCCATCATGCTGCGCCTGAAGAGCGACCTCGCCGCTATCGTCGAACACGCCGTCAACGGCACGCTGGATCAGGTCGAGGCGGAGTGGGATCGCCGTACCGCGCTGGGTGTGGTGATGGCTGCCGCGAATTACCCGGATACGCCTCGGAAGGGCGATGTCATCACCGGCTTGCCCAAGGGGTTGGAAGACGCGCACGTGTTCCACGCCGGCACAACGATGCAGGACGGCAAGGTCGTCACCAGCGGCGGCCGCGTGCTGTGCGTCGTAGCACTCGGCGACATGGTGAAGCATGCGCAGAACCGCGCTTATGAAATTGCCGACACCATCTATTTCGACGGTTGCCAGATGCGGCGAGACATCGGCTATCGCGCTATCGGGCGTAAGTGATTTATCCCGTTCGTGGTGAGGCTGTCGAACCATGACCGGGATAAACTTTACGATCAATTAACGGGGCATGCCCTTCGACAGGCTCAGGGCGAACGGTTGAATAGATAGCACGGGGATGCGGCGACGCTCCCCGTTCTGCTTTGCGCGCAACAGGCGTAGCCGTTAGCATTCGGCTTACTGCGATTCGGGGAGGGGACGGCGATGGCAGATGGAAAATCACTTTTGGTTACGGCAAACATCGAAACTAAGATACTGCTCATCCGAGGGCAGAAGGTTATGCTCGATGCCGATCTGGCAGAGCTCTATGGGGTAGAGACCCGACGGTTAAACGAGCAGGTGCGCCGCAACAGCGAGCGATTCCCGGAAGACTTCATGTTCCAGCTTACTGTCGAAGAGTTCGCCAACTTGAAGTCGCAATTTGCGACATCAAGTTGGGGGGGGCGTCGCAAACTTCCTTATGCTTTCACTGAGCATGGCGCCATCATGGCTGCCATCCGCCAGCTGACGATGCCAGAACCCCGGAAAAAACGCAGCATCGGCTTTGCGCCGTGGGACGAGAAGTGATGGCTAAACAGTCATACTCGGGCCGTGAGCTCGCCGCACATCTCAAGCGCGGCGGCTTGATCGCCTATCCCACCGAATCCTGCTACGGCTTCGGTTGCGATCCGCGCAACCGCAACGCGGTGCTGCGTCTGCTAAGGCTTAAGCAGCGCCCGCAGCGCAAGGGGCTGATTCTGATCGCGTCACATTACCGTCAGGTCGCGCGTTACCTGTTGGCGCTGACATTCGAAGAACAGGCAAAGCTGCAGAACGATGGCGCGCAGGCGATTACTTCCCTGATGCCGGTCAAACCCTCCTGCCCGCGCTGGCTGCGCGGCGTCCACGACACGCTGGCCGTGCGCCTGACCGCGCATCCCTTCGCGAGATCGCTTTGCCGCAGCGTGAACAGCGCGCTGGTCTCGACCAGCGCCAACTTCAGCGGGCAGCGGCCGGCAAAGACTTATGCGGAATGCCTGCGTCTGTTCGGAAAAAAAGTGTGGGTGCTGCCGGGACGTGTCGGCAAGCGCAAGCGGCCTTCGACGATACGCGCGTGGGGCGATGGTAGAATCGTGCGCAGTTAACTGCCTCCTTTATGGAGGAATCAAACAACCATTCCCTCACCCTTGAGGGAGAGGGTGAGGGTGAGGGGGAGCCATGCGCCCCTCTCCCCCAACCCCTCTCCCGCCAGCGGGCGAGGGGAGTTAATTCGGTGGAAGAGAAAATGGACAGCAACGCCGTCAAGGAATACCTGCTCGAACTGCAAGAGCTGATCGTCGAACGTCTGGAGCAAGTGGACGGCAAGAAATTCATCCGCGACAATTGGACGCGGGAAGGCGGCAACGGCGGCGGCATCAGCTGCATCATCGAGGAAGGCAATGTGCTGGAACGCGGCGGCGTGGCGTTCTCGCATGTGAAGGGTGACAAGATGCCCGTCTCGGCCACGCAGCATCGTCCCGAGCTGGCCGGTTGTTCATGGGAGGCGATGGGCGTGTCGCTGGTGATGCACCCGCGCAACCCCTACGCGCCGACTTCGCACGCGAACGTGCGCATGTTCATGGCGACCAAGCCGGACGGCGACAAGGTGTTCTGGTTCGGCGGCGGCATGGACCTCACGCCTTATTACGGCTTCGAGGAAGACGCGCAGCACTTCCACCAGATATGCAAGAACTCGCTCGCCCCGTTCGATCCCGCGCTCCATCCGAAATTCAAGAAATGGTGCGACGAGTATTTCTTCCTGAAGCACCGCAACGAACCGCGCGGGGTAGGCGGCATCTTCTTCGACGACATGAGCGAACCGGACTTCGACACCTGCTTCGCGATCCAGCAGAGCGTAGGCGATCATTACCTGTCCGCCTACGTGCCGATACTGGAGAAGTGCAAGGACACGCCCTACGGCGAGCGCGAGCGCGACTTCCAGTTGTATCGCCGCGGCCGCTACGTCGAGTTCAATCTGGTCGTCGACCGCGGCACCATCTTCGGCCTGCAGTCGAACGGCCGCACCGAATCCATCCTGCTGTCGATGCCGCCGCTGGTAAAATGGCGTTACGACTGGCACCCGGAGCAGGGCACGCCGGAAGCGGAGCTGTACGACAAGTTCCTCGTGCCCAAGGATTGGGTGTAAGGCGATTGGGAAGGGAATTGGGTGCAAGCTCCGACAGGAAACCCGCCGATGGCGGGTTTTTCGTGGCTAGCTAACGGCCATACGCAAGCAGGCCGGAAATGTCCGGTGCCGCACATCGTTTAACAACAGGAGCAACAGTTGAGCGTAAATTACGACGAGTCGTCATTCAAGGTTCTGCGCGGGTTGGAACCCGTGCGCCAGCGTCCCGGCATGTACACGACGCTGGACAACCCCAACCACATCATCACCGAGGTAGTCGATAACGCCTGCGACGAGGCGCTGGCCGGGTTCGCGAAGAACATTGTCGTCACCGCGTACACCGACGGCTCCGTGTCGGTGCAGGACGACGGGCGCGGCATTCCGGTCGGCATCCATCCGGAGGAGGGCGTGTCCGTCGTCGAGGTCGCGTTCACCGTGCTGCACTCGGGCGGCAAGTTCGACAAGGAGGCCGGCGGCGCATACAAGTTCGCGGGCGGCCTGCACGGCGTCGGCGTGGCGGTCACCAATGCGCTCTCCACCGCCGTCGAGATCACCGTGTATCGCGATGGCGGCGAGCATTACCTGCGTTTCGAGAAGGGCGTCGCGAAGAGCCCGCTGGCCAAACTGAAAGAGAGTCCGAAGCGCAAGAGCGGCACTACCGTGCGCGCGTGGCCGGATGCCAAGTATTTCGATGCGCCTGCGGTCAATCTGTCGCAACTGGAGCGCGCACTGCGATCCAAGGCGGTGCTACTGCCCGGCGTGATTGTTACGCTGCATATCGAGAAGACCGGCGAGACCAAGGCATGGTCTTATCCCGACGGCTTGCGCGGCTACCTCACCGAGGCGCTGAATGCGCAGGAGGAGGGCGGCACGCTGGTCGCGCCTATCTTCTCCGGCGAGCGTTACGTCCCCAAGGGCGACGACAACTACGCCGAGGGCGAGGGCGCATCCTGGGCGCTGGCCTGGAGCGAGGAGGGCGCGATCACCCGCGAGTCCTATGTGAACCTGATCCCGACCTGGTCGGGCGGCACGCACGATTCCGGCCTGCGCGACGCGATGTACACCGCAGTGAAGAGCTTCATCGAGCTGCACGGCATGATGCCCAAGGGCGTGAAGCTGACTTCCGACGACGTGTCCAATCGCGCCAGCTTCGTGCTCTCCGCGAAGGTGCTTGACCCTTCGTTCCAGGGGCAGACCAAGGACAGGCTGGTGTCGCGCACCGCGCTGAAGCTGGTCTCGTCCATGGTCAGCGATCCGCTGCTGCTGTGGCTGAACGAACACATCGATTTCGGCAAGCGCATCGCCGAGATCGTCATCAAGCAGGCGCAGAGCCGGATGAAGTCGGCGCAGAAGGTCGAGAAGAAGAAGGGCTCATCCGTGGCGGTGTTGCCGGGTAAGTTGACCGATGCGGCGGATTTCAATCCGGATCGCAACGAGCTGTTCCTGGTCGAGGGCGATTCCGCGGGTGGTTCCGCGAAACAGGGACGCAACAAGGAATTCCAGGCCATCCTGCCGTTGCGCGGCAAGGTGCTGAACACTTTTGAGGTGGATCGCAACCGGCTGTTTGCCAACGCGGAAGTGCACGACATCGCCGTCGCGATCGGCGTCGATCCGCACGATGCGAACGAAAAGGCCGACCTGTCCGGCCTGCGCTACAAGGGCATCTACATCATGGCCGACGCCGACGTGGACGGCTCGCATATCGCGACGCTGCTGCTGACGCTGTTCTTCAAACACTTCCCGCAACTGGTCGCCAACGGCCACATCTTCCTCGCGCAGCCGCCGCTGTTCCGCGTCGATGTGCCCGCGCAGGGCAAGAAGCCGATACGCAAGATTTACGCGCTGAACGAGGACGAACTGGTATCCATCGAAGACCGCCTGCGCAAGGACAAGGTGCGCGAGGGCGCGTGGTCCATCTCGCGCTTCAAGGGCCTGGGCGAGATGAATCCCGAGCAGTTGTGGGACACGACGATGAACCCGGACACGCGCCGCGCGCTGTGCGTGGCGCTGGATAGCGGCTCCGTCGAGACGACAGAGCGCACGATGAACATGCTGATGGCAAAACAGGAGTCGGGCTCCAGACGCGCCTGGCTCGAATATCACGGAAACGAGGTAACAGGCGATGTCTAACCTTCCGCAAAACGATCTGTTCGAAGGCATCGAAAGCGAGCCTGCCGACGATATTCAACCCGAACAGGAAGTGATCGAACCCGCAGCGAGTAGCGGCGGCGGCGGAAACGTCCGCCAGTTCGCGCCGCTCCCGCCGCCGCCCGATGGCGACTCCGTGCCGCTCGCGCAGTACGCCGAGCGCGCCTATCTGGAATACGCCGTGTCGGTGGTCAAGGGCCGCGCGTTGCCGGACGTGTGCGACGGACAGAAGCCGGTGCAGCGCCGCATTCTCTACGCGATGCGCGAGATGGGGCTGGCGCACAACAGCAAGCATGTGAAGTCGGCGCGCGTCGTCGGCGAAGTGCTGGGTAAGTTCCACCCGCACGGCGACTCGTCGGCCTACGAGGCGATGGTGCGTCTGGCGCAGGGCTTCTCGATGCGCTATCCGCTGGTCGACGGCCAAGGCAACTTCGGTTCGCGCGACGGCGACAACGCGGCGGCGATGCGTTACACCGAAACGCGATTGACCCCGATAGCCGACCTGCTGCTGTCCGAGCTGAGCATGGGCACGGTGGACATGAAGCCGAACTACGACGGCCACTTCCAGGAACCGGCGATGCTGCCCGCGCGCCTGCCGATGGTGCTGCTCAACGGCGCATCCGGCATCGCCGTGGGCATGGCGACCGAGATCCCGTCGCACAACCTGCGCGAGATCGGAACGGCCGCCGCGCTGTGCGTGCGCAACCCGGACTGCTCGGATGCGGAGCTGCTGGCCTCGATCAACGGTCCAGACCTGCCCAGCGGTGGGCAGATCATCTCGTCGCCGCACGAGATACGCGAGTGCTATCGCACCGGGCGCGGCTCGCTGAAGATGCGCGCGCGCTGGAAGATCGAAGAAATGGCGCGCGGCCAGTGGCGCGTGGCCGTGTACGAACTGCCGCACGGCACTTCCGCGAAGAAAATCATGGAGGAGATCGAGGAACTGACCAATCCCAAGGTCAGGGCCAACAAGAAAGCCTTGTCGCAGGAACAGGTGCAATGCAAGCAATTGCTGCTGTCCGTCATAGACAGGGTGGCCGACGAGTCGGACAAGGATCATGCGGTGCGTCTGGTGTTCGAGCCGAAATCCAGCCGCCAATCCGCCGACGAGCTGATGACTATATTGCTGGCGCACACCAGCCTGGAAAGCTCGCTGCAACTGAACATGGTGATGATCAGTCTGGATGGACGCCCGAAACAGAAGCCGATGGCCGAGATATTGCGCGAGTGGGGCCAGTTCCGTCTGGCGACTGTGCGCCGCCGCTGCGAGCATCGCCTCGGTCAGGTCAACGACCGCATCCACATCCTCGACGGTCGTATGATCGTCTATCTCAATCTGGACGAGGTGATCGCGCTGATCCGCGAGTCCGACGAGCCCAAGCCCGCATTGATCGCACGCTTCGACCTCTCCGACCGGCAGGCCGAGGACATCCTGGAAATTCGCTTGCGCCAGTTGGCGAGGATGGAAGGCATCAAGATCGAGCGCGAGCTGCAACAACTCAAGGACGAAGGCGCCGAACTTAGCAAGCTGCTCGGCTCTGATTCCGCGATGCGCCGCCGCGTGGCGAAAGAGATCGACGACGACATCAAGACCTTCGGCGACGACCGTCGCACGCTGATCGAGCAAGCCGAACGCGTCGTGCTGACCACGCAGGTTGTGGACGAGCCGGTGACCGTGGTGATCTCCGGCAAGCACTGGGGCCGTACAAGACAAGGCCACGGCCTCGACCTGTCCGCCATTTCCTTCAAGGAAGGCGACGGCCTGCTGGGCGCGTTCGAGTGTCGCACCACCGATCACTGCATCATCATCTGTAGTAACGGCCGCGTGTGCAGTATCCCGGTGCACCAGCTGCCCGGCGGACGCGGCGACGGCGTGCCGCTGTCCACGTTGATCGACGTGGCGACGGGCGCAAAGATCGTGCACGTGATCTGCGGCAACGCCGAACAGCATGTGCTGCTGGCCACCTCCGCCGGTTACGGCTTCACCTGCACGATAGCCAACATGATCGGCCGCAACAAGGCCGGCAAGCAGTTCATCAGCGTGGAAGGCGAGCAGATCCTGCAGCCGGCATTGTTCGCCCCGTCAGAGAAGTCGCTGGTCGTCGCCGCCTGCCGCTCCGGCCGATTGCTCGCTTTCCTGCTCGCCGAGATGAAACAGCTTTCCGGCGGCGGCAAGGGCGTCGTGGTGATGGGCATCGCCGAGGGCGACGAACTGGCGGCGGTCACCGTCATCGCCAGCCCCAAGGTCACGGTGGTCGCGAACAACGGCAGCCGCGAGCAGGTGATACAGCTCAACGACAAGGACCTGCAAGGTCACTTCGGCAAACGCGCCCGCATGGGCAAGATGCTGACGATGAAAGGCAAGTCGGTCGTGACTTTATTGAAGCCTTGATCCGGGTGCGAAAAGAGTGGCGATTATGTGTCCTGGATTCAATCGCGCGGTGCTCGAACTATCCTCGCTTTGACGTTTGAGCCTCTCGTTCGTACCACTTCTGGCTGCGATTCACGATATACACCACGCTCAGCATCACCGGCACTTCGATCAACACGCCGACCACAGTGGCCAGCGCCGCGCCCGATTCGAAGCCGAACAGGCTGATCGCCGCAGCGACTGCCAACTCGAAGAAGTTGGATGCGCCGATCAGCGCCGATGGCCCGGCGACGCAATGCGCTTCGCCGGTGCGGCGGTTCAGCCAGTAGGCCAGTGCGGAGTTGAAATACACCTGGATGGTGATAGGCACAGCCAGCATCGCGATGATGAGCGGTTGCTCGACGATGGCCTTGCCCTGGAAGGCGAACAGCAGCACCAGCGTCAGCAGGAGTGCTGCGATCGACCAGGGGCCGATCTTCGCCAGCGTCTCTTCGAACTTAGCCTGACCTTTGCGCAGCAACGCCTTGCGCAACAGTTGCGCGATGACGACCGGAATCACGATGTACAGCACCACCGACACCAGCAGCGTGTCCCACGGCACGACGATGGCGGAGAGGCCGAGCAGCAGCGCTACCAGCGGCGCGAAGGCGAACACCATGATGGCGTCGTTGAGCGCGACCTGGCTCAGCGTGAACATCGGCTCGCCGTTCACCAGCCGGCTCCACACGAACACCATCGCGGTGCAGGGCGCGGCAGCCAGCAGTATCAGCCCGGCGATGTAGCTGTCGAGCTGGTCGGCGGGCAGGTAGGGTGCGAACAGATGGCGGATGAATAACCAGCCCAGCAAGGCCATCGAGAACGGCTTCACCGCCCAGTTGACGAACAGCGTGACGCCGATGCCGCGCCAGTGTTTGCGCACCTCGTGCAGCGCGCCGAAGTCGATGCGCAGCAGCATCGGGATAATCATCACCCAGATCAACAGCCCGACCGGAAGATTGACCTTGGCGATTTCCAGCCCGCCCAGCCAGTGAAACGGCGCGGGGAAGAACTGCCCCAGCACCACGCCGACGATGATGCAGAGGAATACCCAGAGGGTCAGGTAGCGTTCGAAGAGGTTCATGTCGTTATCCTTGGGTTATCCAAAAGAGTCGTATGAATTGCCATAATCGCTCATGGCGAGGTTGGTTTGGTAGGAGCGGCTTTAGCCGCGATTGCCTTACCATCGGTCGCCTATCGCGGCTATAACCAGCCACTTAGCGCAGGTTTCATCGCGCTTAGTGGATTGGCTAGTAGTTCCATCAAAGCCGCTCCCACAATGCATCAAATTCTGTAGATCGGGTTCACCCTAAAGGGTACGAGAGCGTAGCGTAACCCGACGCTTCAAGTTGAAA
This sequence comes from Gallionellales bacterium GWA2_60_142, assembly GCA_001801085.1. GTDB lineage: Bacteria > Pseudomonadota > Gammaproteobacteria > Burkholderiales > Gallionellaceae > Gallionella. The sequence continues at coordinate 41,894 of MGWR01000027.1, read as the reverse complement.
AATTGCCTACTTCCTGCTCAGCCGGGAATCCTTCCGGTTAATCCTTGATACGCCCGATCTCGGCGAGTTTCTCTTTCAACGCCAGCTTGTCCAGCTTCTCGACGGGCAGGCTCATGAACAACTGGATGCGCCGCGCCAATTGTTCGGCAGCTTTTTTGAACGCCGCGCGGCGCGCCTCGTCGCCCTCGACATGCGCCGGGTCGGGGATGCCCCAGTGCGCGGTCATCGGCGAGCCGTACCACACCGGGCAAACTTCGCCTGCGGCGTTGTCGCACACGGTGAACACGAAATCGAACCCCGGCGTGCCGGGCTGGGAAAACTCGTCCCAACTCTTGCTGCGCAACCCCTCGGTGCTGTGCCCGTTGGCTTGCAGCCACTCCAGCGCGCCCGGATTCACCTTGCCCGCCGGTTTGCTGCCCGCGCTGTATGCCTTGAACTTGCCCTTGCCCAAGGTGTTGAACAACACCTCGCCCAGGATGCTGCGTGCAGAATTACCAGTGCACAGCACCAGCACGTTGTATTGTTTTTCGCTCATTTGGTTTTTCCTTTCAATTGATCAACATTTCTTGCCCGACGTCTTGCATGCCTCCGCATTGCCGCCGCAACAGTTCTCCGTCAGGTAATCCACCATGCCGTTCATCACGGTGAAATTGGCGGCGTAATAGACGAAGCGGCCATCCTGCCTGCTCTCCACCAGCCCGGCATGGCTCAGGGTCTTGAAGTGGAACGACATCGTCGCCGGCGACGCCTTCACCTTTTCAGCGATCTGTCCCGCCGCCATGCCTTCCGGCCCTGCCGTCACCAGCAGGCGGTAGACCGCCAAACGCGTCGGTTGCGCCAGTGCCGCCAATGCCTTCACCACTTGAGTCGGTTTCATCATTTTATGATTCAATTATTAAACAATTATTAAAACAATATGTAGGATTTAAACAGGAGTTCGCGGTCAAGGCAAGTGCGTTTGAAGTGCGGTACGGAGCTTGAATAGTCTCAGCATGCGCTTCCGGCTCTTTTTCACTCGTTGTCGTAACGATGAGCGAGCGGCTCGCGCCGGAGCCGCCACTTGCTGCGAAGACCAAGCTGCCTATATATTTCGGTCTATTGTTTTCTCTCTCCGGCTCGGGTAAGGTCGCAAACGTTTTTTCGGTCAACGGCAAGCGCCGCATTCCACACCCCATATTGCCGCTTTGATTTAACGATAAATAGAAAAACAGGGAGATAGAAGCAATGCGCCAGCCTGTACGGAAAGCCATCCCGGAATATCCGGCGTATTTGCCGACTACTTTACGTTAGGTTTTTTCAGGTCAACGCCCATGATTACAGAATGTCCTTACTGTCAAGCCAACGTCGATGCGAAAGTCATTGCATTCCATGAGTCTTATGACCATGAAAACGATCCAGGGCCATTTAGGGCAAACCTCCTTGAGTGCCCGGCCTGTAAGAACACCTTACTTGCTGGTCAATATCAGTACTACGACGGAGAACGCGACTTTTGGGAAGACCCTACCCGTGTTTGGCCACAGCCCAAAAGATTTTTGTCTTGGCACGTTCCCGAATTGGTTCGCACATCAATTGCGGAGGCAGACCGGTGCATTAAGGCGGGCGCATACATTGCATGTGCCGCCATGTGCGGTCGGGCGCTTGAGGGAGTCTGTCGCCACTTCAAAACGAAGAGCCAATACCTCGGTGGCGGGCTGAAAGAATTGCTTGAAGGTGAAGTAATCGATAAGCGCTTGTTCCAGTGGAGCCAAGAACTCCAGAAACATCGAAATCTCGCTGCTCATGCCACTGACGGCAAGTTTTCTCGGCAAGACGCGGAAGACTTGCTTGAATTTGTGGTTGCGATTTGCGATTACGTCTTCGTTCTAAATGAGAAATTCAACGACTTTATGCAACGCAAGGCCAGGGAAGCCGATGGCAAAAAAACCTAACCCTGTGCTCAAGTTCGCTTCCTCAGGACTGACCACCTATGGATGACATTGCAACAGTCGTAGCTATTCTCTTGCTGGCGGTTGTCGGCATGGTTGCTATTTCCGTCGCCGTCGAGCGGCACCGCATCAGTCGTTTCTTTGTTAAGGCCAGCACTGGCGGGCTTGAGTTTTCTGTCGAGTTACATAAGTTGGTGCAGCGTGAAGTCAACAAGGCAACAATGGAGGCTTTGCGCCGTGTTGCGTCCTTGGACAAACGCATGGTTGAGTTTTGGGAACGAGAGTCCCTCCACAGGCATGACGACTGGGAACCAAAGATGAAGCTTCTCGAAGAAAATGTTCGGCAGCTCGAAGATGCATTCTCAAGTGCCACTCAAGAGATGAAACCACAAATGGGTTTTGCGTTACGAGAGTTGTATTGGCTATATCTCAAGCACGCTCGGGATAGCTATGCGTCTGGCCCGCAATACCAAGAAATACGTCAGCGGGTCTTTGATGGTCTTACAAAGCTGGAGAAGCTATGACTCGGCACCGAACCCATCCTTCGAGCTAACCTGTGCGAAAATCCGCGCAGATCAGTGAACTCAAACATTAGAGCATGCCCCTAAAAATCAGAGATTTTCCGGCCACAATCTGGCTGTATGCACTACCGCCAAGATATGTATCTCTTCCGATTCGATGTGATAAGCGAGCATGAAGGGGAAGCGTCCGACGGTTAATTCGCGGGTTCCGGCGATTCGTCCTAATTTACCGATTTGAGGATTTTGCGGTAGCGTTTCAGCTGCTTTGCGGATGAGCATAATGACGCGTCTTGCTGCCTGCGGATTTTCTTGTGCGATGTAGTCGTGAATCTCCGCGAGGTCCAGTTTGGACCGCGGGGTGTATCGCAGCTTCATGCCCGCGGGTCAGTGTAGCGCGCGAAGAAGGCTTCCATCTCTTCGTCCGTCACAAACTCGCCGCGTTGCGCCTGCGTCAGCCCTTCCTGAATGCGCCCAATGATGCGGTGCTGCTGGGCCAGATACAGTGCCACCGCCTCGTTTGCCAGTTCGCTTTCGCTGCGGTGAATTTCTTCCGCCAGATGGTCGAGCTGTATTTTTAATTCAGGCCGGATTTCAAGGGTGGTAGCGCTCATGGGATGTGCTCCGAATGGTTTCCACAAAAAATTATGCTACACAAGCAAGCAACTAAAGGGGGCGGTTAGCAAAGCGGACGATTTATAACTGCTCGAACTCCGACGACTAGCAACAATCGGTTCATTGATCCGCGCTGCGCACCAGCAGCACCGGCACCGATGCGCCGCGCACTACGCCTTCGGCGACGCTGCCGAACAGCAGGCGGCTGAAGCCGGAGCGGCCATGCGAGCCGATCACGATCAGGTCGGCAGGCCAGTTGCGTGCATCGGCGTCGATGACGTTCGCGACCCGTTCGCCTTCGGCTTCGAGCAGCGAAGTCTCCACCGCCGCCCCGGCCTGGCGTGCCGTTTCCCCGGCCTTGGCGAGCAGGCGCTCGCCGCTGGATCGCGCCACGTCGCGCAGGGCGGCGTAATCGATGAAGGCGTAACCTTCGGCATCCAGCGGATAGACTTCCTCGACCACATGCAGCAGCCTCAGTTGCGCCTTGCCGTCCGCCAGTTTGATCGCTTCGCGCAATGCGCGCTCGGCCGTTTCGCTGCCGTCTATCGGAACCAGTATGCGTTGATACATGATCGCCTCCTATCAGGCTGTTGTAAAACTACTGCGGTGACCATCTGCTGCGTTGCGCGGTGTTGGCTTCGGTATCACGCGCTTTGCGCATGAGCCTGCACCGCAACTGCGTTGTCGGAATCCGGGGCCGCGTAGCGGCAAACATAAAGTACATTCCGGTTCCTGCGCTCCGTGCGCCTTGCATCTGGTCATCCTCGCTACGTTTTTCAACAGCCTGCTATCGATTGTGCGGCCAGACGGCCGCCGGAAATTTCAGGCCGTCTACAGTTTCAGGAAATTGTCGCGGTAGTGGCGCATCTCGGCGATGGATTCGTAGATGTCGGCCAGCGCTTCGTGTTTGCCATGCTTCTTGATGCCGCTCGCGACTTCGGGTTTCCAGCGTTTGGCCAGTTCCTTCAGCGTGCTGACGTCGAGGTTGCGGTAATGGAAGTAATCCTCCAGCTTGGGCATCCAGCGCGCCATGAAGCGGCGATCCTGGCAGATCGAATTGCCGCACATCGGCGAGGTGCGGATCGGCACGTACTCCTGCAAAAATGCCAGCATCTGCGCTTCCACCGCCGCATCGTCCAGCGTCGATGCCTTGACCTTGTCGATCAGGCCGGATTTGCCGTGGGTGGATTTGTTCCAGTTGTCCATTCCGTCCAGCACGCTATCCGGCTGATGAACCACCAGCACAGCCGCTTCGGCGACGGTTTCCAGGTTGCTGTCGGTAATCACCATCGCGACCTCGATAATGCGGTCGCTATCCGGCAAGAGACCGGTCATTTCCATGTCGAGCCAGATAAGGTGGTTTTGGTTTTGTGCCATAATTCGCGCGCCTGATATTTAAACGATAAGGCGCGTATTGTGTCACAACCGCGCGCCTTGCGAACACTCACACCACATGACTGCAACCCAATTCACCCTGTTCTTCGTCGCCGCTCTCGCCCTGACCACGTTGACCAAACTGTGGCTGGCACGCCGCCACCTGGCGCATATTGCCGCGTATCGCGCCGAAGTGCCGGAAGCCTTCCGCGCGAAGGTGTCGCTGACGGAACACCACAAGGCCGCCGACTACACTTCGGTCAAGACGCGCTTCGGCATGATCGGGGCATTGTTCGACGCCGCGTTGCTGCTCGCCTTCACGGTGATGGGCGGCATCCAGTTCGTCGCGGAGTTTTGCAACGGCTGGTTCGATACGCAGCTCACGCAGGGCGTCGCGACCATCGTTTCCGTGCTGCTGCTCTCCTCGCTGCTCGAAGCGCCGTTCGGGCTGTACCACACCTTCGTGATCGAAGAACGTTTCGGCTTCAACAAGATGACCTTCGCGCTCTACCTCAAGGATGCGTTCAAGGGCCTGCTGCTGGGGGCGGCGCTCGGCCTGCCGTTGCTGTTCGGCGTGCTGTGGCTGATGTCGGCGATGGGAACATACTGGTGGCTGTACGTGTGGCTGGTGTGGATGGTGTTCAACCTGCTGGTGCTGTTTATCTACCCGACCTTCATCGCGCCGATATTCAACAAGTTCACGCCGTTGCAGGACGAGGCGATGAAGGCGCGCATCGAGGCGCTGCTGGAGAAATGCGGCTTCACTTCCAACGGGCTGTTCGTGATGGACGGCAGCACGCGTAGCGCGCACGGCAATGCCTACTTCACCGGATTCGGCAAGACCAAGCGCATCGTGTTCTTCGACACGCTGCTGGCGCGTTTGAGCGGCGACGAAGTCGAGGCGGTGCTCGCGCACGAGCTCGGCCACTTCAAGCGCCGCCATGTGATCAAGCGCATCGTCATGTCTTTCGCGATGAGCCTCGGCTTCCTGTGGCTGCTGGGCCAGTTGATGCAGACCGGCTGGTTCTACGAGGGACTGGGGGTAACTACCCATTCCACCGCGCTCGCATTGCTGCTATTTTTCACGATCATGCCGGTTTTCAGTTTCTTGCTGCATCCACTGATGTCGGCCTATTCGCGCAAGCATGAGTTCGAGGCCGACGCCTACGCCGCACAACAGACCGACAAGAATGATCTGGTGAACGCGCTGGTGAAGCTGTATCAGGACAACGCGGCGACGCTGACGCCCGATCCGCTGTATTCGAAGTTCTACGATTCGCATCCGCCGGCGACGGTGCGCATCGCCCACTTACAGGCCCAATAGGAGGTTCGCATGAGACTGATCGCATCCATCACATCGCTGTTCGGCGCATTGCTGTTCGCCGCAACGACCGCGGCGGCCAACCCCTTCCCCAAGGGCGATGCACAGGCCGGGCAGAAGCTGTTCGCGCAGCACAAGTGCAGCAGTTGCCACGTCGCAATGCTGGGCGGCGACGGCAGCGCGATGTTCACCCGCCCCGACCGCAAGGTGCGCACCGCCGCCAATCTGGTCGAACAGATGAACCGCTGCAATGCCAATCTCGGCATCGAACTGACGCCGCAGGACGAGCAGCATCTCGGCGCCTATCTCAACCGTTACTACAACCTGAAGTAGGAGGGCATCATGGGCCTAGTGTGCGACCTGACCAACAAGAACTGCAAGCCCTGCGAGGGCGGCGTTCCTCCGCTGACGCAGCCGGAAATCGACGAGATGATGAAGCAACTCGAAGGCTGGCAGCAGCATGAGCAAACCATAGGCAAGACCTACCCGTTCAAGAATTACTATCAGACCATCGCCTTCGTCAACGCCGTGGCCTGGATGACGCACCGCGAGGACCACCACCCCGACCTCAAGGTCGGCTATAACAGCTGCGCGGTGGAATATTCCACCCACGCCATCTCCGGACTCTCCGAGAACGATTTCATCTGCGCCGCGAAAATAGACGCGCTGTTCAAGATTTGAGCGCGACTGTTCAAGGCCAGGTTTTTGCGGCCTTCGGTCGCCGGTACTTGACGCGTCTCGACGACGGCAGCGAGATAGCCTGTTTGACGCGCGGCAAAAAAAGCGAAGTGGTGTGCGGCGACCGGGTGGAAATCATGCGCACCGGCGAGGCCACTAGCGAAAACGGCGCGCAGGGCGTAATCGAACGCATCCTGCCGCGCCGCTCATTGCTGCATCGCTCCGACGCCTTCCGTGAAAAATATATCGCGGCGAACGTCACGCAGATTATCGTGGTCGTCGCCGTCGAACCGGCATTCAGTGACGAGTTGCTGGCGCGCTGCCTGGTTGCCGCACAGGATCAGCAGATCGAAGTGCTGATCGTGCTGAACAAATGCGACCTGCAAACCGCAGCCGATCCCGCGCGGCGCATGCTCGAGCCTTATCGCGCCATCGGTTACCGCGTGCTGGAGCTCAGTGCAAAACAGGATATCTCCGCGTTACGCCCATTTCTGCATGGACACACCAGCGTATTGGTCGGTCAGTCCGGCATGGGCAAGTCCACCCTGATCAACGCGCTGCTGCCCGATGCCCATGCCGCCACCCGTGAAATTTCCACCGCGCTGGATTCCGGCAAGCACACCACGACGCATGCACGGCTGTATCCGCTGGACGAAACCAGTTCGTTGATCGACTGCCCCGGCGTGCAGGCATTCGGCCTGCACCACCTGAGCTTCGGCGGCATCGAACAAGGCTTCGTCGAATTCGCCGTCTATCTCGGCCAGTGCCGCTTCCACGACTGCCATCACACGCACGAGCCGGGCTGCGCGATACGCAATGCCGTCGAGACCGGAAAAATAAACGCGCGCCGGCTGGAACTGTTTCAGCAGATCACCGCGAATAAAGCCTGACGAAAGCCAGCCGACTCTCCATCGCATCATTAAATTCAGAATGAACCAAGCCGATCACCCGATTCAGTCCGAGACGCTATTCCGCGGGCTCGCACCCTTTCTGCGCATAAGTATCGCCGGCGCCGACTTGCGCTCTGTCGGGCAGGAGCTGCTGGACCTTGCGAACAACAACGCCGACGACGCGCATCTGTGGATGAACCTGTCGATTGCGATGCAATGCCTGGGGCAACGCGACATCGGGCTGTCCATCCAGCAACAGGCGCTGGACATGCAACGCATCTACCGCATCCCCGCTAGCGAACAGCCGGCAAAATTCCGCCTGCTGATGTTGATGGCGGCGGGCGACCTGTCCGCCAATACGCCGCTCGAATGCCTGCTGGAAAACAGCGACATCGATCTGATTCTTTACTACATCACCCCCGGCGATCCGCTGGCGCTGCCGATTCCAGAACACGATGCGCTGCTCGTCGCCATCAGCGAAGTCGAGCTCAATCGCGACCTGCTCGAATCGCTGGCGCAGCCGCTCGCCCAATGGCCCAAGCCGGTCATCAACGCGCCGATGCATATTCTCTCCACCGAGCGCTCGGTCGCAAGCGCCCTGCTGCAAGATGCGCCGGGCGTGCTGATTCCGCCGACGCTGCATGCATCGCGCGAGGTGCTGCTGGATATTGCTGCAGGCACAGCCAGCCTGCCCGAACTGTCCGGCGGCATCGACTTTCCTATCATCTTGCGCCCGCACGATTCGCAGGCCGGACGCGATCTCGACAAGATTTCCAGCCTGGACGAAATGGCGGCCTATCTCGCCCGCGTCACCGGCGATGAAGAATTTTTCCTGTCCCGTTTCATCGATTACAGCGGCGCGGACGGGCTGTTCCGCAAATTCAGGATCACCGTGATCGATGGGGCCGCTTTCGCCTGCCACATGGCGGTGTCGTCGCACTGGATGGTGCATTACGTGAATGCAGGTATGTATGAGGATGCGCGCAAGCGTGAGGAGGAAGCCGCCTTCATGACGCATTTCAACGACTTCGCGCAACGCCATCGCGTCGCGCTGGATGCAGTACATCGGCGCCTCGGGCTGGACTACTTCTGTATTGATTGTGCAGAATCGCCGGATGGTCGGCTCCAGATATTCGAGGCCGATCATGTCATGGTCGTGCACGCGATGGACCCGGAGGACATGTTTCCCTACAAGCAAATCCACATACGAAAAGTGCAGCGGGCATTCCGCGACTATCTTTTCCGCCTGACCGCGACGACAGCGGAGGCTGGCAGATGAAGCCGCGCAATAGCCTGAACTTCTCCGGCGGCCCCGGCGCATTGCCGGAGAGCGTATTGCGACAGGTGCAGAAAGCCATACTCGAAGTGCCCGAAGTCGGGCTGTCGATCTTGGGCATCAGCCACCGTTCGGACTGGTTCGCCTCCGTCATTACCGAACTGGAAAACAACATCCGCACACTGCTGGGCGTGTCCGACAACTATCACGTGCTGTTTTTGCAAGGCGGCGCAACGCAGCAATTCTCCATGGTTCCGATGACCCTGCTGCGCGGAAAAACGCATGCGGCGGACTATCTGCACACCGGCTACTGGAGCGGCAAAGCCATCCCGGAAGCAAAGCGCGAAGGCCCGGTGAACGTGGCCTGGAGCGGCGCGGATAGCGGTTTCAACAGGCTGCCCGGCGACGACGAACTCGCCTTCTCGGCGGACGCACCCTACATCCATTACATCTCCAACGAAACGGTCGAGGGACTGCAATTCCATCGCGTGTTGGGCCGCGACGATGTGCCGCGCGTCTGCGACATGTCGTCGGATTTCCTCTCTCGCCCCTGCGAGGCGGAACGCTATTCGCTGATCTACGCCCATGCGCAAAAAAACATCGGCCCCGCTGGCGTCACCGTCGTGCTGGTGCGCGACGAGTTGCTGAATGACGCGAACGCCGACCTGCCCGGTTTCCTGAATTACCGCAGCCACATCCAGGCGCATTCCAATTTCAACACCCCGCCGGTGTTTGCCATCTACGTGGTGCTGCTGGTTTCGCGCTGGCTGATGAACGAAATCGGCGGCGTGGCGAGCATGGCCGAGATCAACCACAGCAAGGCCGAACTGCTGTACCGCATGCTGGACAACAGCGACGGCTTTTATCGCGGACGCGCCGCAGTGCGGGACCGCTCCCTGATGAATGTGGTGTTCAATCTGCCCTCGCCCGAAATGGAACGCCGCTTCCTGTCCGACGCGCTGGAGGCGGGCTTCTCCGGTCTGGCCGGACACCGCGCCATCGGCGGCATACGCGCCTCGATCTACAACGCGCTGACGCTATCTGCGGTCGAGCAACTGGCCGGCTTCATGGAAGACTTCCGGCGCGCGCACAAAGCCTAAGCCGACATACCGTTATAGCGTCGGCCACTGGCGATTTTGTAGGAGCGTGCCCTGCGCGCGACTGAGCGCTATCGCGTGCAGGGCACGCTCCTATTTCCATCTCTTTGGTTCCGGCTCGTCCGAATTAAGTTAAAAAAACGCTGAATCGTAGGCTGGCGGTGAGGGACGAACCCCGGCGTTTGTTGACCGCGAACATGCTGGGGTTCGCGTTGCTCTCCGCCAGCCTACTCAACTGCTCGATGGCCGACTCTGCCTCGCCGACCGTCAAACAAGCTGCGCATAGCACGTCAACCGGAACAGATTTGTCTCAAGCGATGTTTTCCCCTCGCTATTCATCGATTAGAAAATACTTCTTTTAGCTAGCATGGTCGGATAGGTAAATCTACCTATCCGCAAATAGCTTTTAATATTACTGGGAGAAAATATGTTTTTCGGGAAATCGAACCAGGAATTGCAAGCCGCACTCGCCAAACTGGCGCAGGCAGAAAATGAAGCCGCGAATCTGCGCAACGCGCTGAGCAACACCGAAAGCGAGCTGACCCTCGCGCGTGCCGCGCAGCAGGACGCCGAAGAAAAATGTGAAATCGCCAGGCAGATTTATCACAACATGCAGATATTCGGTGAATCGTTCACCGCGCTGCAACAATCCCAAGTTTCGGCCGCGCAATCGTTGCAACAGGAAAAACTCCATGCTATCGAAGCCGCCACCGTGTCTGCCGGCAACCGCGAAGCCGTGGAAAAAATCGCCCGGAGTCTCGATGCCTTGTCGAACGACACGCTGCAATCGTCGAGCAATGTAGAAAACCTGACCCAGCGCGCCGCGCAGATCGGCAGCATCGTCAAGCTGATCAAGGAAATCGCCGACCAGACCAATCTGCTGGCGCTCAATGCCGCGATCGAAGCGGCTCGGGCCGGCGAACAGGGGCGCGGCTTTGCAGTGGTGGCGGACGAAGTGAGAAAACTGGCCGAGCGCACCGGCAAGGCAACCAGCGAAATTTCCACCATCGTCGGGGCCATCCAGGGCGAAACCAGCCAGACCAAGGTGCAGATGACCGATCTCGCGAACAAGTCGCAAGAGTTCAGCCGCAATGTCGGCGGCGTGACGGAAAACATGAAGCACCTGCTCGGCCTGTCCAGCCAGATGGAAGGCTCCATCTCCGCAGCCGCGTTGCGCAGCTTCGTCGAAGTGGCCAAGATCGACCACATCCTCTACAAGTTCGATATCTACAAGGTGTTCATGGGCATCTCCGACCGCCAGGCGGACAGCTTCTCGTCCCATACCGGTTGCCGTCTGGGCAAGTGGTATTACGAGGGCGAAGGCAAGGAATGCTTCTCCAAGCTTGATGGCTATGCGGCCATCGCCACCCCGCACCAGGCCTTCCACCAGTCCGGGAAAGATGCGGTGTCGGCATTCCGCTCCGGCAGCGCATTGCGCGGCATGGAACTGGTGGAGAAGATGGAAGTGGCCAGCATGGAAGTGCTGGCAGGTCTGGAACGTCTTGCCTCCGCCGGCGAAGGAGACAGCAGCGTGCTGTGCCACACGCCTGCTTAAGCCTGCCGTAAAGAGCCGTTAAACCGCCAGCGGCGGCTCGTCCATCGCCGCGATCTGCTCGCGCAATTCCAGTATGCGGTCCTGCCAGTAGCGCTGGGTGTTGAACCAGGGGAACGCGGTGGTGAACGCGGTGTCGTCCCAGCGCCGCGCGATCCACGCCGAGTAGTGGATCAGCCTCAGCGTGCGCAAGGCTTCCAGCAGGTGCAGCTCGCGCGGATCGAAGTCGCAGAAATCCTCGTAGCCAGCCAATAAATCACCGAGTTGGCGCGTCTGTTCGGCGCGCTCGCCCGACAGCAGCATCCACAAGTCCTGTATCGCCGGCCCCATGCGGCTGTCGTCGAAATCGACGAAATGCGGCCCGGCATCGGTCCACAGCACGTTGCCGGCATGGCAGTCGCCGTGCAGCCGCAAATGCCGCACCGTACCGGCGCGCTCGAAGCAGCGGCGCACGCTGTCCAGCGCATGCTCGACCACGGAGCTATATGCCTCGCGCAACTCAGCCGGAATGAAGTTGTGTGCCAGCAGGTATTCGACAGGCTCCTCGCCGAAGCTCGCGATATCCAAAGTGGGGCGATGGCGGAACGGCTCCAGTTGACCCACCGCATGGATGCGGCCGATGAAGCGCCCCAGCCATTCCAGCGTGTCCCTGTCGTCCAGCTCAGGCGCCCGCCCACCGTGCCGCGGAAACACCGCAAAACGGTAGCCGTTGAAATCATGCAGCGTGCGGTCGTCGATTTGTAATGCGGGCACCACCGGGATCTCGCGCTCCGCCAGCTCCGAGACGAACGCATGCTCCTCCAGAATCGCCGCCGCAGGCCAGCGTTCCGGGCGATAGAATTTGGCGATCAGCGGCGGACCGTCCTCCATGCCCACCTGATAGACGCGATTCTCGTAGCTGTTCAGCGCCAGCAAGCGGCCGTCGCAGCGCAGGCCTATGCCTTCCAGCGCGTCGAGCACGGCATCGGGCGTGAGGGAACTGAAGGGATGTGGGGTATGCATGGCGGGATTGTACGGCAGATGCCGGGTTAACGAGTCGCCCGATCCAGCCATCGCAATAAATCGGGCCGGCTAGTTTCCGGTCAGCCTGCGCCGCAAACGGAAGCTGACGCCATCCACAACCACGATCATCAACAACATCGCAATGATGACGCTGGCTGCTTGCTGCATCTGGAACAGCGAGAGGTGGTATTTCAGCATCTGCCCCAGCCCACCGGCGCCGACGACGCCGAGCACAGCCGCGGCGCGGATGTTGTTCTCCCAGCGGTATAGCGTGTATGACATCAGTTGCGGCGAAATCTGCGGCAGTGCGGCATAGAAGAATGCGCCCAGCGCACTGGCGCCGTTGATGCGCAGCGTGCTTTCGCAGGCGGGCGGCAGGTTCTCCAGCGCATCGGCGAACAGTCTGCCGAGCACGCCGGTGGTGTGCACCGCCAGCGCCAGCGTGCCTGCAAACGGCCCCAGTCCAGCGGCGATCAGCAGGATGACCGCCCATACCAGTTCGGGAATCGAGCGCAGCACATTGAGCGCCAGACGCACGACTGCGCGGGCGCTGCCGCCAAGTCTGCCACTGGCCGGCACTGCCAGCGCGAGGCCGATCACGAATGCGATGCCGGTGCCCAAGGCCGACATCGACAGCGTTTCCATTGCGCCTGCGACGATGCGAAGCAGGAACGGCGCAGCCGCTTCCGGCGGCGCAAAACCTTGCAGGAATTCTAGGCTGGAACGCGCGGCATCGGCCGTGAATAGCTCGCCCCACTTGAGATCGAGCGTATAGAAGCTGGCGCAGATCAGCGCCAGCAAGCCGAGCAGCAGAGCCAATGTGGCGGGCTGGATGATGGGCGGTGGAACCGGACGGCGCATGCTCATCTCAGCCCAGCCGTTTGCGCAAAAAGCTGCTGACCAGATCGGCGCTGGCCACCAGCAGCACGAAGATGATCAGCATGGTGGAGACTTCCGCGCCGGCCAGCATCTTCATCGACTCGTCCATGCGCTGGCCGATGCCGCCCGCGCCGACGAAACCCATCACCACCGAACCGCGGATCGCGCACTCCCAGCGATAGGTGGTGTAGGACACCAGCTCGGACGCCGCTGCGGGCAATGCGCCATAGAACAAGGCCGCCAGCCGGCTGCTGCCGTTCTGCAGCAGCGCCTCGCTGGCATGCGTCTCGGAAGATTCGAGTATCTCGGCATAGACCTTGCCGAGCATGCCGCTATAGGTCAATGCGATGGCGAGGACACCGGCGGTCGGGCCGAGGCCGACGATGCGCACCAGCAACAAGGCCCACACCAGTTCCGGCACGCTGCGCAGCAGCACCAGCAGCCAGCGCGCCGCCTGCCTCACGGCGACGCCCGCGATGCGCATACGGCCGGATTCCAGATGCGAGATCGACAGGGATTGCGTCGCCAGCAAGGTCAGCGGGATCGCGCCGAGCAACGCCAGCGCAAGTCCGGCGGTGGCGATGGCGATGGTCTGCCAGGTGGCCTCCAGCATCAGCGTCAGGAACTCGCGCGAATGTGCGGGCGGAAAGAAGCCGGCAAGGAAGTGCCAGGTCGCTTCCAGACTCTGCGCATCCAGCAACAGCCACGGCTTGAATTCGCTGGAAACCAGCATCGGCCACAGCAGGACAAGTGCGATCACGGTCGCCGTGACGCGTCCGCGCCAGGCCGGGTCGGGATGCCGCGGGTTCATGCGCAACGAGGAGCAACAGGACTTGCGGCCGTGACCGGCAACTCGCCCTGCGCCTCCCGTCCGGCATTGCGGTAGAGCGCGGCGATCATCTCTTCCGTCACTTCCGCTCGTGCCGCATCGAACGCGATGCGGCCATCGCGCAGGCCGACGATGCGCGGGAAACAGCCGAGCGCCAGTTCGACCTGGTGCAGGCTGCACACCAGCGTGGCATTGCGTGCCGTTGCTTCCTGCTGCAGCGTGTCCAGCGTCTGCCGCGACAGCGCGGGATCGAGTGCGGACAGCGGCTCGTCCACCAGGAACGCATCGGCACGGGAGACCAGCAGGCGCGCCATCCCGCAGCGCTGGCGTTCGCCGCCTGACAATCTGTCCACGCGTGCATACAGCTTGTCCTGCAGATTGAAGCGCGCCAGCGCCTCATGCGCGGCATCGGGATCGCCGGGCTTGATCAGCGAGGCGAGGGCTTGCCAGAGGCTCCATTGCGGCAGCCGCCCCGCCAGCACCGCCGTCACCACGCGCTGCCGGGGCGGCAGCGGCGGCGTCTGCGGCGCGAGGAACAGCCGTGCGCGCAGGGCATGGCGCGCGGCGTGCTTCAGCTTCCACGGCTGCACATCGAACGCGGAGAACTCGCCGGCGGTCGGCGGATGAGCGCAGGCCAGCGTGTGCAGCAAGGTTGTCTTGCCCGCACCGGACGGGCCGATCAGCGCGACCTGTTCGCCCTGCGCTATGAGCAGATCGACTGCATGCAAGGCATGACTCTGGTCGGCGTGGCGCACGCCGACGCCGCGCAACACGAACGACATGCTTACTTCAGCAAGCCCGCGCTGCGCGCGGCGGTTTCAATCGCGTCGTAATTCCCGGCCTTGGTGCGTATGAAGCGCGAGGCGCGTTGCAGATCCAGAATCGCCTTGTCGTTCGCATTGTTCTTGTCCAGCGCGAGGAAGGCGTTCGCCAGTTTCTCGCGCAGGGCCGGGGCCATGTCGGCGCGTACCGTCCAGTTGTAGTCGTAGTAGCCCGGCGTGGTGTAGAACACGCGCACGACTTTGGCATCGACCTTGCCCTGCGATACCAGCTTCTCCCAGACGGAGATGTTCAGCGCGCCGGCATCGACCTTGCCTCCGGCCACGGCGGCGACCGTCGCATCATGCGCACCCGAGAATGCGATGCGCTTCATGTCGGCGTCCGGATCGACGTGCGCGGCCAGCAGGAAGGAGCGCGGCATCAGATGGCCGGAAGTGGAAGACTCGGAGCCGAAGGCGAAGGTCTTGCCTTTCAAATCCTTCAATGCATGGATGTCGTCGCGCGTGGTGATGAACACGGACTTGAACTGCTCGTCTTCCGCGCGTTGCACCAGCGGGATCACCCGGTCATGGCTGCGCACTTTGGCCTGCACGAACGTGAAGCCGCCGAACCACACCATGTCCAGCTTGCCGTTGATCAGGCCTTCCACCGATGCCGCGTAATCGGTCACGGGCGTGAACTCCACCTTCATGCCCAGCTTCTGCCCCAGATACTCACCCAGCGGCGCAAATTTGCGTTGCAGCTCGGTCGGCGATTCGTCCGGGATGGCGGATACGCGCAACACCGGCTCTGCCAGCGTCAGGCTGGAGGCCAACAGGGCGAGCGATGCGAACAAGGTTGCGGCAAAAGGTTTGATCGATTTGAAAGACGTAAGACGAGTCATGGCTACCCTTTAATGAATAATGGGCGCGGACAGGATGTGAGGGGAAAGCAGAAATGGCGATACGCCGTCCATCGTTATGGGCGAGGAAAGCCCAGGCATTCCGCCTATGCGCATGCGGCGACTGGAGCTTCGTACCTCACAGGATCTGCGGACCTGCACACTGGCAGCGCGTTGATACGGTACATTCCATCGTCCCCGGATAATGCCAGCCTCACGCAGGCCGACTGACCCGATTCATCCGAAAATGAAACGGCGTTACGGCGTGCCAACAATAAGCAGGTACGACAGCGGCGCGCAGTTTATCAGAAGCCGCGGAAGCGAATGCTGCGGTTTATTCCACATGCAGGAAAACGGCGGCGAATGGCGCAGATCACCGGCACCGGACAGACGGACTCTCAGCCCAGCAGGCTCGCCAGCGTCAGCAGCAGCAACAGGATCAGCCAGAACACCACCGAGCGCCAGACCAGGCCGATGGTGCTTTGCATGAAGTCGGCGTCGGCATCGTCGCCTATGCCCAGCTCGGGCCGGTCGAACGGCAGGCCGCCTTGCGGGATGGGCATGCCGAGACGCACGCCCAGTGCGCCCGCGCCGCTGGCCAGCAGGATGCCGGCCGCCTCGTCGGGCCAGCTCGCGGCCTGGGTGCGCCAGCAATACACGGTGTCCTCGAAGTCGCCGACGATGGCGAAGGTCATCGCGGTCAGCCGGGTCGGCAGCCATTCCAGCAGATGGAACGCCCGCCGTGCGAAGTTGCCGAACAGCCCCAATTCGTCTTTCTTTTTGTCACCCCAGCGCGCGCGCAGGAACTGGCCGAGACGGTACAGCAGCGCGCCCGCCGCGCCGCCCAGTCCCAGCACACTGAACAGCACGAACCAGACGATCACGCCGAACACGTTGCGATGCGACGACAGCAGCGCCTGCTCTATTGTGACCCGTGCAATCTCCTCGGCATTCAGTTCGTGCGCGGGTTCGCCGCGCCATGCGGCCAGCAGGCTGCGCGCCTTATCCAGTTCGCCGTCGCGCAACGCCGAATGGATGTCGGTGAAGTAATGGCTGAACTGGCGGAAGCCCATTGTCAGATACAGCACCAGCACGTTGAACGCGAAGGCGAACAAGGGATGCGCGCGATACAGCAGCCAGTACAGCAGCGCCGCAACCAGCAGCAGCGGCATCACGGCCAGCAGCCAGGCGACTTTGCCGTGACGCTGCTCGCCGGCATTGAAGTGATGCTCGAAAAAGTTGGCATAGGCTGACAGCCAGCCGTACAAAGACTTGCGCGACGAAAGCGGATGGAGTTGTTCGAGCAACAGCGCAAAGATCAGGGCAAAGAGGCTCATCGGATATATCGCCGGTTAATAGGAAACTCCTTCGTCGGTCCAGAGATCGGGCGTGAAGCGCACGACGCGGTTGCGCCCGCTATCTTTCGCCCGGTAAAGCGCCACGTCGGCGAACTTGATCGCCTGCCAGAAGGTGTCGCAATCGACCGGGAACACCGCGAGGCCGATAGAGATCGTCTTGGACAGCATCGTGCCCGGCAATTGTATTTTCAGCGCTTCCACGGCCAGACGAATTTTCTCCGCGACAGCTTGGGCCTGTTCTCCGCCGGTGTCCGGCAGGATGATCATGAATTCCTCGCCGCCATAACGGATCACGATGTCGGAGGCGCGCACCGATTGCACCATCACCTTGGTCAGCGCCTTGAGCACCGTGTCGCCGGCATCATGGCCGTAGGTGTCGTTGACTACCTTGAAGTAGTCCAGATCGAGCATCATGATCGCCACCTGGCTGTTGCGCCGCTGGCTGGCCGCCACCAGTGTCTCGATGTATTCCTCGAGGAATCGGCGGTTGTGCAGACCGGTCATCGCGTCGCGCAGGTTGGATTCGCGTAGCGTGTCCATCAGCCGCTTCGCCTCGATCACCGGCGCGGCCTCGCGCAGGTAGACGCTCAGATAGGGCAGCAGCTCTTCGATGCGCGCCGCCTCATCGGCGGTGAAGACCAGTTGCAAGATGCTGCCGACCGAACCGGACTGGATGATGGGCAGGCAGATATGCCTATATTCCTGCTCCCCGGCAGGCGGGCAGAAGGCGAAGCAGATGCCCGGCGTCTCGGCGGAGTCGATCACATGGCCGGTGCGGCGCGCGCGGCAGGTCTCGGAGCGCACCAGTATCTGCGGGTCGCACCAGCGGCAGTCCGCCCCCGCTTCGCCGTCAACGATGATAGGCGTCATCTGGTTGCGGTTCGACACCACCTCGTAGATCGAGAAATGCTTGATGCCGAAGCGCTCGCGCACCGCCAGCGACAGGCGCTGATAGATTTCAGACTTGGACTCATCCTCCTCGATCGACTGCTTGAACTGCGAGGCGTCGATCAGGCCGTGCACCATGTCTATCGTGGAATTCAGCAGGTTGCCTTGCTCCTCGGTGGGCTTGTGCTTGAGCAACTGCATCACGTCGTTGCGTATGCCGCCGAGGCCGTCATGCAGGAACTGCATCAGCTTGTTCATATCCGCCGCGATGCGGCCGATCTCGTCGTTCGTGGTCTGCTTGATGCCGGCGTGGAAGTTGCCCTGAATCGCGTCGCTAACCACCGTTTGCACGTCGTTCGCCGTGGAAATCACCGGTTTTACCAGACGGCGGAAGAAGAACAGCATCAGCAGCATGAAGAACGCCACCGAGCCGACCATCACCGTCGAGACAAACACCGCGCTGCTCTTCAAGTGGCCGATTTCCATCTTGACCGTAACGGCCCCGAGTACCGTGCCCTCTGGAACGTTGTGGCACTGCAAACAATTCGGCGTGCCCTTGCTGGTCGCGACGAAGGGAATGGTGCCGCGAAACACCGGATTGCTGGACTCGTCCAGCACCTCGAAAAACGGCATACCGCTACGCAACACCCCGATCTCGGCATCGTCGGCGGCCCGCTCCCGGTCGAAGCCCGGGCCGAACTGCTTCTCGACATGGCCGCCGCGAATCACATGCACCGATTGCAGTCCTGGTACTTCGCCGAGGCGGCGCAGCAACCCTTCGCGTTTCGAGATGACGCCGTTGATCATGTCCTCGGTCAGACTGACGCGGACAATCTCCGCCGCGCTGCTGACCTGCGCCTGCGCCGACAGCAGCGAGAATTGCCGAAACGACACCAGGCTGACCACGATCAGCACGGCGATCATGACCGTAGCCAGCACCACCGAGAACAGGGTGACTTTACTGTTGAGATTCACGAGTTTCTCCCATGAGCGACTGCCGGCATACGTCGGCGCAGCTTCGATTGTTGTATGGAAGGAGAATACCCCGAATCCGCAGGGGCAGGCAATCGCCGAACAGGCGTTACGTCAGGCGATCCGCAGTGAACAGAAACTGAATGTTCGCAAGTGTTCGGTAAGGCCGAGGAGCGATCGTTCGCAGCAGATGACCATCAATAGGCCTTGGATTCCTTCGATTTCTCAAACCATTGCTGCCGCAATCACCCAGTAGCGCGCGAACTTTCCGATCGCGATATACAGCACAGCCTGCCAGGGGTTCAGCCGCAGCCAGCCGGCGGCGAGGCAGAGGGCGTCGCCGATCAACGGCACCCAGGACAGCAGCAGCACCGGCGTGCCGTAGCGGCGCACATTCTCCACATGTTTGAGTTGCTGGGTCTGCGGCAGCAGCCAGCCCATGCCGAAGCTGACCATGCCGCCCAGCGTGTTGCCCAGCGTTGCGACCGCGAGCGCGGTCCACAGCGTTTCCGGCCAGGCCTTGAGTACGGCGAACAGCACGGCCTCGGAGCCGCCGGGCAGCAGGGTGGCGGCGAGGAAGCTGCTGGCGAACAGCGAGAGCAGGCTGGCGGATTCGGTCATGGGGATTGCTTAGTGTGGCGTGGATGAATCCGTTCATGCTTCGACAGGCTCAGCACGAACGGATCCACGGTCACTGTCCGCGCAGGATGCCGAAGACCTTCTTCGCGAGGTTGCCGGTTGCTTCCAGCGGGTTCGCGCGGATGGCTTTTTCCTGTTCGGCCATCATCAGGAACAGGCCGTCGAGCGCGCGGCGGGTGATGTAGTCGTCGAGCTTCGCGTCGCTTTCGTCAATCAGGCCGAACTGCGCGCCCTTGCCGGCGAACTGGTCGTATTTCTCGGCGAGCTTCACCTTCTGCATGGACTTCGCGACGATGGGTTTGAACTTGCCGGCGAGCGCGGTTTCGGTGGTCTTGCGGAAGTATTGCGTCGCGGCGTCGTTGGGGCCGGTGAGGATGGCCTTCGCGTCCGCGACGGGCATCTTTTTCACCGCAGCGACCAGCAGCGTTTTCGCTTCCGGCGCCGCGGCTTCGGCGGCGCGGTTCATCGAGGTCACGAGGTCGTCGGCATAACTGCCCATGCCGAACTTGCGCAGCAGGTTATCGGCCTTCTGCAGGCTGTCCGGCAGCGGGATGCGCACCTTGGGATTGCCGAGGTAGCCGTTCTCCTTAGCGAGATTCTTCACCGCCGTCTCCGCGCCCTGCGTCAGCGCCTGTTTCAGGCTGCTGATCTGGTCTTGCTTGCTGACCGTGGAGAGGAGGTCGGTTGTTGGCTTGGTTGGCTGGGCGGCGGATGCGGCTGTCTGAGGTGTCCCGAGCACCTTGCCGAGTTGCTCTTTGTTCAGCAGGCCACTGAGGTCGAGCGCCGCCGCCTGCGCGGAGCAGGCGAGCAGGCAGGCAGCAAGAATCGATGCGGAGGCAGGTCGGGCTTTGCCCGACCACTTTGACAAGCTCAGGACAGACATGGCGGGTGGAACCCGCCCTACGAGCCTGGAACGAGGCATGGTGAGCTTACTTCCTGCGCGGCGGCATCAGGTCGGTGATCGTGCCTTCCGCCATCTCCGCGGCGAAGTTGAACGTCTCCGACAGTGTCGGGTGCGGATGTATGGTCAGGCCGATGTCTTCCATGTCCGCGCCCATCTCCAGCGCCAGCACCGCTTCGGCGATCAGTTCGCCGGCGTTCACGCCGACGATGCCTGCGCCGAGGATGCGGCGGGTCGTCGGGTCGAGCAGCACCTTGGTGCTGCCTTCCTCGCGCGCGATCGACAGCGCGCGGCCGGAGGCGGCCCACGGGAAGACGCCCTTCTCGTAGGCGATTCCCTGCGCCTTCGCCTGCGTCTCGGTCAGGCCCATCCACGCGACCTCGGGGTCGGTGTAGGCGACCGACGGGATGGTCATCGGTTCGAAGAATGCCTTGTGTCCGGCGATGTTCTCCGCCGCGACCTTGCCCTCGTGCACCGCCTTGTGCGCCAGCATCGGGTCGCCGACGATGTCGCCGATCGCGAAGATGTGCGGCACGTTGGTGCGCATCTGCTTGTCCACAGGGATGAAGCCTCGCTCGTTGACGATCAGCCCTGCCGCTTCGGCAGCGATCTCGCGGCCGTTCGGACGGCGGCCCACGGCCATCAGCACCTTGTCATAGACCTGCGGTTCGGCGGGCGCCTGCTCGCCTTCAAAGGTGACCTTCATGCCGCTCTTGGTCGATTCGATCTTGGTGACCTTGGTCTTCAGCATGATGGCTTCGTAGCGCTTGGCGATGCGGTTGTGCAGCGGCTTGACCATGTCCTTGTCCGCGCCCGGCATCAGCTGGTCCATCAGCTCGACCACGGAAATTTTTGCGCCCAGCGCCTCATACACCGTCGCCATCTCCAGGCCGATGATGCCGCCGCCGATGACCAGCATGCGCTTGGGCACGTCCTTCAGCGCCAGCGCGCCGGTGGAGTCGATGATGCGTTCGTCGTCGTAGGGGAAGCCGGGGATGCGCGCGACGCTGGAACCGGCCGCGACGATGGCGTTGTCGAAGGTGACGATCTTCTCGCCATCTTCGGTCTGCACCGAGAGAGAGTTCGGCGAGGTGAACTTCGCCACGCCCTGCACCACCTGCACCTTGCGCTGTTTTGCCAGCGCGGCGAGGCCACCGGTGAGTTTGGTGATGACGCTTTCCTTCCAGGCGCGCACCTGATCGATGTCGATCTTCGGCTTCGCGAAGGTCACGCCGTGATGGCTGACTTCTTCCGCCTCGTTGATGATCTTGGCGACATGCAGCAGCGCCTTGGACGGGATGCAGCCGACATTCAGGCACACGCCGCCGAGCGACGCATGTTTCTCGATCAGCACCACCTGCTTGCCGAGATCGGCCGCACGGAACGCCGCGGTGTAGCCGCCGGGGCCTGCACCCAGCACGACGACTTCGGCGTGGATGTCGCCTTTGGCGACGGTCGCGGCGGGAGTCGGTGCGACTCGCGGGGCAGCCTGCGGTGCGGCAGCCGCAGGTGCGGCGGCTTGCGGAGCGGGAGCTTCCTGCGCCGGTGCGGCTGCGCTGCTTTCCAGCGTCAGGATCGCAGCGCCTTCGCTGACCTTGTCGCCGACCTTGATCTTCAGTTCCCTGACCACGCCCGCGACGGTCGTGGGCACGTCCACCGTGGCCTTGTCGGTCTCCAGCGTGATCAGCGTCTGTTCGGCCTCGACGCTGTCGCTCACTTTTACCGCGATGTCGATGACGGCGACATCCTTGAATCCGCCGATGTCAGGAACCTTGATTTCGATTGTGCTCATGTTGTTCTCTTTCTTGTTAAATCCTGATCTGCCCGTTGCCGAGCACGATGTATTTCTGCGACGTCAGTCCTTCCAGTCCGACCGGGCCGCGCGCGTGGATCTTGTCGGTGGAAATGCCGATCTCCGCGCCCAGACCGTATTCGAAGCCGTCGGCGAAGCGCGTCGAGGCGTTCACCATCACGCTGGAGGAATCCACTTCGCGCAGGAAGCGCATCGCCTTGGTGTAGTTCTCGGTGACGATGCTGTCGGTGTGCTGGGAGCTGTAAGTGTTGATGTGGTCTATGGCTTCGTCCAGATTTGCCACCACGCGCACGCTCAAAATCGGCGCGAGGTATTCGGTGCGCCAGTCTTCCTCGGTCGCCATCTTCATCTGCGCGATGATCTTGCGTGCAGCCTCGTCACCGCGCAGTTCAACGCCCTTGTCGAGGTATATCCTGCACAGGTCGGGCAGCACCTTTGCGGCGACGCTCGCGTTCACCAGCAACGTCTCCATCGCGTTGCACACGCCGTAACGATGCGTCTTCGCGTTGTCGGCGATGCGGATCGCCTTCGCGAGATCGGCCTCGTCGTCGATGTACACATGGCAGATGCCGTCCAGATGCTTGATGACCGGCACCTTGGCTTCTTCCGAGATGCGCGCGATCAGGCTCTTGCCGCCGCGCGGCACGATCACGTCGACGTAGTCCTTCATCGTGATCAGTTCGCCGACGGCGGCGCGGTCGGTGGTGCTCACCACCTGCACCGCAGTCTCGGGCAAACCCGCTTCGCGCAGGCCCTGATGCACGCAGGCGGCGATGGCCTGGTTGGAATGGATGGCCTCCGAGCCGCCGCGCAGGATGGCTGCGTTGCCGGACTTCAGGCACAGCCCGGCCGCGTCCGCCGTCACGTTCGGGCGCGATTCATAGATGATGCCGATGACGCCGAGCGGCACGCGCATCTTCCCGACCTGGATGCCGGATGGGCGGTACTTCATGTCGCTGATCTCGCCGATGGGATCGGGGAGTGCTGCGATCTGGCGCAGGCCTTCGGCCATGGATTGCACCGTCTTTTCGGTGAGCGTCAGGCGGTCCACCGAGGCGGCGTCCAGGCCGTTCGCGCGGGCCGACGCGACATCCTTGGCGTTCTCGGCGATCAGCTTCGCGCTGTTGAGCAGGATCGCGGTGGCGATGTTTTCCAATGCACGGTTCTTGGCATTGGTGTCGGCCTGAGCCATCAGGCGCGAAGCGGCGCGGGCCTGTTGCCCGACGGTCTTCATGTATTGTTTGATGTCTTCCATCTTATGTCTCTTGCCATCGAAGTGGAGCAGGGGCGCATTTTAGCATCCGGCATGCGGTAGAATGCGCCCCTTAGTTAAAGCAGGTGCTGCATGTCCGATATCCTCAAAAAGATACTCGCGGTGAAGGCTCAGGAAGTCGCCGCCGCAAAACCCGTCAAGCCGTTCCCGCAGTTGCGCGCCGAGGTCGAGCAGATGCCGGTCGCGCGCGATTTCATCGGGGCGATACGCGACAAGATCGCCGCCGGCCGTCCGGCGGTGATCGCCGAAATCAAGAAGGCCAGCCCGAGCAAGGGCGTGATCCGCGAGGACTTCCGCCCCGCCGAGATCGCGCAGAGTTATGCGCAGCACGGCGCGGCCTGCCTGTCGGTGCTGACCGACGAGCAGTTTTTCCAGGGCAGCCCGGAATACCTGAAGCAGGCGCGCGCGGCGTGCGAACTGCCGGTGTTGCGCAAGGACTTCATGATCGACGAATACCAGGTCTGGCAGGCGCGGGCGATGGGTGCCGATGCCATTTTATTGATCGCTGCGGCGCTGACGCTGGGCCAGATGCGCAAGCTGGAGGCGCTGGCACATCAGTTGGGCATGGCGGTGCTGGTCGAGGTGCATAACGCCCGCGAATTGGATTCCGCGCTGAAACTGACGACGCCGCTGATCGGCATCAACAACCGCAACCTGCGCACCTTCGAGGTCACGCTGCAAACCACGCTGGGCCTGCTGCCGCGCATCGCCGTATCTGAAAGGGGCGAGGGGCGCATCGTCGTCACCGAGAGCGGCATCTTCACTGCGGAAGACGTGAAGCTGATGCGCGACCACGACGTGCACAGCTTCCTGGTTGGCGAGGCGTTCATGCGCGCGGAAGTGCCCGGTGTAGAATTGGCCAAGGTGTTTGCGTAGGGGCGTATTTATCACGCCCCTTTTCCGGTGTAGTAACCGTAGGGTGGGCTCCGCCCACCATGTCGGGCAGAGCCCGACCTACATTGATTCCGGCCCGTCCGGCTTGGGGAGGTTGTCATGCTGAATCTGGATCGCTTGATCGTCGAATTCGACAAGGGCTTGCGCACGCTGTTCAGCCAGGCGCACAGCGCGCGTCCGCATCCCGACGCGAACATGCCGGATGCGCCGCTGGACGAGGCAGAGCGCAAGCATGCGGCCGGGCTGATGCGCATCAACCACAGCGGCGAGATTTGCGCGCAGGCGCTGTATCAGGGACAGGCGCTGACCGCGCGCGATCCGGCGGTGCAGGCGGAACTCAAACAGGCGGCGCAGGAAGAGACCGAACATCTGGCGTGGACATCCAGGCGCGTGCACGAACTGGGCGGGCATCTGAGCCTGCTCAATCCGCTGTGGTACACCGGCTCGCTGACGCTGGGCGCGGTCGCGGGACTGCTGGGCGACAAGTGGAACCTTGGCTTTTTGTCCGAGACCGAGCATCAGGTCGGCGGCCATTTGCAGAGCCATCTGGGAAAACTGCCGGCGCACGACGAGAAGAGCCGCGCGATCGTGCAACAGATGTATGTAGACGAGACCAAGCATTCCGACATGGCGAAACGCATGGGTGGGGCCGAGCTGCCCGAGCCGGTGAAGGTTGTGATGCAGGCGACGTCTAAAGTTTTGACGCACACCGCTTACAGGATTTGAAGTTCTGGGGAGTGGGAAGTAGGAAGTGGAAAGTAGGCTTCCCCACTCCCCACTCCTTATTCCTGCACCACCTCGAAATCATGCGTCATCGCGGCCGTTGCGCCCAGCATGATGGACGCTGAGCAGTATTTCTCCGCCGACAATTTGATCGCCTTTTCGACGACCTCGGGCTTGATGTCACGGCCCTTCACGACGAAATGCATGTGTATCTTGGTGAACACCTTTGGGTCGGTCTCGGCGCGTTCCGCTTCGATTTCCACGTAGCAGTCCGACACCGCCTGACGGCTCTTTTTCAGGATCGCGATCACGTCGAAGCTGGTGCAGCCGCCTGCACCCAGCAGCAGCATTTCCATCGGGCGCGGCCCGAGGTTGCGTCCGCCGGCGGCGGGTGAGCCGTCCATCAGCACGGCATGGCCGCTTTCGGTTTCGCCCAGGAACGAGACTTGTTCCACCCATTTGACGCGAGCTTTCATGATTTCTCCTGAATACGTTGTTACGAGAGTGCGGACTTTACCCGATACCAGAGCAGTCCGATAAGTTCGTGCATAAAGATGCTGCTGTCGTGCAGGCTGGAGGCGCGCGGCAGGAAGGCGAGCAGGTCGGTCTGATAACGCGTGGTAAAGGCCGTCGGCGCTTCGACGACTTCGAAGCCGGCGCGGCGGAATATATCGGCGGCGCGCGGCATGTGCCATGCGTGCGTCACCAGATAGATTGTGCGGATGCCTTGCGCTTGCAACATCTGCCGCGAGCGATAGGCGTTCTCGTAAGTGTTGTCGGACGAGTCTTCGATCCAGCGCACGGGGATGCCAAAATCCTGCTCCAGCGCGATTTTCATCTGCTGCGCTTCGGATAACCGATTGCCCAGCGGCTTGCCGCCGGTGACCAGTATCGGCTTGCCGGTGGTGCGCTGTAGTCTCGCGCCGTAACGCAGGCGCGACAGCGTTTGCGCGCTGACGGTGTCCTGCCCGTATTCCGGTGCATGGAAATAAGTTCCGCCGCCGAGGATCACGATGGCATCGGCATCCTGTTTGCCCAATGGCGCGGTGCGCGCTTCCAGCAGGTGCAGCCCGCTTTCCGCGATATAGGGCGTGGAGGCGAGCCACAGCAGCAGGAACGACGCGACGATCAGCGGCCAGGCGAACCTGCGGCGGCGATACAGCAGGAACAGGCCGAGCGCCAACAGCAGCAACAGGCTCAGCGGCGGCAACAACAGGGCGGCGATGGTGTTGGTGATGAACCAGGACATGACGATGCGTACGGTGGAAAGACAGTCGCATTATCGCATGCGTCGTTGCGGCTACGATGCAGGCGAGCAGGTAGAATGCCCGCCATGAAAACGACGACGATGAACGGCGAAACGAAACTGGAAGCGAGGCACAGGCCTTCCGGCGAGCATTCCCGTTTCAATGGCGGCGGGTTGCCGTTCGACGAGTATGTGCGGCGCACGACGGACATGCTGCGGCGCGTGCATGCGGGAGCCGCAGAAGCCGCAGAAGCGGAGAAGATCGTCGCCGGCAATGCACCGTTCGAACTGCGCCCTGCCGGCGACGACTGTCGGGGAGAGCACAAACCTTATCGCCACGGCGTGCTGCTGGTGCATGGCCTGACCGACTCGCCATATTTCATGCGCCCGCTGGCCGAGTTTTACGCACAGAACGGTTTCCGGGTGATGGCGATTCTGCTGCCGGGGCACGGCACCCAGCCGGGCGATCTGCTGGACGTGCGCTGGCAGGAATGGGAGAAGGCGGTGGCCTACGGTGTCGACCGTTTGGACGAGGAAGCCGACGAAATCTATCTGGCCGGATTCTCCGCCGGCGGCACGCTGAGCATCTACCAGAGTCTGCGCGACAGCCGTGTGCGCGGACTGTTCCTGTTCTCTCCCGCACTCAGCATCTCGCCGCGCGCGCGTTGGGCCAATCTGCACAAGTTTTACAGTTGGCTGATGCCGGAGGCCGCATGGGTGGGAATCAGGCAGGACCGCAGCCTGTACAAGTACGAGTCGCTGCCCAAGAACGCCGCCGCCCAGATGTACGTGCTGACCAAGGAACTGGAATCGTTGTCGCGCGGACGACAGACGGACATCCCGGTGTTCGCCGCCGCCAGCCGGGACGACACCACCGCCCATACGCCGGCGACGCTGGAGTTCATGGCGCATGCTCGCCACCCGTCCAGCAGGCTGGTGCTATACACCACCGACACCGGGAACGTTCCGTCGGGCATACCGGCGGAGAAACTGGAACTGGTGAACAGCGCGTTGCCGGAGCAGGGAATATTGAGTTCGTCGCACACCGCCATCGTGCTGCCGCCGGACGACGAGCACTACGGTGCAGATGGGGATTATTGCAACGCGATCCATTACTACCCCGGCGACATGGAAAAATACGAGGCCTGCAACAACGGCCACGCGAGTGTGCTGCTGGGCGAGATCACCGAAACCAACCTCAGGGCCGGCATCCTGCGTCGGTTGATGTACAACCCGAACTTCGCGGCACTGAAGGTCTCGCTGAAACGCTTCATCGACAATCTGTCGTGATTCGTAACGTTGTCCGGAGATGGGTGCAGCACCTCATTGACGGGCGCGGATGGCGGGGAGATATTGTCCGAGGGTATTTATCCGAAACGGTATGCGCGGCTGACGTCTGTCCGTGCCGGGCAAACCAACTGGGGAGTTCATGGTGGATGCTATGAATGACACTGCATTGCTGGCGATCGTCCGGCGGCTCGCCGCCGAGTTGCACTCGCGCCCGGAAGAAGCAATCCAAGTCACGCTGGACAGCGCGCTGGAGCGCGATCTGGGCATAGACAGCCTCGGGCGTGTCGAGTTGCTCGCGCGCATCGAGCAGGCGTTCGGCATCAGCCTGCCGGAGCGGGTTTTCGCCACGGCAGAGACGCCGCGCGACCTGTTGCAGGCGGTGCTGGCCGCTGCTCCCGCGATGGCGCGGCCCATGGGTGTGCAACGCGAGGAAGCGCCGACTCCGGTGCAGGCGATGCCGGTGGATGCGCTGACGCTGACCGAGGTGCTGGACTGGCATGTGCGCGCGCATCCTGATCGCACGCATATCACCTTGCTGGATGCGGAAGGCGGCGAAGCTACACTGAGCTACGCCGCATTGCGCGACGGTGCGGAACAGGTCGCGGCCGGGCTGCTGGAGCGCGGCCTGCAGCCCGGCCAGTCGGTGGCGATGATGCTGCCCACCGGCCGCGACTATTTCTGCTGCTTCACCGGCGTGCTGCTGGCGGGCGGCGTGCCGGTGCCTATCTATCCGCCGGTTCGCCCCTCGCAGATCGAGGATCACCTGCGGCGGCATGCGGGCATACTCGCCAATGCGCTCGCCGCGATGCTGGTCACCGTGCCCGAGGCGAAGCCGGTGGCGAGGCTGCTGCAGGCGCAGGTGGAGTCGCTGCGCAGCGTGGTCACCGCGGCGGAATTGTCCGGTGCCGGGCGCGCGGCCGGTATCCCGCGCAGGCCCGAAGACATCGCGCTGCTCCAGTACACCTCCGGCAGCACCGGCAATCCCAAGGGCACGGTGCTGACCCATGCGAACCTGCTGGCCAACATCCGCGCGATGGGGCAGGCGGTGCGGGCCGATTCCACCGACGTGTTCGTCAGCTGGTTGCCGCTGTATCACGACATGGGGTTGATCGGCGCGTGGCTGGGCAGCCTGTACCACGCGTTCCCGCTGGTGGCGATGTCGCCGCTGACCTTTCTTGCGCGCCCCGAGCGCTGGCTGTGGGCGATCCACCAGTACCGCGGCACGCTGTCGGCCTCGCCCAACTTCGGCTACGAGCTTTGTCTGCGCAAGATTCCGGATGCCGCGATCGAAGGGCTGGACCTGTCTAGCTGGCGCATGGCGTTCAACGGCGCGGAGCCGGTCAGCCCGGACACCCTCGCGAATTTCGCGCAACGCTTCGGCCGCTACGGGCTGCGCCTGCAGGCGATGTCGCCGGTGTACGGCCTGGCCGAATGTTCGGTGGGACTGGCGTTCCCGCCGCCGGGGCGCGGGCCGCTGATCGACCGCATCAAACGCGACGCCTTCATGCGCACCGGCCATGCCGAACCTGTCGCCAGCGAAGAGTCGGGCGGCGAAGAAGCGGATGCGTTGCGCTTCCCGGCATGCGGCCGGCCGCTCGCCGGCCACGAAATCAGGATTGTCGACGCCGCCGGCCGCGAACTGGGCGAGCGCATGGAAGGGCATCTCGAATTCAGGGGGCCTTCCGCCACCGCAGGCTACTACCGCAACCCGGAGCAGACGCGGTTGCTGTTCCACGGCGACTGGCTGGATTCCGGCGACTACGCCTATCTGGCCGAGGGCGAGCTCTACCTGACCGGGCGCTCGAAAGACATCATCATCCGCGCCGGGCGCAACATCTATCCCTACGAACTCGAAGATGCGGTCGGCGACATACCCGGCATCCGCAAGGGCTGCGTCGCGGTGTTCGGCAGCCCCGACCCGGCCACCGGCACCGAGCGTCTGGTGGTGATGGCCGAGACGCGCGAGACCGCGCCCGACCGGCTGGAAGAACTGCGCGGCAGGATCAACGAGCTGACGCTGGACCTGCTGGGCATGCCGCCCGACAACATCGTGCTCGCGCCCGTCCACAGCGTGCTCAAGACATCGAGCGGCAAGATTCGCCGCACAGCCTGCCGCGAGTCGTTCGAGCGGGGAGCGCAGCCGGTGCGCGCGGTGTGGTGGCAGGTCGTCCGGCTGGCGTGGAGCGGCATGCTGCCGCAGTTGCGCCGCGGCAGCCGTGTCGCAACCGACTACGGCTACGCCGCCTATGTCTGGGCGCTGTTCTGGCTGCTGGCGATCCTGACCTGGCTGGTCGCCGCGCTGCTGCCGCGTCCCGCATGGAGCTGGGCGGCCAGCGGTTTCAGCGCGCGTTTGTATGCGCGATTGACCGGCACGCCGCTGGTCGTGCGCGGCTTGGAAAATCTGCCGCAAGAACCCTGCGTGCTGGTGGCCAACCACGCGAGCTATCTGGACGGCATCGTGTTGGTCGCCGCGCTGCCGGGGCGGTTGGCCGGCGCGGGGCATTTCAGCTTCGTCGCCAAGCGCGAGCTGCTGGACAGCTTCGTCTCACGCATCTATCTGCGGCGCATCGGAACGGACTTCGTCGAGCGTTACGAGTCGCAGCGCAGCCTGGAAGATGTGAAGCAGGTCGCGCGTTCGCTGCAATCGGGACGCAGCCCGGTGTTCTTCCCGGAAGGCACGTTCAGCCGCATCCCCGGCCTGACGCCATTCCGCATGGGCGCATTCGTCGTCGCCGCCGAGGCCGGCGCACCCGTCGTGCCGGTGAGCCTGCGCGGCACCCGCTCCATCCTGCGCGACGGCAGCTGGTTCCCGCATCGCGGCAAGATCACTGTGACGATAGGCGAGCCGATAGTGCCGGAAGGCAAGGGCTGGGATGCGGCCATCCGCCTGCGCAACCGGGCGCGCGCGGAAATTGCGCGCCGCTGCGGCGAGCCCGATCTTGCGCCGGGAACAGCGGAGGGACAGTCGGAGTCTTGATGGTGCGCGATGCGCGCTATTTCGACAGCGCGAGGGTGCGCTTCAGGATGTTCAATGCGGCAAGAGCCGCTTTCTGTGCGGTCTTTAGCAGATGCTTCGGTGAAATCGCAGGCCCCGCAGGCGCGGCCTCGTCCGGCAGGCTGTCGTCGCATACCACGCGGTTGCGGCCCTCGTGTTTGGCGCGGTAGAGCGCTTTGTCCGCGGCGGCGAGCATGCGTTCGATCAGCGCCTGGTTTTTTGCGGTGTGATTTTCGACCGGCAATAGCGACAGGCCTATCGAAATGGTCAGGTTGATAGGCTCCCCGTTCGGTGCATGCAGTTCCTTTGCCGCGATGCAGCAGCGTATCCGTTCGGCGATCTGGCGGGCAGGGTGCATGTCGGTATGCGGCAGCAGCACGACGAATTCTTCGCCGCCGAACCGGGCCAGCGTATCGCCCGCGCGCAGTTGCGACTGGATCGCCGCGGCGGTGCTCATCAGCGCGTCGTCGCCGGTTTGGTGGCCGTAGGTGTCGTTGATGCGCTTGAATTTGTCGATGTCGAGCAGCATGCAGACCAGCGGGCGGCGCTGCCGGCGCGACTGGCTGACCTCGATCTGGCAGCGGTGGTCGAAATAGCGTCGGTTGTTCACGCCGGTCAGCGCATCGGTCATGCCCAGCAGCTTCAACTGTTCTTGCGAGAGCGCATTTTCCAGACAGATCGCAATGATCTCGGTCAGGCGTTCGAGGAAATCCGTGCCGCAACCCTCGGCATAGCGGCCCGGATCGGCGCTACCGAAATGCAGGCTGCCGATCAGTTCGCCGTGGCGCATCAGCGGCAGCAGCGCGACCGAGGCGATCTCGCCCGGTGCGCTATCGAACAGGGCTTGGTGGATAGTCGCATCGAACGCGCCCAGGCTGGGGCCGGTTCTGCCCTGGTATAGCGCTTCCAGCGGGGCCGTCGAAGGATGCAGCGTCAGTCCGCCGCAATCCGTCTTGTCGCATTCGCTCTCCAGTATCCGGGTGATTTCGTATTCGTGATCGACCAGCGCGAGGGCGACGAACTCCACGCCGAATGCGAGCTTGTATTCTGAGAGCAGCAGGCGGATCAGTTCCGGCAGCGAATCCGCGCCGATCAACTGGCGCTGGAGCTGATCGAAGCGGCGCATCTTGTCTTCGTTGCGTCGCGCTTCGTGCAGCAGACTTTCAAGCTGCTGCCGCAGGGAATAGTTTTCTGATTGGAGATGACCGCTCATTTAGATTATTTCGGCTGTGGTGGACAGTTCTTTAGGGGCAATCGGCAGAATTCGGCATTAGCGGAGCAAAATCAGTTCCGGCGTCGCCTTCGAGCCGCACCAGAGAATCGCGTTCTGTTCGAATTCCTCGCCCAGTGTTTTTGCAGTGGCGAGCGGAAGCCCAAGTACCAGATAGCCGCTCTCCGCCGGCCAGTTTCCTGCGGGATGTCGTCCGACGCTGTCGAAGAAAGTCAGTCCGAGCGCGTGCAGTTCCCGCGCCAGTTCGAGTTGGCGTGCGGCGTTCGCATCGTCGCCGATGATCCGGCTGTATGGATTGCAGGCCGTGATGAAGGCGCAGCAGTTCATGTCATGTCTTCGATAGAGTTGCGCCAGCGACGCACTGGCGACACCAACCCGCAACACGAACGGCTCCGGTGCGTCCACGCAATAGTCCGTTTCCCGATAGGCCCGGACAGTAGAGGGATTGATTTCTGTCATCGCGAATGACGGATATAAAGGTTGCCTTGCATTCTACGGCGATAGTGCGGCGCCGGATATTGCGGTCGCTGGCATTCCTGCTAAGGTGTGCGCACCCGAAATAAAGATGCTCGATATGACTCGCTCCAGAACAACCCATGTATTCGCCCATCGCGGCGCGAACCGCGAGGCGGCGGAGAATACGCGTACCGCATTCGACCGAGCGCTCGCGTACCCCATCGACGGCATCGAGACCGACATCCAGCTCACGCGCGACGGCGTCGCGGTGCTGTGGCACGACCGCTTCCTCGACAAGCTCGGTATGAAGGACAAACGTATTGACGACTTCGATCATGCCGAACTGCGGGCGATGGATTTTGTCGCGCACTTCGCACAGACGGAGAAACCCGAAGGCGTGATGAGCCTGCGCGAATTCCTCGATGCGTACCGCACGCGCTGCCGCCTGTTGCTGGAGATCAAGAATCGCGACTGGGAATCGGTCGAGCGACACGAGGCCAAGGTCAGGCAGACGCTGGAACTGGTCGGCGCGGCGAACGGCGATCAGGTGCTGGCATCCTCGTTCAACCTCGATAGCCTGATCTTTGCGCACCGCATCCGGCCTGATTTCCCGCTGGTGTACAACCTCGAAGCGGAACACGACGCGGCCTACGCGCGCAGCGTGCTGGACGCGCAGCCTTTTCTGCATGGCCTGTGCGTGCATATAGGCACGCTGGACGAAGCGATGGTCGGCGCGGTGCGCGAGCGCGGCAAGTGCATCGCGGTCTATACCTGCAACAGCGACGAAGAGATAGATCGCGCGCTGGCGCTGGGGGTGGACATCGTGATCAGCGATGTGCCGCAGAAGGCGCTGGCGCTGCGGGAACGAATGGAGCGGAAATTTGCGTAAAGCTGCCCCTCGAATCTCAGGGCGGGCTGACCATTGGAAAGAATCGCGCGATTTGACCGAATCGAACGATTCGATTAAATTGTGTCTATCTTATTGATGGGTAAAGGAGGGGGGCCATGCAAACCTACACAGCAAACGAAGCAAAGACCCGTTTCGGAGAGTTTCTCGACAAAGTGCAGCGCGAGCCGGTGCGGGTGATGCGTCACGACCGGGTGGTGGGGGTGATGGTGAGCGCGGAAGATTATGAGGCGATGCGGGCTTTTTATGCGGATCGCTTGTTGAAGACACTGGATGAAACTGCTGCCGCCGCAGAGAAAGCCGGGCTGACTCCCGAGAAACTGGAACAGTTGCTGGCGGACGAAAGCTGATCGCGTATGAGTCCGCGCGGGCCTGTGGTCGTTATCGACACCAATGTCTGGATCAGCGGCATGCTGACCAGATCCGGTGCGCCAGCCCAATTGATCCGCCAAGTGGTGAGGCAGGGGCGTCCGGTGCTTACGCCGGAAACTTTTGCGGAACTCAAACAGCGTCTGTGGTTGCCCAAGTTCGACCGCTACGTCTCGATAGAAGACCGGAGGCGGCTATTGCATGAAACCGATACGGCTGCGCTCTGGATCGATGTTTCTCCGCAGATAGCGAAGCAGGCCTTTTGCCGCGATGCGGATGACGACAAATTCATTCATGCCGCGCTGGCATCCAATGCGGATTGGCTGGTAACGGGCGACAAGGATTTGCTGGTGTTGTCAGAAACTTTGATGGCTTCCGGAGTCCGCATCGTTTCGCCACCCGATGCCATGCAGTTGCCGGAATTCAATTTGCGGACGTAGCGATCCGACCATGAACGAAGCCGAAACCCGCGTTGAACAATCGCCCCATTGCCTGCAGGCTGCGCCTGCAAGCGAAATACGACGCCGAAATGGCGAAGGACGGACTTCGCTTTCCTGTTTTATTTTGGGCAGGCCTATATATTTTTTCCGGTTGGCGCTAGCAGGGTTGGTGGGTAGTATTCGGGCTCGAATAACAGGGTGGCAAGCATGAGCGAACTGATTCTCTACCGGACCGACGACGGCAAGGCTGAAGTGCGCTTGCGCGCCGGGGACGGCAGCGTCTGGCTCACCCAGGGAGAGATCGCCGAACTGTTCGCCACCACCAAGCAGAATGTCAGCCTGCATGCGGCCAACATCTTGAAAGAAGGGGAGTTGGTCGAGCATTCAGTTGTCAAGGAATCCTTGACAACTGCCACCGACGGCAAGCGTTATCGCACCCGGCTCTACCGACTGGAAATGATCCTGGCCGTGGGTTACCGGGTTAAAGGCTCGCGCGGCACCCAGTTCCGTCAATGGGCCACAGCCCACCTCGGCGAGTTCCTCGTCAAAGGCTTCGTCATGGACGACGAACGCCTGAAGAACCCCGGCGGTTGGGACTACTTCGACGAACTGCTGGCGCGCATCCGCGAAATCCGCGCCTCGGAAAAGCGCTTCTACCAGAAGGTGCGCGACCTGTTCGCCCTGAGCGCCGATTACCGTGCAGACGACAGCGCCGCCCAACTGTTCTTCGCCGAAGTGCAGAACAAGCTGCTTTACGCCGTCACGCAACAGACCGCCGCCGAACTGGTGGTATCCCGTGCCGATCCCACCGCCCCCAACATGGCGTTAATGACCTGGAGCGGCTCGCGCGTGCGCAAACACGATGTCATCGTCGCCAAGAACTACCTCAGCGCCGACGAAGTGGATACGCTCAACCGGCTGGTCGTCATCTTTCTGGAACAAGCCGAACTGCGCGCGAAAGAACGCAAGCAACTCACGCTGGATTACTGGCGGCAAAACGTTGATCGTCTGCTGGAATTCAACGAACGTCCTGTGCTGCGAAATGCGGGCAGCGTCAGCAGCGAACAGATGAAGAGCATCGCCCAAGAACGCTATGAAACCTTCGACGCCCACCGCCGCAATGCGGAGGCGATTGCGGCAGATGACGAAGACCTGCAGGCGCTGGAAGAAATCGAGCTGCGGGCGAAAAGCAAAGGATGTGATAAGTGAAGCATCCCGCTCGAACAAAACACTCCATTGGTTTTGCGCCGTTGAAAGAAATAATTCCTACATTTGATCTGTATAACCATAAATAAACACATGGCTCTTTCGCTTAACAAACCAAAACTCGACAATCTCACCAACGAAATCTGGAAATCCGCCGAGCGGTTGCGCGGCAAATTCAAGGCTTACGAGTATCAGGCGGTTATTCTTCCCATCATCGTTATCCGGCGGTTGGAGTGCGTGCTGCTTTCATGGCGCGAGGTAAGGCGCATCGAGATTTTGTCAAAACACCCCAAGCTTACCGAGAAAGAAGTTACCAAGCGGGTCAAAGATATTGAACTCAATCCCAAGCAATCGCCGTTCTCGAACAAGACTACATGGACGTTACGCAAGGTCTATGAGGAAGACCACACGCTACTGGAAGAAAATTTTCGCGCCTACATCAACGGTTTCTCAAAAAACGTTGACGACATCATCGAGCATTTCAACTACCGCGCCACCATCGGCACGATGGTGAAAAACAACCGGCTCGCACCGATTCTGAATCAGTATAAGGATATGGAGCTGGGGCCGGGCAGGCTTTCCGGTCTGGAGATGGGCTACATCTATGAAGAGCTGCTGCGGCTCTTCTCGCAACAAAGTGGCGAGGAAGACCACCTCTGGACATTCCTTGCCGACACACAATCAGAAACCATCAGGAAGCTGGCCGAGGATTACGGCACCGATGCGCGCGACGAAGTGTTTCGCGCCCTTAAGGATGAACTGAAGCGCTCGCCGCTGTGGCTCATTATCCGCCACGGTCTCAAGGTGCGCGGTGTGGTTTTCAGATTGTTCTATCCCAAGCCGCGTTCGGAGCAGAGCGAGGCCGGCCGGTTTTACGACCGCAACCGCATCACTTTTCGACCACATTTCTATTTCGGCGACAAGCATGAGAAAGTTGATCTGGTGCTGTTCCTCAACGGTTTGCCGATAGCTGCGCTGGAACTGAAGCACGAGGCCGGATCGCAGGGATGGAACGTACATAACGCGGTGGAGCAATTTGCCCAGCGCGACCATGCGCAGCGGATATTCCAGTTGCCGTTCCTCTATATCGCTGCCGATACCTCCGACGTGATGGTGGCGACCGATCCGCGCCGGGTGCAGAACTTCCGCTGGTTCAATACCGGCCTGAGCAACCAGCCCATCAACGAGGGCGAGTATCCGGTTGAGTTTCTTTATCGGGAGGTGCTGTCTAAAGAACGTCTGCTGGAGGCGTTGTCGTTCTTCCTTATCCATGTGCCCAAGCGTGATGCTACGGTCGAACAGCCGGAACATCCGGCATTTTCGCTATTCCCTCGTTACCATCAGAGCCGCATGGTACGTAAGGTTGCGGATGCTGCGCTGGAGCATTTAGCCTCAACCGGCAACATAGGCCGCAAGTTTCTCATCAATCATTCAGCGGGGAGCGGCAAGACGCTTTCCATCTGCTGGCTGGCTGACCGTTTGCACAGTCTGTACAAGCCCGGCACCAATGAAAAGCTGGTGGATATGGTGGTCATTCTGACGGACCGCAAATCCCTGGATAAGAATATTCGCGACGACATCGAGAAGTTTGCGCATTTGAAGGATGTTGTCGGATTGGCGAAATCGTCCGGTGACTTGGCGCGTTTTCTCAAGCAGCGCACTTCTATCATTGTTACCACCCAGCAGAAGTTTGCCTGGATATTGGAGCAGATTGAGCACGATCCGGAATTGAAAACTCGGCGTGTCGCTTTTCTGATCGATGAGGCACACCGTTCGCAGGAGGGGCAGTTGGGGGCAGCCATACGATTGCCCTTCCGCAACTCTGATGAGCCGGATGCAGAAGATGCCAAGGGGGAAGGAGACGACGAGGAAGAAATCGCTAGAATTATTCGCGAGCATGACAACAATCAGTTATTCGTTGCTTTTACCGCCACACCGGCTCCGGCCACGGTGACGTTGTTTGGCGCAGCGTTCGACACCTACACAGAAGCCGAGGCCATCGAGGAAGGTTATATCGTGGATGTGGCGTCCAGCATTCTTTCCTACAGGACGCTGTATAACCTGCACTGCCCCCTTGCCATGCCTGATAAGGAGTTTCCCAAAGCCACTCTGGCCAAGGCGCTGCGCAATGTCGCTTTTCAGGATGATGAGCTGATCCAGTACAAGGCCGAAGTGATGCTGCGCATTTTCGACGAGCAGGTCAAACCGCTGATCGGCGGACGAGCCAAGGCGATGATCGTTGCGACATCGCGTTTGGCCGGGTTGCGTTACTTCCAGATACTGAAAGAAAAGCTCAGGGAGCGCGGCGCTGGTTACAAGGCTTTGTACGCCTTTTCAGACTTTACTCACCCCGAAACCAACGAGGCAATCAGCGAACATGCCATCAATGAGCTGGATGCGGGAGAGCTAATAGAGGATCGATTTGAGCGTGAAGACTACCGTTTGATGATCGTGGCCAACAAGTTCCAGACCGGTTTTGACCAGCCGTTACTTGCGGGCATGTTCCTAGACAAGGCGGTGGTAGACAGAAATGCAGTTCAAACGGTTTCACGCCTGAATCGTTGTCATGATGGCAAGGATACGGTGGTCGTGGTGGACTTCACCAACAACGCCCAAGCCATCATGAGGGCCTTTACCAAATACCGTAAAGGCTCGCCTTATGAGCCGGGCGAACCGGATGGGCTGCAGTGCGAAACGCTGTACCGTGAAATTCTGGCGGCGGACGTATTTACTCAGGAGGATGCGCAGGAATTGGTGTTGCTTCTAACATCCAAAAATGATGCCCGGATACAGACGAAAGTGCATGAGTTGCGGTTGCGGTTCCAAGGATCAATAGCGGATCACGAGTTGCGCAGAGGCTATGTGCACTTGCTGGCAAGGTTTGTTAAAAGCTTCCAATTCTTGAGTTGCTTCTTTTCCTACGACTATTTCATCAGAGAGTTCGCCGATTTTGCCGATTGCATAGGTCCGCAACTCGTCAAGGCTGGCACGGTTTCGGACATGATGAAAATGGTGCGCGCCACGACTGTCGTCAAGGCTGCCGTGCTGGATCAGGGGGAGGTAACGCTAGTGGGGAGTCGCAAGTCGCCGGGTGGTAAAGCTCGAAAGAGCGGCGGAGTGCCGCTCATGAAAGTCTCCGTTCAGGACATGATCAGTGAAATCAGAGAGGCGCATGAGATCAGCGATGATGAAGCACTCTACATCAAGGAAGTGACCGAAGAGAAAATCGCCGACGAGGGTATTAAATCAACGGTGATTGCGCACCATGATGATGGTGTTTATTTGAATTATGTTTTCAAGGAACGCGTTAACCGAATGATTCAGGATGCATATAGCGTACGCGGACTAGATGAAGAATTGGGTGATCCAAAGTATTACGAAGATGGTGCGATATTCGACATCATGGCAATGACCGTGATTGGCCATCATTTGCCGCAAGGCGCGCACCTGTAGGATTGCGTTCCATTTCGCATATCTCAACGATGGAGGTTGAAGATGGAGACGCAGTTCGATCTAGCCTTCAGAAACGTCCGGCATTTATTTCAACAAGAGCTGGGGAGATACTAGCTGTGCAGATATTTTGATCATTAACGCTAAATGAACCGCTCCTTCCCCTCTCTCGCCGACACCCACTTCGACCTGCTGGTCTGCGGCGGCGGCATCTATGGTGCGTGGACGGCCTACGACGCGGCGCAGCGCGGGCTGAAAGTCGCGCTGGTGGAGCAGGGCGACTGGGCCGGTGCGACTTCTTCCGCGTCGAGCAAGCTGATACACGGCGGGCTGCGCTATCTGGAGACTTACGATTTCAAGCTGGTGAAGAAGGCGCTCGCGGAGCGGGAACATTTGTTGCGCATCGCGCCGCACCGGGTGTGGCCGTTGCGCTTCGGCGTGCCGGTGTATGCCGACAGCCGCAACGGCATGCTGAAGCTGGAGGCCGGCTTGATGCTGTACGACATGCTCGCTGGCATGCAGGACGAGCAGATGCGGCATCTCCGTCTCGACCGCGCGCATTTCGCCGAACACTTTCCCTGGCTGGACGAGGCGAATCTGAAGGGCGGCTTCACCTATGGCGATGCGCAGACCGACGATGCGCGGCTGGTGCTGGAGGTGGTCGCGGGCGCGATCGCGCACGGCGCGGTGTGCGTGAGCTATGCGAAGCTGGTCGAGTGGAACGAAGAGGATGGGCAGGTGTGCGGCGCGACGGTGCGCGACGAGGTGGGCAATGCCTCGGTGCAGGTGCGTGCGCGGCAATGCGTTGCTACTTCCGGGCAGTGGTTGGCCGCAGACGATGCGGGACGCGCATGGTGCCGGCTGACCAAGGGCGTGCATCTGGTGATGCCGGGGCTGGGGACTGGCGAGGCGCTGCTGCTGACCGCAAAGTCGGACGGGCGCGTGTTCTTCGTGATCCCGTGGTATGGACGCACACTGCTCGGCACGACCGATACCGATTATCGCGGCGACCTCGATCATGTGAGCGTCGAGAATGCCGACGTGGAATAT
This sequence comes from Gallionellales bacterium GWA2_60_142, assembly GCA_001801085.1. Lineage (GTDB taxonomy): Bacteria > Pseudomonadota > Gammaproteobacteria > Burkholderiales > Gallionellaceae > Gallionella. Next base: position 2,177 of record MGWR01000027.1, on the reverse strand, counting down.
CTGCTCGATGCGGCGAGCCGTTATCTGAAGACCGCCTGGTGCAGGAAGGATGTGATCGGCAGCTATGCCGGGCTGCGCGTGATGAAACGCAGCGACGATGCGTCGCCCTCTGCAGCTAGTCGCGATTGGGAGCTGAAGACGCTGGGCAACAGCCTGCATTGCTCGGTTGGCGGCAAGCTCACCTCGGCGCGTGAGGATGCATGCAGCATCGTCGATGAGGTGTCACGGACGCTCGGCGTCGAAGCCAGTTGCACGACCGGGGAGCGCGATTTGCCCTGGAAGCCGGCGCAGGACGAGGTCGTGCGCAGCACTGCGCGGCGTCTGGGTATCGACGCAGAGAGTGCGATGTGGCTGTTGCGCAGGCATGGGCGGCGCAGCGGGCAGGTATTCCGCCTGATCGAGAAGAGGCCGGAGCTGGCGCAGCGCATCGTTCCCGATCTGCCGCTGGTCCTGGCTGATCTGCTGTTCTGCGCGACCGACGAAATGGTGGTGCATCTGTCCGACCTGTTGCGTCGCCGGATGCCGCTGCTGATCCTGGCGCGTCTCGACGAAGACGAATTGCGCCGCCTCGCCGTGCTGGTCGCACCCGTGCTGGGCTGGGACGGGGAGCGGATCGCACAAGAGGTCGTGGCGTGCTGGCTGTGACCGCAGCTGTCGCACTCGATCTCGGCACGACTACGATCAAGGCTGGCTTGCTGTCGGCGGATGGCGAACTGCATGGCATCGTCGCGCGACCTGCGCCCAAAGTGGATGCCGACGACGGGCGCTACGAGAGCGACGCGCTGGCCTATGCACACGCGGCCGATGAGGTGCTGGCCGAATGTCTTGTTCAGATGGCGGGCTTGGCGCAGACGGATACGCGCCCTCCGCTTGGGCTGTGCTGCCAGCGCTCTTCTTTTCTTATATGGGAGCGCGCCACCGGTCGGCCGGTCACGCCGCTGATCTCGTGGCAGGACGGTCGCGGTGCGGCAAGTTGCGAGGCGTTGCGCGGTGAGGTAAGCGAGATACGCGCGCTCGCCGGATTGCCGATTACACCCTATTACTTCGCTCCCAAGCTGCGCGTGCTGCTGCAGGAACAACCTGCGTGGCGCGAACATCTGGCGAGCGGCGACTGGCTGCTGGGAACGCTGGACACTTTTTTGATCTGGCGCTGGACCGATGGCGCGCATTATCGGACCGATGCGTCGATGGCGGCGCGCACCTTGCTGATGGATGTCCATCAGCGGCAATGGTCGCCGCGATTGTGCGAATTGTTCGGCATTCCACGCGAGGCGCTGCCGGAGATATGTGCCTCTGCCGGATGGGCGTTGCCGCTGAATAATGGATTGACATTAATGGCGAGCGTTGCCGACCAATCGGCCGCACTGGTTGCGAGCATCGCAATCGGATCGTCGGATGCGCTGGTCAATCTCGGGACGGGCGGCTTCGTGATCCGCCATCTCCCGGATGGGCATGCAACTCCGGAAGGTTATCTGCTGACGCTGCTCTGGCAGGACGGCGATGGACAGGCGCATTTTGCCTGCGAGGGTACGCTCAATTCCATTGCCGCTGCGCTGACGCCTTACCCGGAGGCCGATTGCCGCGCGGAGGAACTGGCGCGCGATGGCATCTTCTGCCTCGCCGAGCCGAGCGGACTAGGTGCGCCGTACTTCCGCAAGGATATCGGGCTGATTTTTTCGGCATCGGTCGAAGGCTTGCCGCCGCAACGTATCGCTGCGCTGTTGCTGGAAGGGATCGTCTTCCGGGTGGCGCGCATGTTGGAAGATATGCATCGCGAATTCGGCGTCGAGCGCGTCTATCTGTCCGGCGGGCTGTCCAATCTGGAATGTTTGCAGCAGGGTATCGCCCGGTGCGCGCCATTTGCGGACGTCTATCTGTTGCCGCAGGCCGAAGCCGGGCTGGTCGGTGCGGCGAGGCTCGCGGCGGGGATGCCTTCGGTTGTCGAGCACGGTGTCGAGAAGATCGCTATAATCCGCGCCCCTTCGAAGCTGTCCGAAAAATATGCGCGCTGGAAGGTCTGGCTGGACGGGCTATTGAGCCGGCGAGCCGCCCTGTAGTGCTGTCCCTGCGGCTATTCTGCGATCAGGATAACTTTCGTTTGACAGGGGCGGGATGGCTGACATAGAATGCGCGCCCTTCGAGGTTTACTTATTGAATTTTTAGGAATTGTGGCTATG
>MGWR01000026.1 GCA_001801085.1 Gallionellales bacterium GWA2_60_142 | reverse complement strand
CCTTGCTGCTCGGCATATGCAGCGCTTTGCGCAGCAGGCCGCCGTTGGCGTGGTGGTTCGCGCTCATGCGGCGATTGCCTTTGGGGGCCATGGCTTTCAGTTCCGGCAGCAGCGTGCCGTTTTCATCGAACAGTTCTTCCGTCTTGTAACTCTTCAGCCACTCTTCCAGCTTGGCAAAATGTTCCGGCGTCTTTACGTCGCCGATAGGCACCTGGTGTGCGCGCCAGAAACCTTCCACCTTCTTGCCGTCCACTTCCTTCGGCCCGGTCCAGCCCTTGGGCGAACGCAGCACGATCATCGGCCAGCGCGGGCGGATCGGCTTGCCGCTGTTTCGCGCCTCTGCCTGGATGCGGCGGATCTCCAGCACACAGGCCTCCATCGTCGCGGCCATCGTTTGATGCATGGTCTCGGGATCGCTGCCCTCGACGAAATACGGCGTCCAGCCGTAGCCCTTGAACAGGTTCTCCAGCTCTTCGTGCGAGATGCGCGACAGGATGGTCGGGTTGTTTATCTTGTAGCCGTTCAGGTGCAGCACAGGCAGCACCGCGCCGTCGCGTATCGGATTCAGGAATTTGTTGGAGTGCCACGACGTCGCCAGCGGTGCAGTCTCGGATTCGCCGTCGCCCACCATCACGGTCACGATGAGATCGGGATTATCGTAAGCCGCGCCGAACGCGTGCGACACGCTATAGCCGAGTTCGCCGCCTTCGTGGATGGAACCCGGAGTCTCAGGCGTGCAATGGCTGCCGATGCCGCCGGGGAAGGAGAATTCCTTGAAGAATGATCGCATGCCCTCGACGTTCTCGCCCTTGTTCGGGTACACCTCGCTGTAGCGGCCTTCCAGATACACCGGGGCCAGCACGCCGGGCGCGCCGTGGCCGGGGCCGGCCATGAAGATCGCATCCAGATCGTATTTGACGATCAGACGATTCATGTGGATATAGGTGAACGCCAGGCCGGGACTCGCGCCCCAGTGGCCGAGCAAACGGCTCTTGATGTGTTCGAGTTTGAGCGGCTCTTTCAGCAGCGGGTTGTCGCGCAGATAGATCATCCCGGCAGCGAGGTAGTTGCAGGCGCGCCAGTAAGCGTCGATTCGTTTGACATCATCGGGCGACAACGGAGTGATTGGGGTGTTCAAAATCGCGCTCCTTTACATTGGTTTAACTGGCAGAGAATGCTACGTGTTCGTGACAACAGGATTAAATTCGCCGACAAACCCGGCACAAGCAGAAATCGGGAGGGTTATTCTCATAATACGAGGCGCGTGGCAAGAACCTCATCGACCCGATTATGATCCATATCGACCACTTCGAACTCCCAATCGCCATAACGGAACTTCTCGGCGCGCTTCGGGATTTTACCCATGTGAGCTACCACGAATCCACCGACGGTATGGTACAGCCCCTGCGGGTCGTCGCCGATTCCCAGCCCGAGCTTTTCCACCAATTCATCGATAGGCAGCAGGCCATCCAGCAGCCATGAGCCGTCCTCGCGCCGAACCGCAAGCGCCATGGCCGGATCGTCCGCGCCCGGCATCATGTTACCGGCCATGGTCTGGAACAGGTCGCTGATGGTGACGATCCCCTCGGTGCCGCCGAACTCGTTCACCACCAGCGCGAAGTCGGCGCTGTGTTCCCGGAACAGTTTCAGCAACTCCATCAGCGTCAGCGACGCCGGCACATACAGCGGCGGCGTCATCGGCAGCTGGTCGAAACTCAGCTCCCCGGCCAGCGCCGCACTCAGCAGCGCGCGGCTTTCGGCCAGGCCGATCACCTGCTGCATGCTGCCCTTGCAGATAGGATAGCGCCCGTGCGGCGACTCCCGCAGCACATGCAGATTCTCGTTGTGGGAACGGTTGAGATCGATGAAGGCCACATCCTTGAGCGGCGTCATCACCGCGGCGACATGGCGGTCTTCGAGCAGGAAGATATTGCCCAGGAGATGACTTTCTTCCGGGGCGATGGCACCGGAGCGCGTCCCCTCGTCGACGGCGGCCAGGATGTCCTCGATACTCGTCACGTCGGGCGCGGAGCGGAATGGCAAAAGCCTGAGCGTCATGTCCGCCGACCACGACAGCAGGCGGATCGCGGGAGACAGCACGCGAATGAATATGCCCATGAACGGCGCGACCAGACTGGCCACCCGCTCCGGGTAGGCCAGCGCGATGCGCTTTGGCACGATCTCGCCGAAGACGATGGCGAATGCGGTCACCACCACCACTGTCGTCGTGATCGCCACCTCGGAACGAACGGCGCTCAGCAACGGCAACGACTCCACAATAAAATTCTCGATGTGACCGGCCAGGGCATTCTCGCCGAAGATGCCCGCCAGCAGGCTCGCGGCCGTCAGCCCGGTTTGCGTGGCGGCGATGAAGCGCGACGGCATCGCCTTGATGCGCAGCGCCTGTGCCGCCGATGGGCTCCCCGCATCCGCAAGCAGTTGCAGGCGCGAACGCCGCGACGAAGCCAGCGCCATTTCGGCCAAGGCAAAAAATCCACAGATCAGAATGAGCAGGACAAGAATGGCAAACGCGTTCACTCTTCAAACCTCAAGTATCAAAATGGCAGCTTACCACCCGGACTCACCGCCTCAAAGAAAGCAAGCATGAACGCCGATGCAGCCCGATGACAGTGGCATGTAGCTGGTTGCCGTGCGGCAACACGAACTACAATGGCCACGTATCGCATTCTGGATCAGGGCATACAAACAAAGGAAAATGCCGAAGTAAGTCCGTTCGCCCTCAGGACAGGTTTGTCGAAGGGCATCTCATTTAACCTGTTGAGTTGATTAAGTCCTCCATTCATGGTTCGACAGGCTCACCACGAACGGAGGACTTAATCGGCGCTTACAAAGGTAAACGACAATGAAATATCGGCACTACAAGGGCGAGGGAAAGCCGTACCGCGCTTCACTCCGATCGGCTGAATATCCACCATTCCGCATACTGCCGGAGCAACGGCAGGAAATGTCCGCTCAGGCAGTATTGATTGCGGCAATCACATCCCCGATGTGTTCCTGAACCCTGATCTTGATCTCGTCCGCTCTGGACGGATCAATGCCCAGGGATTGCCACTCGTCGTCGGAAATATCTACAGGCACCGGTTCGTCGATGCCGAAGGTGGGCAGCAGCTTTTCCGCCACGTTGACCATGGTGACAAGCGGCTGTCCCGCCGCAGCCCTTTCGTCGCCGGGGCTATGGTGGTAATTGAGCACGGCGATGATGGATTCCGGCAGATTCCAGTGACGCCCGAGTTCGGCACCCAGTTCGCCGTGACTGGTCTCCAGCATCTCGGCTTCCAGTTCTTCCACTGTCTGCCCCGGTTTGGCGGACAGGCGTGCATGGAATGCATCGCTGAGCGGGGGATCGATGTAATCCAGCACCAGAAAGCCAATGTCGTGCAGCAATCCGGCGAGATATATCTCATCGTCCGAGGGGCGGCGATCTTTCGGCATCAGGCGGGCCAGCGTGTCCATGGCCATGGCGACGCACAAGCTGTGCTGCCACAAGCCCTGGATGTCTAGCCGTCCGGCCGGCTTCCTGAGCACGGAAGACATCATCGCGAAACTCAGGGCAACCATCTTGATGCGCCTGCTGCCGAGTATCGCCGCCGCCTCGTGCAAACTCAGTATCTTGCGGCCGGTGCCGAACAACGGCGAATTGGCCAAGCCGACGACCTTGGTCAGAATGGGAGGATCTTTTTCGATCAACGCAAGCAATACCCGCTCGCCCTCGTCGGTGTTGATTTTCAGCGACAGGATCTTTTGCGCGATAAGCGGAATGGGAGGCAGGGTGCCGAGGCGGTCCAGGGTCTGGCGCAATGATGCGGGGGTGTTCACAAGCGTTCCTTCTTGGCGCTACAACCAGAATGCGGATGAAGTGCGATTTTCTGTTTCAGGAGGGTCTCATTCTACCAGAGACCGGTGTCATTCGGCCCGCCAGCGGGCCAATTCGTCCGCCGGCATCGGGCGGGCGATGCCGTATCCCTGGCCTATCTCGCAGCCCATGTCGAGCAAGGCGCGGTAATGCGCCTCGGTTTCGATGCCTTCGGCGACGGTCTGTCGGTCGAAGGCTGTCGCTAGGGCGATAATGCCCTGAACTATGGCCATGTCGCCCTTGTCTTCCAGCATGTCGCGCACGAAGGATTGGTCTATCTTGAGCACGTCCACCGGCAAATTGCTGAGATAGGTGAGCGAGGAGTAGCCGGTGCCGAAATCGTCCAGCGCGAACCTCACTCCGAATTTGCAGCATGCTTCGATGACGTCGCGCACGATGGCAATGTCCTTGAGCGCGACCGTCTCCAGCACTTCGATTTGCAACCTGCCCGGCGGCAGGTCGGGGTAATGCGCCAACTGCTGTCGCAGCTTTTCCGCGAAACCGCGGGACTCCAGATGATGGGCGGAAATGTTGATGCTGACCTCGATGTCCAGACCGGTGCGACGCCAGTGGGCAATCTGGGCAAGCGCGGTGGTGATCACCCAGTCGCCGATCTCGATGTCGAGTTCGGTGTTCTCGACGGGGTGCAGGAACTCTACCGGGAAAAGCAGTCCGCGTTCGGGGTGCCTCCAGCGGATCAGTGCCTCGGCGCCGACCAGTCGTTTGGTGCGCAAGTCGATTTTAGGCTGGTAGTGCAGCTCGAACTGTTCGTGGTCCAGTCCGTAGCGGATATTGTTCAGGAATTCGTTCTGGTTGCGGGTGTGCATGTCCAGTGCGGGATCGTAAATATGGAAACGGTTCTTGCCGAGTTGTTTGGCCAGATACATGGCCTGGTCGGCATGCCGTAGCAGCGTGTCGGGGTCTTCGTCGTCCAGCGGATAGATGCTGACGCCGATACTGGTGCTGAGCGACAGCGTGCTGTCCTTGATCGTCATCGGTGCGGAGATCGCCGCAAGCAAACGCTCAAGCGTCGCCACGCATTCATCGCCTCTCTCCAGATCGAGCAGCACCACCACGAATTCGTCTCCGCCCAGACGGGCGACGGTGTCGCCGCCGCGTATGGTGATCTTGAGTCGCTTGGCCACCTCAATCAACACCAGGTCGCCCGCATCGTGCCCCATGGTGTCGTTGATGCCCTTGAAACCGTCGAGATCGAGATAGCAGACTGCCACCATGCGCTGTTCGCGCATCGTGTGCGCGATGGCCTGCTTCATGCGGTCGGCCAGCAGCATCCGATTGGGAATGTCGGTCAGCGCATCGTAATGGGCGATGCGGTTCAGTTCTGCTTCATGGGCCTTGAGATTGCTGATATCCGAGAACACGCCGACGTAGCGTTGCACCTTGCCATTCTCGTCGCCGATGACCGAAATCGAGAGCAATTCCGCGTAAATTTCGCCAGACTTACGGCGGTTCCATATTTCTCCGCGCCAGCCTTTACTCTTTTGCAGCGCTTGCCACATCGCGGCGTAAAAATCGCTGTCGTGACGTCCCGAATTCAGCAGCTTCGGATCGCGGCCCAGCACTTCATCTCGGTCATAGCCGGTGATATGAACGAAGGCCGGGTTAACGTCCACAATTTTATTGTCCGCATCGGTGATCAGGATGGCTTCCTGGCTGTTTCCGAACACGCTGGCGGTAATACGCAGGTTTTCTTCGGAACGCTTGCGTTCGGTGATGTCGCGAATGATACCCAGCGCGTACCAGTTATCCTGCAATTTGAATGCGGAAATCGACAGTTCGACGGGGAAGACTTCCCCGCTCTTGCGCAATGCGGTGATCTCGAACGTCTTGCCTATGACAGGCCCTTCGCCGGAATGCCGGAAATGGCCGAAGCCGCTATGCGCCGCATCGAGATAGTGCGCGGGCGTAAGCAGGGTGTGCATATTCTTGCCGATGACTTCGTCCGCTGGGTAACCGAAAATCTTCTCGGCAGCGGGGTTCCAGTAGGTTACCTTTTCATCCGCGCCCACGATCATGATCGCGTCCTGCGCCGACGTGCCGATCCGGCGAAATTTTTCCTCGCTCTCGGCCAGCTCCTTGCTCCTGCTTTCCAGTTCCTGCGTGCGTTGCCTGACCGACTCTTCGAGATGTTCCTGCTGCAATCGGAGTTCTTCGGTCACGCTTTGCAATTTGCCGATGATGTTTCTGACATGCCGCGTAAAAGGATGAAAAATCAGTGCCGCTTCCAGCATCAGCAACAACAGCGTGACGATCCAGAATATCGTTTCGGCTTTTTGCAGGCGGGCCACGGAGGCCTCACCTTCCAATTGATATTGCCGCACCATCCGGTCGAGCGAGGAGACCAGCGTGGTCGGCGCGGTCCGGATGATGTATTGCAGCAAGGGGTTGTCCGGCGTCAATGCGGCATCGTTCTGCAACAGCAAATCGCGAACCGTTTTGATATAGGTTTCGACTTGCACGTCGAGCGGGGCCGGGCCGTCGAAGTACATGGCATGTACTGCGGGGGACATGGTATCGGGCAACCCCATGTTCTCATTGCCATGCGTCAGGCCCTGATGCGAAGCGTCCAGCAGATCGACAGCTTCTTTCAGCTTCGCGCGTATGCCCGGACGCTCGGTCTTGCGCGCATGCACCAACAGATTCGAGTACAGCGCGGTTCGCTGGCTGAGCATGCGCTGGCGTCCGCTCACATTGACCACTGCCGCCGTGCTCTGCTGCTCCGAAATTACCAGATCCAGACTGAGCCATGCCGCCGTCGAGAGTGTCGCGACCAAGGACAACGCGATCACGTAACGCCAGGTCAGCGCACGTGCGATGCCCAGATAATTCATCCAGTCAGTGATGTTTGATTGGCTCACGATACCCTGCCTTAAATACCTGCGCTGTCGATTCCATTGGCCTATTCTGAAAGATAGGAGGGATTTATGCCAGTTTTTCAGTCTATGGAATCAATTGCACGAGAATCACGCCGGAATTGATTTATCCGGTAGCGCACAGGTAGCGCAGAAAAGAAAAAGGAGCCAAGCTTTTTAGCATAACTCCTTGTTTGTATGGTGCGCCCGAAGAGATTCGAACTCCTGACCCCTTGGTTCGTAGCCAAGTACTCTATCCAGCTGAGCTACGGGCGCATGTAAAACTTTATTTCTTACCCATTACAGGGTGCTTGATAAAAACGGGCTAGATCATTTCTGATCTAACCCGTGTAATTATTTGGTGCGCCCGAAGAGATTCGAACTCCTGACCCCTTGGTTCGTAGCCAAGTACTCTATCCAGCTGAGCTACGGGCGCATCTATAAAACATTACTGCAGTTACCTTGGCGGAGAAGGAGGGATTCGAACCCTCGATACAAGTTTAAGCTCGTATGCGCCCTTAGCAGGGGCGTGCCTTCGACCACTCGGCCACCTCTCCGAAGGCCGCGCATATTAATGTAAACGTCCGGAAAGGTCAAACTGATTATGCGTGTTATGCGTCTTCCTGATCTAGATCGAAAGCCTTGTGCAGCACACGCACGGCCAACTCCAGATATTTCTCGTCGATGACCACGGAAATCTTGATCTCGGAGGTGGAAATCATCTGGATGTTGATGCCCTCTTCCGCCAGCGTGCGGAACATCTTGCTGGCGATGCCGACGTGCGAACGCATGCCGACGCCGACCACGGAGACCTTCGCCGCCTTGCTGTCACCGACCACTTCGCGCGCGCCGATATGCGGCTGGACCTGGTTCTTCAGGATGTCCATCGCCTTGACGAACTCGTTGCGATGCACGGTGAACGAAAAGTCGGTGGTGCCGTCTTCGCTGACGTTCTGGATAATCATGTCCACGTCGATGTTGGCGTCGGAGACCGGCCCCAGGATCTGGTAGGCGATGCCGGGCTTGTCGGGCACGCCCAGCACAGTGATCTTGGCTTCGTCGCGATTGAACGCGATTCCGGAAATGATTGCTTGTTCCATTTTGTCGTCATCCTCAAAAGTAATCAGCGTGCCTTCGCCCTCTTCCGCGAAGCTGGAAAGCACGCGCAGCTTGACCTTGTATTTGCCGGCGAATTCCACCGAGCGTATCTGCAGCACCTTGGAGCCGAGGCTGGCCATCTCCAGCATTTCTTCGAAGGTGATGGTCTTCAGGCGGCGCGCCTCGGGCACGACGCGCGGGTCGGTGGTGTAAACGCCGTCCACATCGGTGTAGATCTGGCATTCGTCGGCGCGCAGCGCGGCGGCAATCGCCACGCCGGTCGTATCCGAACCGCCGCGACCCAGCGTGGTGATGTTGCCATCTTCGTCCATGCCCTGGAATCCGGCGACCACGACCACATGGTCGCTCTCCAGATCGGAGCGGATGTTCTGCTCGTCGATGCTGACGATGCGCGCCTTGGTGAAGGCACTGTCGGTCATGATCTTGACCTGCCCACCGGTATAGCTCTTGGCCTTCAGGCCGAGTTCCTTCAGCGCCATCGCCAGCAGGCCGATGGTGACTTGCTCGCCGGTGGAGATAATCACATCCAGCTCGCGCGGATCGGGGTGTTTCTGAATCTCATGGGCAAGGCCGATCAGGCGATTGGTCTCGCCGCTCATCGCGGAGAGAACCACCACAACCTGATGCCCTTGCGCCTTGAATTTCGCGACGCGCCGCGCCACGTTTTTGATGCGATCGGGATTGCCGACCGAGGTGCCGCCGTACTTCTGAACGATCAATGCCACGATTTTTCCATGCCAGACTGGTTTTAAAGTGGGCGCAATTCTAGCTTAATTGCCATAAAAAAACGAGGAGACCAATAGCCGGGTTTTGCTACACTCCTCCGGGATCTAACACCGGCATTCCCCACCATGACAGCAATCTCCCTGCGCGCAGCCAGCGAGTCCGCGACACAAAACCTGATCGCCAGCGGCTATCCGCAAGCACTGGCACGCATCTTCGCCGCACGCGGGATCAGCGACGGTAGCCAGATGGACACCACTTTCGCCGCGCTGCTGCCGTTCGACCGGATGAAGGGAATCCGCGAGATGGCGCGCCTGCTGGCCGACGCCATCGCCGCGCAGAAGCGGCTGCTGGTCATCGCCGACTACGACGCCGACGGCGCGACCGCCTGCACGGTGGCCGTGCGCGGCCTGCGCAGCCTGGGCGCACGCATCGAATTCATCGTGCCGAACCGTTTCGAATACGGCTACGGCCTGACACCGGAGATTGTCCGCCTCGCTGCCGAACTGAAACCGGATATCCTGCTGACCGTGGACAACGGCATCGCCAGCGTAGACGGCGTCGCCGAGGCGAACCGGCTGGGCATGCAGGTGCTGGTCACCGACCACCACCTGCCCGGCGACCAACTGCCGAGTGCTGCCTGCATCGTCAACCCGAACCAGCCCGGCTGCGACTTTCCCAGCAAGAACCTGGCGGGCGTCGGCGTGATGTTCTACGTGCTGCTGGCGCTGCGCGCCGAACTGCGCCAGCGCGGCGCGTTCGAGAAATCCCCCCCAGCCCCCCTTTTGCAAAGGGGGGAGTCCGCCCAATCGGGAGGGCCGAATTTAGCCAACCTGCTCGACCTCGTCGCGCTGGGCACGGTCGCCGACGTAGTGAAGCTGGACCAGAACAACCGCATCCTCGTGCAGCAAGGATTGCAGCGCATCCGCGCCGGTCGCGCCTGCGCCGGCATCAACGCGCTGCTGCGCATCGCCAAACGCGAACCGGCCAAGACCTCCAGCCTCGACCTCGGCTTCGCCGTCGGCCCGCGCCTGAATGCGGCGGGGCGTCTTGACGACATGAGCCTGGGCATCGCCTGCCTGCTGACCGACGACGTAGCCGAGGCGGAACAGATTGCGAAAGAGCTCGACGCGCTGAACCGCGAGCGCCGCAGCATCGAGGCCGACATGCAGGGCAGCGCGCTGGCAACCCTGGAAAACATCGATCCGCAGGAAGGCTACACGTTGACGCTGTTCGACGAGGGCTGGCATCAAGGCGTGATCGGCATCCTCGCCTCGCGCCTCAAGGACAAGTTCCACCGCCCGACCATCGCCTTCGCCCGCGCCAACAACGGCGAGATCAAGGGTTCGGGCCGCTCCATCCCCGGCCTGCACCTGCGCGACGCGCTGGATTTAGTCAGCAAAAGACACCCTGCGCTCATCAAGAAATTCGGCGGCCACGCCGCGGCGGCAGGATTGAGCATCGCTGAGGCCGACTTCCCCGCATTCGTGTCCGCCTTCGAACAGGTTGCCGGTGAATTACTCGACGAGAACGACCTGATCCGCCGTATCGAGACCGACGGCGCGCTGGAGCATGCAGACATGACGCTGGAGATCGCCCGCTTGCTGGATCAGCAAGTCTGGGGGCAAGGCTTCCCCGCGCCACAGTTCGACGACGAATTCGCGGTCGCGAACCAAAGAGTGGTCGGCGAGAAACATCTCAAACTGAGGCTGGAGAAACAGGGGCGTATCGTCGACGCGATCCTGTTCAACCAGGCTGACCCGCTGCCGGATCGGGTGCGCCTCGTGTACAGCCTGGATGTCAACGAATACAATGAAAAACAGAGTTTGCAACTGATTGTGCGGCACTGGCAGGAAGAGTAATGGTGCATTTGTAGGAGCGACTTCAGTCGCGATTGCTACGTTATCTTTGATGCTGCGAATATCGCGGCTGAAGCCGCTCCCACAAGAACACTGCACCATTAAGCTGCCCGACGAATTTCTCCGATTAGCTATTGGAGACAGGAGAAATGATGGACTTCGCTCTGATACAAGGTAACGGCGTGGAAGCGCTGCCGCAGTTCCTCACCAGCCTCGCCATCGGCCTGCTGATCGGGCTGGAGCGCGAGCGCAATCCGTCGGCCAAGGCCGGGCTGCGCACCTTCGCGCTGGTCGCGGTGTTCGGCACACTGGCCGCGCTGCTGTCCGACAAATTGGGCACACCGTGGATGCTGGTCGCCGGTTTGATCGCGGTCGCCGGCATGATCGTCGCCGCCTATATCAATTCGCCTACGGAAGAGAACGACCCCGGCACCACCACGGTGATCGCGTTGCTGCTGTGCTACGGATTGGGCGCGATGATCTGGTTCGGTCTCGCCAAACTCGCCGTGATGATCGCGATAGGCATCACCGCCCTGCTCTATTTCAAACCTGAGTTGCGCGGAATCTCGCAACGACTGCAACGCCGCGATCTGGTCGCCGTGCTGCAATTTTCGGTGCTGACCTTCATCATCCTGCCCATCCTGCCGAACCAGAACTACGGCCCCTATAACGCATTCAACCCGCACCAGGCCTGGCTGATGGTGGTGCTGATCTCGGGCTTGAGCCTGACGGGCTATACCGCGCTGCAAATGGTGGGCACGCGCTACGGCGCGCCGCTGCTGGGCGTGTTCGGCGGGCTCGCCTCCAGCACCGCCACCACGCTGATCTACTCCAAGCACGGCAAGAGCAATCAGGCGATGCAAAGCCTCGCCGCGTCGGTGATTGTCATCGCCAGCATGGTGGTGCTGGTGCGATTATTCGTGGTCAGTTCGGTGCTGGCCTACGGCAGCCTGCCCGCGCTGATCCCGCTGTTCGCCGGCGGCCTGTTCGCCGGACTGATCGTCGCCCTGTACAACTGGCGCAAGATGGACCGCGCGACCGAACTCTTCATTCCGGAGACCTCCAACCCCGCCGAACTGCACGCCGCCATCGGCTTCGGCCTGCTGTACGTCGTCGTCCTGCTGTTCACCGCATGGATGGCCGACGTCGCCGGCAGCCAGGGCTTGTACGCCGTCGCATTCGCCTCCGGCCTAACCGATGTGGATGCCATCGTGCTGTCCAGCCTGCGCCTGCTCAACCTCGGCCAACTGAGCGAACAACAGGCCGTCATCGCCATCGCCATCGGCTTCCTGTCCAACCTCGTGTTCAAGTTCGGCATGGTCATCGCCATCGGCGGCTGGGGACTCGCTCGCCAGGTCGCCGTCGGCTTCGCCGCGATCAGCCTCGGCGTGCTGGCCGGTTTGCTCGCCCTCTGATCGCACCATCGGCGGGTTACGCTACGCTAACCCGCCCTACAGCGCTATAATCGCGCCCCTTTCCGTTTCAGCAAGCGACAACATCATGGAAGCCGAACAACTCAACGCCATCTCCAACCAGTTGCAGGACTTGAGTCTGCGCAGCGCCGAACTACGGAGGTATCTTTGACTTCGATACCAAACAGGATCGTTTAGTCGAAGTCTGCCAACTCGCCGAAGACCCCGCCATCTGGCAGGACGCCAAGCGCGCCCAAGAACTAGGCCGCGAGCGCAAGTCGCTGGAAGCCGTGGTGCTCGGCCTGACGCAGATCCAGCAGAACCTCGCCGACTCCGGCGAACTGTTCGAGATGGCGCGCGAGGAAAACGACGAGGACAGCCTGCTCAGCATCGCCGACGATGTTAAGGACATCGAGAAGCGCGTCGCGGAACTGGAATTTCGTCGCATGTTCTCCAACCCGGCCGATCCGAACAACTGCTTCATCGACATCCAGGCCGGTGCCGGCGGCACCGAGGCTTGCGACTGGGCCTCGATGCTGCTGCGCCAATATCTCAGGTACTGCGAACGCAAAGGCTTCAAGGTCGAGGTGCTGGAAGAAACCGACGGCGACGTCGCCGGCATCCGCAGCGCCTCGCTGAAAGTCGAAGGCGAATACGCCTACGGCCTCTTGCGCACCGAGACCGGCGTACACCGCCTCGTGCGCAAGTCGCCGTTCGACTCCTCGGGCGGTCGCCACACTTCATTCGCCAGCCTGTTCGTTTATCCCGAAGTGGACGATTCCATCGAGATCGACATCAACCCGGCCGACCTGCGCGTGGACACCTACCGCGCATCCGGCGCGGGAGGCCAGCACATCAACAAGACCGACTCGGCGATCCGCATCACCCACATCCCGACCGGCATCGTGGTGCAGTGCCAGAACGACCGCTCGCAGCACAAGAACCGCGCCGAAGCCATGTCGATGCTGAAATCACGCATGTACGAGGAAGAGCTGCGCAAACGCCAAGCCGAACAGCAGAAGCTGGAAGACACCAAGTCCGATGTCGGCTGGGGGCACCAGATCCGCAGCTATGTGCTCGACAATTCGCGCATCAAAGACCTGCGCACCAACGTTGAAATCGCCAACACGCAGAAGGTGCTCGACGGCGACCTCGACGTCTTCATCGAGGCCAGCCTGAAACAAGGCGTTTAATTCCCTGAAGCAAGGCATTTAATTCAAAGAGAACCATCATGACCACCGAACAGACCACCATCCATCAGGACGATAATCAAATTATTG
>MGWR01000025.1:43676-97621 GCA_001801085.1 Gallionellales bacterium GWA2_60_142 | reverse complement strand
ACTGGTCAGGCGGCTGCGGAACTCGCGCTACGCGCTCAGACAGTCCTCGCCGACATCCCCTGACCAGCCTGCGCTACTCGGCGGCGCACAGGGGAAAGAAAAACCAAAACCTTCAAACAGTATGGTGGGCTGCGCCCACCATACTTTCCTTTAACTGCTCTTGGCTGTTGTTTTTAAGTAATCCTAATTCTACTTCTTTATTGATCCTATCAATTGCTTTGACGATATCTTTGATGTTTTGATCGTGGTGCAAATCATGGCGCGGTAACCAGGCAAGGAGGTTGTTGAGGCAAGTCACATTCGTTGAATTTTTGGCCGCCGTTAGAAATTGCTTTGTTTTCGATTTTTGGCGCGTGTATCCGAATGTATTGATGAATGCCATTAAAAGAAGGTGCAAGCAAACAATACGATTCCAACGTAGTCTCTCCTCGCTGGGCGACACTCCATCAATAAAGGCTAGAACCGCAGAGAATTGCTTGTCTAGATATGCGTCGGATTTGAAAGTCTCATAACTTAGATTTTCGTTGTTTTTTAGAAATAGCTCGCAGTAGTGCCGAAAGTGATCGGAAAAGAAATGGTCTTGTTGTTTGCTCTTATCAAAATTGAGGCCCTTAAAGAGCTCTACGTCTGTCATAACCCAGTGGAAGGCGGCGGCATAGTTTAAGAATGCGAAATCTTTTTTCGTTGCGATTCGAGCATCCAAAAGAATTGATTCACGTTCAATAAGCCGGATCAGGGCAAAAAAATTCATAAGGCGATATGCGGTGCTTTGAAAATAATAAGCCGCCTGCTCGTAATTTCCGTTTGCGTTATGCCAGCCCTCCTGGTGATTTGAGTACAAATTCCAAATGCGATAATTAAGGCTGTTCGCTGCATTTAAGAGTCGGCCGTGATAGCGGCCTGTCAATTCTTGTAGTTTCTTGCGTTGTTCGTACTCATACTCGACCTCTGCCTGATGTCGGGTTTCGCGACGCTTAAATAAGTAAGAAACCATAGCGGACACAATTGCTGAAATCAGGCCTGCAAAAAGTAGATCGGTGTTTGTATTTGCTAATTCTGATAGGAAGTCTGTCATTTAGGTCTGATGAACTTAGTAGATTAGTTTGTGTGGGGGCGACCGTGCCACCACTTCTGAAAATTTGCACCTGCAACTTAAAGTCACTTCTCATAACCCCGCGCACCATATCCCACCCCTCAAACCGGGACAATAGACCGGAATATCTAGGCCCTCCATCACAAAGCACTTTAGCTTATTTGTGCAATTCATTGCTTTTTAAGCACATTTGTTTTGCATTAACTCTGTACGCTAACTCCTTGTCCCGTAAAGAAAAATTCCGTTTTTCGTATTGACCTGCCGGTTTTTTTTCAATATAGTGGGCTTAAGTGGTGAAAAGTGGGCGAGAGTGGGAATTTGTGATGTTTCAAGGATCGACACAACTAAGCGTGGATAACAAGGGCAGGCTCGCGATACCGGCAAGGTATCGCGACCTGCTGCTTGCGCATTGTGCGGGCAGCCTGGTGCTGACCGTGGATGCCGACGGCTGCCTGTTGATCTATCCCGAGCCGGAGTGGCGGCCGATCCTTGAGAAGCTGAACAAGCTTTCCTCTTTCAATCCCAAGAGCCGCGCTTTGCAGCGCTTGCTGGTCGGTAATGCTTCCGAGGTGGTGATGGACGGCGCGGGGCGGGTGTTGATTCCGCCGACGCTGCGCAGCTACGCCGGGCTGGACAAGCTGGCGATGCTGATCGGTCAGGGCAATAAATTCGAGTTGTGGGACGAGGCGAAGTGGCAGGCGCAGCAGGAAGCGGCGCTGTCGCTGATGGGTGGCGAGCTGCCGCCGGAGCTTGAGGGCTTTTCCTTGTGAGTGAGCGCGATGCCGGCGGGGTGAGCAAGAACGCCGCCTCGGGGCTGACGCACGAGACGGTGCTGTTGTCCGAGGCGGTCGAGGCGCTGGCGATCAAGGCGGACGGCATCTATGTGGACGGCACTTTCGGACGCGGAGGACATAGCGCGCTGATTTTGCAGAAGCTGGGGCCGAACGGCAGGCTGATCGCGCTGGACAAGGACCCGGCAGCAATTGCGGCAGGCAGGCAGTGGAGCGATGCGCGTTTCACGCTGGTTCATAGCGGATTCGAACAGTTGGCGCAGGTGTTGCGCGAGCTGGGGGTGGAGAAGGTGGATGGCGTCCTGCTGGATCTGGGGGTGTCGTCGCCGCAGTTGGATGAGGCGGCGCGGGGATTCAGTTTTCGCTTCGACGCGCCGCTGGATATGCGCATGGACACCAGCAGCGGGATGACCGCGGCGGAGTGGCTGGCATCGGTGGATGAGGGTTTGCTCGGGGAGGTGATACGTGAATACGGCGAAGAACGGTTTGCTAAGCAGATTGCAAGGGCGGTTGTTGCGGCGCGCGCAGTTGCGCCTATCGAGACCACGCGGCAACTCGTCGAGCTGGTTGGTAAAACGGTACGTACCCGTGAAGCTGGGCAGAATCCGGCAACGCGCACCTTTCAGGCTATACGGATTTATCTCAACCGGGAGCTCGAAGAGCTTGCGGGGATCCTTCCAGAGTGCGTGACGCACCTGAAGCCGGGCGGACGTCTGGCGGTAATCAGTTTCCATTCGCTGGAAGATCGCATCGTGAAGCATTTCATGCGCGACATGGCGGAGGGCGACAAGCTGCCGCGCAATGTACCTATCCGCGCGAGCGAAGTGCCGCCGGGCAGGATGCGTCTGGTCGGCAAGGCGGTGCGTGCATCGGCGGCGGAAGTTTCGGCCAATCCGCGCTCGCGCAGCGCGGTGTTGCGGATTGCGGAGCGTAGCGATGTCGCCTAGCGGCAACGGGCTGAATGTGCTGCTGCTGATGGCGGTGGTGATGTGCGCGCTGAGCGTGGTCACCTCGCAGCACAAGGCGCGCAAGATGTACATCGAACTGCAAAAGCAAAAAGAATACGCGCAGCAGATGGAAATCGAGTGGGGCCAGTTGCAACTGGAACTGGGCACGCTGGCGACGCCGGGGCGGGTAGAGAAGATCGCGGAGCGGCAGTTGCATATGCAGTTGCCGACAAGCGGACAAGTACAGTTTATAAGGGTTGAGCCTAACGGCCAAAGAGATAACCAGTCATGAGTTACGCGGCCAGCGCAAATAGAGACGTCCCGGCAAAGTTGCCCGGATGGCGCGCCACCGCGTTGTTCGTGGCGCTGCTGGCCGGACTCGCCGGGCTGATCGGCCGCAGCGCCTATCTGCAGGTGATGCACGACGACTTTTTGCAGGAAAAAGGCAATGCCCGCTACAGCCGCGTGATCGAAGTCAGCGCGCATCGCGGCATGATCACCGACCGCAACGGCGAGCCGCTCGCGGTCAGCACCCCGGTCGAATCGGTATGGGCCAGCCCGACCGAGGTCGTCGCCGACGGCCGCCAAGTCAAAGAGCTCGCGCAGATCCTCGGCATGAATATCGGCGACCTGAAGGAAAAGTTGTCAGATACCTCGCGCGATTTCGTCTACCTCAAGCGCCAGTTGCCGCCAGACCAGGCATCCAAAGTCGTGGCGATGGGCATCCCCGGCATTTCGCTGCAGCGCGAATATCGCCGCTTCTATCCTTCCGGCGAGCAGAACGCGCAGACACTGGGCTTCACCGGCCAGGACGACAACGGACAGGAAGGGCTGGAACTGTCGCTGCAGGATCATCTCGCCGGCAAGGCCGGCAGCCAGCGCGTGATCAAGGACAGGCGCGGCCGCATCGTCGAGGATGCCGGCAGTCTGCGCGCGCCGCGTCCCGGCAACAACATCGCGCTGAGTCTTGACAGCAACGTGCAGCATATCGCCTACCGCGAACTGGAGAGCGCCGTCCGCGAGCACAAAGCCAAGGCCGGTGCGATCGTGGTGCTGGACGCGAAGACCGGCGAAGTGCTCGCGCTGGCGAACTATCCCGGCTACAACCCCAACAATCGCAGCAAGGTCAACATGCAGGCGATGCGCAACCGCGCGGTCGTCGATTTGTTCGAGCCGGGTTCGACGATGAAGCCGTTCACCGTCGCGACCGCAATCGAGAACGGCAAGGTGCGCCCGGACACCCGGATCAACACCGAGAACGGCGTGATCACCGTCAGCAACCGCAAGATCCACGATTCGCATCCGGACAAGGAGCCGCTGACCGTCGCCCAGGTGATCCAGAAATCCAGCAACGTCGGCTCGGCCAAAATGGCGCTGATGCTGCCGTCGGAGACGCTGTGGCAAAGCCTGTCCGACAGCGGCATCGGCGCTCCCACCGGCAGCGGCTTCCCCGGCGAGGCGACCGGCAGGTTGCGCGAACCGGGCGGCTGGCGGCCTATCGAGCAGGCGACGATGTCTTACGGCCACGGCCTGTCGGTGAGCCTGTTGCAACTGGCGCGCGCCTACACGATTTTCGCCGGCGACGGCGAACTCAAGCCGGTGTCCATGCTCAGGCTGGACGCGCCGACGACCGGCAAAAAAGTGTTCTCCGAAAAAACCGCGCGCGCGCTACGCGAGATGATGGAAGCGGTGGTGATGCCGGGCGGCACCGCGCCGCTCGCACAGGTAGCCGGCTATCGCGTCGCGGGCAAGACCGGCACCGCACACAAGCTCGAAGGCGGTCGCTACGTGAACAAATACGTCGCCTCCTTCGTCGGCTTCGCGCCGGTGTCCGACCCGCGCTTGGTCGTTGCGGTGATGATAGACGAGCCGGACAACGGCCAGCATTACGGCGGCCTGGTCGCCGCGCCGGTATTCAGCAAGGTCACGGGCGGCGCGCTGCATGCGCTGAACGTGCCGAACGATGCACCGCTGGACAACGTGCTCGCGCCGCCGGCTGAGATCATTCGGGAGGAGGTCTGATGTTTCCCTTCGAACGATTGAGCGAACTGAACGTGGACATCACCCGACTGGTCACCGACAGCCGCGCGGTGCAGCCGGGCGACACCTTCATCGCCTGCCCCGGCGAGACGCTGGACGGGCGGCAGTTCATCGCGCAGGCGATCACGCAGGGCGCGAATGCGGTGATCTGGGACTCGCACAACTTCACCTGGAATCCCGACTGGCAGGTGACTAACCTGGGTGTAGCCGACCTGCGCCACAAGGCCGGCGATCTGGCCGATGCCGTGTACGGCAAACCTTCCGAGCGCATGCATGTGGTCGGCGTCACCGGCACCAACGGCAAGACCTCGACCAGCCACTGGATCGCGCAGGCGCTGGGCGATGCGGGAAATAAATGTGCGTTGATCGGCACGCTGGGTAACGGTTTCGCCGGCGAACTCCAGCCCAGCGCGAACACCACGCCGGACGCGATCCGCGTGCACGGCCTGTTCGCCGAATATCTGAATCAAGGCGCATCCGCGGTCGCAATGGAAGTGTCCTCGCATGCGCTCGCGCAAGGGCGCGTCAACGGCGTACGTTTCGACATCGCGCTGCTGACCAACCTGAGCCGCGACCATCTCGATTACCACGGCGACATGGACAGCTATGCCGCAAGCAAGCGCAGGCTGTTCGACTGGGCGTCGCTGCAGCATGTCGTGCTGAATCTGGACGATGCGTTCGGCGCTTCTCTCACGGAAGAGTTAAGTGACGGAAGTGCGGAAGTTATCGGTTACGGATTGTCGGATGCGGCTATGCAAAAGGCCGAGAAGCTGGGCATCCGCATGGTGTATGGGCGGGTTAGCGAGATGAGCGCGCGCGGCATGTGCCTCGACATCCATTCGAGCTGGGGTGGCGCGCAGTTGAAGAGCGGCCTGATCGGGCGCTTCAACGCGGAGAATCTGTTGGGCGTGCTGGGCGTGTTGCTGGCAGATGGCATGCAACTCGATATGGCGGTGCAATCGCTTTCCCGAGTGCGGGCGGTAGCCGGACGCATGCAACGCTTGGGCGCTGCGAATCAGCCCAATGTGGTTGTCGATTATGCGCATACCCCGGACGCGCTGGAAAAAGTATTGACGACTTTGCACGAAGTGAACGCGGGCGGCGAGCTAATCTGCGTGTTCGGCTGCGGCGGCGACCGCGATCGCGGCAAGCGCGAAATGATGGGGCGGGTCGCCGAGCGTTTCGCCGACCTCAGTATTGTCACCAGCGACAACCCGCGCAGCGAAAAACCGGAATACATCATTGCCGACATTACGGTCGGCATGACCGAGAACAAACACCAGATTGTCGTCGAACGCGGCGCTGCGATCGCGCAGGCCATCGTGCAGGCGCGGGCGCAGGACACCGTGCTGATTGCGGGCAAGGGCCATGAAGACTATCAGGAGATCGCAGGCGTGAAGCATCCGTTCAGCGACGTCGCAGTTGCCGCATCCGCGCTACAAGCATGGAGGACTGCCGCATGAAGGACGCGGGCATGATGTCTTTGTCGGAAGCCGCAAAGGCGCTGGACGCGCGCATGGTCGGCAAGGATATGCGCTTCCGCGCGGTCTCCACAGACAGCCGCAAGATCGCGGCGGGCGACCTGTTCGTCGCGCTGCGCGGCGAAAACTTCGACGGCTACGAATTCGTGCCGGGCGCGCTGCAGGACGGCGCGGTCGCCGCAGTGGTCAACGCCGACAGCTACGAGGCCGATTCCTCAATCTTCGATCCGCAATCCTCCATCCTTCTCGTCGAAGACACGCGTCTCGCGCTGGGCCAACTCGCCGCCTACTGGCGCCGCAAGTTCGAGGTCCCGCTGGTTGCGATCACCGGCAGCAACGGCAAGACCACGGTCAAGGAGATGCTCGCGAGCATCCTGCGCACTGCGGCGGGCAGCGACGACGCAGTGCTGGCGACCAAAGGGAATCTGAACAACGACATCGGCATGCCGCTGACACTGCTGCAACTGAACGCGCGGCATCGCTATGCGGTGATCGAGATGGGCATGAACCATCCCGGCGAGATCGACTACCTGACGCGCATCGCCTGTCCCGACGTCGCGCTGGTTAACAACGCCAGCGGTGCGCATCTGGAAGGACTGGGCTCGGTCGAGGCGGTGGCGCAGGCCAAGGGCGAGATATTCGCCGGACTGGACGATCACGGCACCGCGATGATCAACGCCGACGACGCGCATGCGCCGCTGTGGCGCGGACTGGCCGGCACCCACCAGTTGCTTGAATTCGGTCTCGACGGTGATGCCGACATAGCCGGCGTATGGCTTCCGCAGGATGGCGGTCTGCATCTGGACGTGCAGACGCCGCAGGGCGGTTTTTCGGTGCAGCTGCAGGTGCCGGGCGAACACAATGCGCGCAACGCGCTGGCGGCGACGACCGCGGCCATCGCGCTGAACGTGCCGCTGGACACCATCGCCGAAGGCCTGAAGAAATTCGGCGGCGTCGCCGGACGCTTGCAGCGCAAGGCCGCCAAGCGCGGCGCCGTGCTGATCGACGACACCTATAACGCGAACCCCGCGTCGATGCGCGCCGCGATCGGCGTGCTGGCGCAGGTCGGCGGCACGCGCATTTTCGTGCTGGGCGACATGGGCGAACTGGGCGACGGCGCTGCGGCATTCCACGCGGAGATCGGCGGCGAGGCCAAGCGCGCCGGCATCGAAAAGCTTTATGCGCTAGGCGAATTGAGCCGCAACGCCGTGCGCGAATTCGGCGACGGCGCGTGCCACTTCGAGCGCATCGAAGATTTGCTGGCGGAGCTGGACAAGGAACTGGATGCGGACGTCACCGTGCTGGTGAAGGGTTCACGCTTCATGAAAATGGAACGGGTCGTAAAAAATTTGGAAAGTGGTGAGTCAGTAGGTCGGAAAAGCGTAGCGCCTTCCGACGTATGCGAGTCATGCAACGATGCGGCGGATAACGCTACGCTCATCCGCCCTACGGCCCAATCTACAGGGGAAAAAACATGCTCTTAGCACTAGCCCAATCTCTGTCGCAGGACATCCGCTTCTTCAACGTGTTCAATTACATCACGCTGCGCGCGATGCTGGCGGCGATGACGGCGCTGCTGATCTCCTTCATGGTCGGCCCGGCGATGATACGCAAACTGGCAACGATGAAGATCGGCCAGTCGGTGCGCACCGACGGCCCACAGACTCACTTGGTCAAGGCCGGTACGCCGACGATGGGCGGCGCGCTGATCCTGACCTCGGTCGCGATCACCACGCTGCTGTGGGGCGACCTGCACAATCCCTATATCTGGGTGGTGCTGTTCGCCACGCTAGGCGTCGGCGCGATCGGTTGGGTGGACGATTACCGCAAGGTCGTGCACCGCAACCCCAAAGGCCTGTCGGCCAAGGCCAAAATGTTCTGGCAATCGCTGATCGCGCTGGCGGTCGGCATCTACCTGTGGAAAACGGCGACGATACCGGCGCAGACCGAACTGATCGTGCCGTTCTTCAAGTATCTGGTCGTGCCGCTGGGCGCGCTCGCTTTCATCGTGCTGGTCTATCTGGTCATCGTCGGCAGCAGCAATGCGGTAAACCTGACCGATGGCCTCGACGGCCTGGCGATCCTGCCCACGGTGATGGTCAGCGGCGCGCTGGCGATCTTCGCCTATGTCGCAGGCCATGCGGTGTTCTCCAAATATCTCGGTGTGCCCTACATCCCCGGCGCGGGCGAACTCGCGGTGTTCTGCCTCGCGATCTCCGGCGCGGGACTGGCCTTCCTGTGGTTCAACGCCTACCCCGCCGAGGTGTTCATGGGCGACGTGGGTGCACTGGCGCTGGGCGCGGCGCTCGGCACCGTCGCGGTAATCATTCGCCAGGAACTGGTGCTGTTCATCATGGGCGGTGTGTTCGTCGTCGAAGCGGTGTCGGTGATGTTGCAAGTGTCGTACTTCAAATATACGAAACGGAGATACGGCACGGGAAAACGCATCCTGCTGATGGCGCCGCTGCACCACCATTTCGAGCAGAAGGGCTGGAAGGAAACGCAGGTCGTGGTGCGATTCTGGATCATCACGATGCTGCTGGTTCTGATCGGTCTGGCAACGCTGAAACTAAGGTAACACGTAGGGCGGGCTTTGCCCGCCATGTCGGGCGGAGCCCGACCTACCATTGAGGAGATGCATTGAACAGTTGGGCTGACAAACACGTGCTTGTGCTGGGTCTCGGAGAGACCGGGCTCTCGCTCGCGCGCTGGTTGAGCGCGCAGGGCGCGCGCGTGCGCGTCGCCGACAGCCGTGTCAATCCGCCCGGAGTGGATGTATTGCGCCGCGATTGCCCGCAGGCAGAGATGCGCTGCGGTGCGTTCGACGACAGCCTGCTGGACGGCATAGCCAGTATCGCGATCAGCCCCGGCGTGCCGCTGGCCGATCCCTTCATGCAGCGCGCCGTCGCGCGCGGCATTACCGTCGAAGGCGACATCGAACTGTTCGCGCAGCAACTCGCAACTTCCGACTTACGTCTTACGACCAAGGTTTTGGCGATCACCGGTGCGAATGGCAAGACCACCGTCACCAGCATGGTCGAGCACTTGTGCAAGGCAGCGGGCAAGGATGCGGTCGCGGCGGGCAACATCTCTCCGGCGGTGCTGGACGTGGTGTTGCAGCGCGGCGACAAGCAGCCCGAGGTGTGGGTGCTGGAGCTGTCCAGCTTCCAACTGGAGACGACGCATACGCTGAATGCCGATGCGGCGACGGTGCTGAATATCAGCGAAGATCACCTCGATCGTTATGACGGCATGGGCGGATACGCCGCGGCGAAGGCGCGCATCTTCAACGGCAGCGGCGTGCAGCTGCTGAACCGCGACGACGTGCGCAGCATGTTCATGGCGCGGCCGAGTCGGCATATCGTGACCTTCGGCCTCGATGCTCCGAAGCACGAGGGCGATTGGGGCATCGTTCGCGACGGTGCGGACATCTGGCTGGTGCAGGGCAGCGAACGCCTGCTGAAGGCTGGCGAACTGCAGGTGACGGGGCTGCACAACGTCGCAAACGCGCTCGCCGCGCTGGCGCTGTGCCGCGCGATCGAACTGCCTATGCCGGCTCTGCTCGTAGCGCTACGCGGCTTCAAGGGCTTGCCGCACCGCGTCGAGCGCGTCGCCGAGATAGACGGAGTGGTCTATTACGACGACTCCAAGGGCACCAACGTCGGCGCGACCGAGGCTGCTCTGAAGGGGCTGGGCCGCAAGGCGGTGGTGATACTCGGCGGCGAAGGCAAGGGACAGGATTTCTCGCCGCTGAATCCAGCGGTCGCGCAGCATGCGCGAGCTGCGGTGCTGATCGGGCGCGATACGCCGCTGATCGAAGCGGCGCTGCAGGGCTGCGGCGTGCCGTTGCAGCGCGCCGCTGACATGAACGACGCCGTGCATAAATCGGCACGACTCGCGCAGCGCGGCGATGCGGTGCTGTTGTCCCCGGCCTGCGCCAGTTTCGACATGTTCAGGAATTACGCGCACCGCGCCGAAGTTTTCGTCGCGGCAGTGCACGATCTGCAAAAGGAGGCCGCGTAATGGTCTCTATGGTCAAGACGCGCACCAAGCCGCCGCAGGCGCAGTTCGACGAGCTGCTGCTGTGGGTGCTGGCCGGCCTGTTGGCGCTCGGTCTGGTGATGGTGTATTCCGCGTCCATCGCGACCGCCGAGGGCAGCAAGTTCACCGGCTACCAGCCTGGCTACTACCTGATGCGCCACGGCATCTTCATCGCGATTGGAATCGCCGCGGGCGCATTCGCGTTCAGCGTGCCGGTGCAGACCTGGCAGAGCTACGCGCCGGTGCTGTTCGTCACCGGCGTGT
The DNA here is from genome assembly GCA_001801085.1 of Gallionellales bacterium GWA2_60_142. Lineage (GTDB taxonomy): Bacteria > Pseudomonadota > Gammaproteobacteria > Burkholderiales > Gallionellaceae > Gallionella. Next base: position 86,964 of record MGWR01000025.1, on the reverse strand, counting down.
TCCTGCTGATCCTGGTGCTGATCCCCGGCATCGGCAAATCGGTCAACGGCAGCCAGCGCTGGTTGTCGCTGTTCGTCATCAACCTGCAGCCGTCGGAGCTGATGAAACTGTTCGCGGTGATGTACGCATCCAGCTACGTGGTGCGTAAGGTCAAGGTGAAGGACACCTTCGTGAAGGCGTTCGTGCCGATGTTCGCGGTGATGGTGCTGGTCGGCTTCCTGTTGCTGCTGGAGCCGGACATGGGCGCGTTCGTCGTGATCATCGCAATCGCGCTCGGCACGCTGTGGCTGGGCGGCTTCAACGGCAAGGTGTTCGCCGCGCTGGTGTTCGCGCTGCCGCTGGCGTTTGCCGCGCTGATTCTATCCTCGCCCTACCGCATGCAGCGCGTGATCGGCTTCATGGATCCCTGGGCCGACCCGTTCGGCAAGGGTTACCAGCTCTCCCACGCGTTGATCGCGTTCGGCCGCGGCGAATGGTTCGGCGTCGGACTGGGCGGCAGCGTAGAGAAACTGTTCTATCTGCCGGAAGCGCACACCGACTTCCTGATGGCGGTAATCGCCGAGGAGCTCGGCCTGTTCGGCGTGTCGGCAGTGATCGCCCTGTTCGCGATATTCGTGCTGCGCGCATTCCAGATCGGCCGCCATGCCGCTTTCCTGGATCGCAACTACTCCGCGCTGGTCGCGCAGGGTATAGGCGTGTGGCTGGGCGTGCAGGCGATGATCAACATCGGCGTGAACATGGGCGTGCTGCCGACCAAAGGGCTGACCCTGCCGTTCCTGAGCTTCGGCGGCAGCGGCGTCGTGGTGAACTGCATCGCGGCGGCTGTACTACTGAGAGTTGACTACGAAAATCGTAGAGTGGCGCGAGGACTTCCGGTATGAGCAACCGCTCGATCCTGATCATGGCAGGTGGCACCGGCGGACACATCATGCCGGGGCTGGCGGTCGCGGACGTTCTGCGCGCCGAAGGCTGGACCGTAACCTGGCTGGGCGCGCCCAACAGCATGGAGGCGGAGCTGGTGCCCAAGCACGGCTATGAAGTGGCGTGGGTGAACTTCTCCGGCCTGCGCGGCAAGGGAATGCTGCGCAAGCTGATGCTGCCGTTCAACCTGTTGCGTGCATTGGGACAGAGTGCGGCGGCAATGTTCCGCCACCGTCCCGACGTGGTGCTGGGGCTGGGCGGTTATATCACCTTCCCCGGCGGGTTGATGGCGGCGTTGCTGCGCCGTCCGCTGGTGATACACGAACAGAACTCCATTGCCGGGCTGAGCAACAAGGTGCTGGCGCGCATCGCGCAGCGGACGCTGAGCGGCTTCCCGGATGTGTTGCCGGGCATCGAGTGGTGCGGCAACCCGGTGCGCACATCGATCGCCGCGCTGCCAGAGCCGGCGCAGCGCTACGGCGCGCGCAGCGGCAAGTTGAATGTGTTGGTCGTCGGCGGCAGCCTGGGCGCGAAGGCGCTGAACGAGGCGCTGCCGCAGGCGCTGGCATTGCTGCCGGAAGATGCGCGTCCGCATGTGCTGCACCAGACCGGAAAGAAAAATTTCGACGAGGTGCAGCAGCTATATCGAAGCGCGGGAGTGCAGGCCGACATCCGCCCGTTCCTCGACGACATGGCGGGCTGTTATGCGAACGCCGATGTGGTGATCTGCCGCGCCGGTGCGCTGACGATTGCGGAGCTGGCGGCTGCCGGTGTGGCGAGCATCCTCGTGCCTTTCCCGTACGCGGTGGACGATCATCAGACGCACAACGCGCGCTTCCTGTCCGAGCGCGGAGCGGCAGTGCTGCTGCCGCAGACCGAACTGAATGCGGAGAAGCTGGCGCAACTGTTGCGTGAACTGACACGCGAAAAATTATTGGCAATGGCGCAACAGGCGCGCAGCGTGGCGAAGGTCGATGCGGCGCAACGGGTGGCTGACGTGTGCAAGGAGCTGGCTGAGGCATGAAACACAAGGTTAAAAATATCCACTTCGTCGGCATCGGCGGTTCCGGCATGAACGGCATTGCCGAGGTGCTGTTGAACCTCGGCTTCCAGGTCAGCGGTTCGGACCTCGCCGACAGCGCGGTGACGCAGCGCCTGCAGACGCTGGGCGCGACCATCCATCACGGCCATGCGGCGGACAACCTGAAGGATGTCGATGCGGTGGTGGTGTCCACCGCGGTCAAGGCGGACAACCCGGAAGTGGTCGCGGCGCGCGAACGCAAGATTCCGGTGGTGCCGCGCGCGGTGATGCTGGCCGAGCTGATGCGTCTGCGCCAGGGCATTGCCATCGCCGGTACGCACGGCAAGACCACGACGACCTCGCTGGTGACCAGCGTGCTGGCCAAGGGCGGTTACGACCCGACTTTCGTGATCGGCGGCAGACTGAACAGCAGCGGTGCGAACGCGCGCTTGGGAACGGGCGAGTTCATCGTCGCCGAGGCGGACGAATCGGATGCCTCTTTCCTGCACCTGACGCCCATCCTCGCGGTCATCACCAACATCGATGCCGATCACATGGAGACCTACGGCCACGACTTCGAAAAGTTGAAGTCGGCCTTCGTCGAGTTCGTCGAGCATCTGCCGTTCTACGGCCGCGCAATGCTGTGCGTGGACGACCCCAATGTGCGCGACATCCTGCCGCGCATCAGCAAGCCGGTGACCACTTACGGCTTCGGCGAGGATGCGCAGATACGCGCGGTGAACGTGCGCCATGAAGGCGGCAGGATGCGCTACACCGCCCTGTGCCGCCACAACAGCGTGCCCATCGACTTCGACGTGACGCTGAACCTCGCAGGCATGCACAACGTGCTGAATTCGCTCGCGGCGATTGCCGTCGCACTGGAAGTCGGCGTCGAGGCGGATGCGATTGTCGCCGCACTGGCCGAGTTTGAAGGTGTGGGGCGGCGCATGCAGCGCTACGGTGAAATACCGCTCGCAGAGGGCGGCTCGTTCACGTTGCTCGACGACTACGGACATCACCCGGTGGAGATGAAAGCGACGCTGGCCGCGGTGCGCGGCGCGTTCCCGGACAAGCGCCTGGTGCTGGCGTTCCAGCCGCACCGCTACACGCGCACGCGCGACCTGTTCGAGGACTTCGTGCAGGTGATGTGCAGCGTCGATGCGCTGCTGCTGGCGGAAATATATGCGGCGGGCGAGGCGCCCATCGTTGCGGCGGACGGTCGCGCGCTGATGCATGCGCTGCGCGTCGCTGGACAAAGCGAAGCGGTGTTCGTCGAACAGATCGCCGACATGCCGCAGGCCATCGTGCAGATGGCGCGAGACGGCGACGTGGTGATCACCATGGGCGCGGGCTCAATAGGCGGGGTGCCGAATCAGGTCAGGCAGATGACACAGAAATGAACATGAGCGAACCGACAAAGTTCATCGCGGCAGGTCTGAGGGGCGAGTTGCGCTTCGACGTGCCCATGCGCAAGCACACCAGTTGGCGTGCGGGCGGCGTCGCGCGCCGGATGTATCGCCCGGCCGATCTGGATGACTTGCTGGCGTTCCTGCGCACGTTGCCGGAGGACGAGCCGCTGGTCGCGGTCGGCCTCGGCAGCAACCTGCTGGTGCGCGACGGCGGTCTGCGCGGCACGGTGCTGTTGTTGCACGGCGCATTGACGGAACTGCGTCTCGATGCGGACGGCGGCATCTATGTCGAAGCCGGTGTCGCCGGCGCCAAGCTCGCGCGCTTCACCTCGCTGCAAAACCTGCGCGGCGCGGAGTTCTTCGCCGGCATTCCCGGCACGGTCGGCGGCATGCTGGCGATGAACGCAGGCTGCTACGGCAGCGAAATTTGGGAACGAGTGGTGCAGGTGCAGACGGTGAACAGGCGCGGCGAGTTGCGTACGCGCACGGCTGCGGACTACGAGATCGCTTATCGCCATGTGGCGTTGCGCCAAGCATCGGAAGAGTGGTTCGTTTCCGCAACGATGAAATTCGAGGTGGGAGATGGCGATGCCGCGCGGCAGGAGATCAAGGCGTTGCTGGCCAAACGCATCGCCAGCCAGCCGTTGAACCTACCGAATGCCGGCTCGGTATTCCGCAATCCGCCGAATGATTTCGCGGCGCGGCTGATCCAGCAATGCGGGTTGAAAGGCAAGCGCATCGGCGGTGCGCAGGTGTCGGAGAAACATGCGAACTTCATCGTCAATGTCGGCGATGCGACCGCGGCGGACATCGAGAACCTGATCGGCGAAGTGCGGGCGACGGTTGCCGCGCAAACCGGGGTGCAGTTGCATCCCGAGGTGAGAATTTTGGGAGAGGTAGCTTGAAGAATTTCGGAAAAGTAGCAGTGCTGTTCGGCGGCAAGTCCGCCGAGCGCGAGGTTTCGCTGAAGAGCGGCGCGGCGGTGCTGGCGGCGTTGCAGCGCAGCGGCGTGGATGCGCATGCATTCGATCCGGCGGTGCAGAACCTGCAGGCGCTGCGCGACGAGGGATACGACTGCGCATTCATCGCGCTGCACGGCCGCGGCGGCGAGGACGGCACGGTGCAGGGTGCGCTGGAGTTGTTGGGCATTCCGTATACCGGTAGCGGCGTGCTGGCTTCCGCGCTGGGCATGGACAAGTGGCGCACCAAGCTGGTGTGGCAGGCCGCGGGCTTGCCTATCCCAGCCTACACCCTGCTGAATGAGAACAGCGACTGGGATGCGGTGGTTGCAGAGCTTGGATTGCCGATATTCGTAAAGCCGGCGAACGAAGGCTCCAGCGTCGGCATCGGCAAGGCGAAGACAGTCGAACAGTTGCAGGTCGCGTACCGCGAGGCGGCCAAGCACGACAAGTTGGTGATCGCCGAGAGATTCATCGGCGGCGGCGAATACACCGCGGCGATTTTGGGCGATATCGCGCTGCCGGTAATCAAGATCGAGCCGGCCAACGAGTTCTACGATTACGAAGCCAAGTATTTGCGCGACGACACGCGCTACTTGTGTCCGTGTGGCCTGAGCGCCGAGAAGGAAGCCGAGATGCAGCATCTGGCAAAACTGGCGTTCGCACTGATCGGCGGTCAGGGCTGGGGACGCGTGGATTTCCTGATGGGCGAGGACGGCCAGCCTTACCTGCTGGAGATCAATACTTCGCCGGGCATGACCGACCACAGTCTGGTGCCGATGGCGGCGCGGCAGGCGGGTATTTCGTTCGAGCAATTGGTGCTGTCAGTATTGGAAAAAGCCCATGTGGGATAACGCACCGCTGCTGCGCAACATCGCCAACGCGCTGATGACATTCAGCGTGATGGCGGTGCTGTACGGCGCTGCGTATTACACCGTGCATCTGCCGGGTCTGTTTCCGCTGCACAGCGTGCGCCTGGATGCGCCGCCGCAGCGGGTGATGCAGGAAGAAGTGCTGCAGAAGGTGCGGGGCGAGGTGAACGGCAATTTTTTCACGGTGGACATCGAGCGTCTGCGTACATCGCTGGAGCAGTTGCCCTGGGTGCGCAGCGTCAGCATCCGGCGCGAATTCCCGGACCGGCTGACGGTGCAGCTGGAAGAGCACAGCGCGTTGGCGCGCTGGAACGGTGCGTTGCTGGTGAACACCTACGGCGAGGTATTCGACGCGCAGAGCGAACAGATGCTGCCGGCATTCATCGGGCAAGACGGCGACTCGCAGGAGATCGCACAGCGCTACGGTGAATTCGGCGAACAATTGCTGCCGCTGAGGCTGCGAGTCGCGCAGATCGCGCTGAGTCCGCGCCATGCTTGGCAATTGCACTTAAGCAACGGAATGGTGCTGGAGCTGGGACGCGAAGAGATGGCGCAGCGCCTCGCGCGCTTCGTCGAGGTGTATCCGTACAGCCTCGCAGCGCTGGAGGGGTCGGTGAGATATGTGGATTTGCGTTACCGCAACGGCTTCGCGCTGGGCGGGGCGTTCAACGGTTAAAGGCAGCAGGGAGTAAACGATGAGCAGAAACAACAAGGATGCCAAGAATCTGGTGGTCGGTCTGGATATAGGCACGTCCAAGATCGTCGCCATCGTCGGCGAGGTCAAACCCGACGGCATGCTGGAGGTGATCGGCATGGGCATGCACGAATCAAGCGGCATGAAGAAGGGCATGGTGGTCAACATCGAGGCCACGGTCGGTGCGATCCAGCGCGCGCTGGAAGAAGCCGAGCTGATGGCGGATTGCAAGATTCACGAGGTCTGCACCGGCATCGCCGGCAGCCACATCCGCGGCATCAACTCGCGCGGCATGGTGAAGATCAAGGAGAAAGAAGTCGCACCCAGCGACATCGAACGCGTAATGGAAACCGCCAGCTCGATCAGTCTGCCGGGCGACCAGCAGATCCTGCATATCCTCGAACAGGAGTTCAGCATCGACGGGCAGGACGGCATCAAGAAACCGCTGGGCATGAGCGGCATGCGCCTCGACGTGGAAGTGCACATAGTCAGCGGCGCGGTCGCCGCGGTGCAGAACATCATGAAGTGCATCCACCGCTGCGGGCTGGAAGTGAACGAGTTGATCCTGCAACCGCTGGCGTCCTCCAAGGCCGTGCTGGAAGAGGACGAGAAGGAACTGGGCGTGTGCATCGTCGATATCGGCGGCGGCACGACCGATATCGCGGTGTTCACCGGCGGCGCGATCCGCCACACCGCGGTGATTCCCATCGCCGGGGACCAGATCACCAATGACATCGCGATGGCGCTGCGCACGCCGACGCAGGACGCCGAGGATATCAAGATCAAGCACGGCTGCGCGCTGCGCCAATTGGCGGACGACGGCATGATCGAAGTGCCGGGTGTCGGCGAGCGCGGGCCGCGCATGCTGTCGCGCCAGACGCTGGCCGAGGTGATCGAACCGCGCGTCGAGGAGCTTTATTCGCTGGTGCAGCAGGAACTGCGCCGTAGTGGCTTCGAGGATCTGCTGTCTTCCGGCATCGTCATCACCGGCGGCAGCGCCGCGATGCAGGGCATGGTCGAACTGGGCGAGGAAATCTTCCACATGCCGGTGCGGCTGGGCATCCCGAAATATGTCGGCGGCTTGTCCGATGTCGTGAAGACGCCGCGCATGGCGACCGGCGTCGGGCTGCTGCTGTACGGTCTGGAACATCATCAACGCAACGAGGAGACGCGTATGCAATCAAGTTCTTTCGGCGATGTACTGGCAAGGATGAGGACGTGGTTTCAGGGCAATTTTTAAATCCATTCCTCGGGCGCATCGCTGCGCGGAGCTCCAGGGAATGAATTTCAGGGTTTTGTAACAGGTTGGGTTCAGGGTTTGTTTTGCAATTAAGAAAAGGAGAAAACGATGTTTGAAATCATGGAAGCTGAAACTCAGGATGCGATCATCAAGGTGATCGGTGTGGGCGGTTGCGGCGGCAATGCGGTCGACCACATGATCGAGCAGGGCGTGCAGGGTGTGGAGTTCATCGCCATCAACACCGACGCCCAGGCGCTCAAGCGCAGCAAGGCTCGCACCCAGTTGCAGATCGGTGCAAACATCACCAAGGGGCTGGGCGCAGGCGCGAAGCCTTCGGTCGGCCAAGCGGCGGCGGAAGAAGACCGCGAGCGCATCAAGGAGCTGATCGCCGGCGCGAACATGGTGTTCATCACCGCAGGCATGGGCGGCGGCACCGGAACCGGCGCGGCGCCCATCGTCGCGCAGATCGCGCGCGAGCTGGACATCCTGACCGTGGCGGTGGTCACCAAGCCGTTCGCCTACGAAGGCAATCGCATGCGTTTCGCCAAGGCCGGCATCGAAGCGCTGCATGAGCATGTCGATTCGCTGATCATCGTGCCGAATTCCAAGCTGATGGAGGTGCTGGGTAACGACATCACCGTACCGGAAGCATTCAAGGCCGCGAACGGCGTGCTGCAGGGCGCGGTGGCCGGCATCGCCGAAGTCATCAACGTGCCTGGCCTGATTAACGTGGACTTTGCCGACGTGCGCACCGTGATGTCGGAAAACGGCATGGCGATGATGGGTTCCGCAATCGCCAACGGGCCTGACCGTGCGCGCACCGCAGCCGAGCGCGCGATTGCCAGCCCGTTGCTGGAGGACGTCAACATGTCCGGCGCGCGCGGCGTGCTGGTGAATATCACATCGAGCATGAACCTGAAGCTGAAGGAAATCGACGACGTGATGGAATGCGTGCAGTTCGCGGCGGAAGAAGCGACCGTGATCGTAGGCTCCGTGTTCGACGAGGCGATGGGCGACGAGCTGCGCGTGACCGTGGTCGCGACCGGCCTGGGCGCTCCGCTGGCACGCAAGCAATCGAAGCCGGAAGTGGTGTATCGCGGCGAAGAAGCGACTTATCAGCGCACTGGTACGGACAACATGCCGATCGCCACTCCGGGGGTTAATTACAACGAGCTGGATACGCCAGCCGTGATGCGCCGCGGCCGCCGCGAACAGATCGACGCAATGGAAAAGTCCGGCATGGATATGCTCGACATTCCGTCGTTCCTGCGCAAACAAGCCGACTGACGGGGTGACGGGGCGGGAATTGGCGGCGTGATAAAATCGCGCCTCGATTTTATCGCCCGGGACACCGATGGTTAAGCAGCGCACATTGAAGAGCTCCGTCAGCGTGACGGGCGTCGGCTTGCATAGCGGCCAGAAAGTCACGCTAGGGCTGCGTCCGGCCCCGGTCAATGCCGGGATCGTGTTTCGCCGCGTCGATGTGAAGCCGGTGGAGGATATCCGCGCGTGCGCCGAGCTGGTGCACGACACGCGGCTCTCTACTTGCATGGAGCAAAACGGCGTGCGCATTGCCACGGTCGAGCACCTGATGTCGGCTCTCTCCGGCCTGGGTGTCGACAACGTCTATGTCGATCTGGATAGCGCCGAAGTGCCCATCATGGACGGCAGCGCAGGCACGTTCATTTTCCTGCTGCAATCGGCGGGCATCGTCGAGCAGTCCGCCGCCAAGAAATTCATCCGCGTGAAAAAAAGCATAGAGGTGAAGCAAGGTGACAAGTGGGTGCGCTTCGATCCTTTCAACGGTTACAAGCTGACTTTCACGATCAACTTCGCCCATCCGGTGTTCGCCAACACCAAACAGCATGTCACGGTCGATCTGGGCGAGGAGTCCTACGTGCGCGACATCAGTCGCGCCCGCACCTTCGGCTTCATGCAGGATGTCGAGGCCATGCGCGCGCAGGGCCTGGCCTTGGGCGGTAGTCTGGACAACGCCATCGTGATGGACGAATACCGCGTGCTGAACGCGGACGGCCTGCGTTTCGAGGACGAGTTCGTCAAGCACAAGGTGCTCGATGCCATCGGCGACCTCTATATGCTGGGATATCCGCTGATCGGCGCGTTCTCCGGCTTCAAATCCGGCCATGCGCTGAACAACGCGCTGGTGCGCGCCCTGCTTGCAGACGAGCAGGCTTGGGAGTTTGTTACGTACGACAGCGTAGAAGATGCCCCGGCTTTTTTGCGCTTGCAGTTACAGACTGCCTGATTCCGGTACGGCAGGCCCATGCTGATCCTGCGACTGTTTCTCTTCCTGGTGGTTTTGTTGCTGGCGCTCGGCGGCGTGATGTATGTCTTCACGCGCGACCGTCGCTATCTGGACTTCATCCGAAAGACACTGCGCTTTACCGTGCTGATACTGGCCGTGTTCGTACTGCTGTATGTGCTCGAACACTTCGTGCTGGTCGGCTGGAGGGTGCTGGTCTAACGGGCATGGCAAGTGTGCCGTCCCTGATTATGAAACTTGCCATGCCCGTTCCCTCTCCTCAATCCTCTCCCGCAAGCGGGTGAGGAGGCGAACGAATCGCTACGCGAGTTTCGAATTACCCCGCCTTGCGAGATATCCTTTGCAACGCCTGTTTGAGCGGCGATTCCTTCAGGCTGTCGCTGAAGTTATTCAGCGCATTGCGCGCCGTTCCACTCAGTTCGCGGGGCTGTTGTCGAGGCGGGGCGGGGGCGTAGCCGACTTGCACCTTGACCCGTATTCCGTTAACCTCGCAGCCTCTGTTTTGCAATAAAACAACGAGTTCCGGTGCAAGTTGGCGCAGTTTGGCGGCGACAGTGGCATTCGCCGCAGCGACGGTGAGCGTGCCGAATTGCAGTCCCAGCACCGTGCAGGACTGCGCAAGATAGGGCGGTGCAGCCTTGATGAAATGGCGCTGCAAGGCCGACAGGGCATACGCCCGAGAAACAAGCGGGCGGAGTTCCGGGTTGCTGCCGAGTAGTGATCCGAATCGTTGAGCCACGAGATCAATAATATAAATAAGGGGGCGGGACGTGAATATTATTCTAGTTTCCAATCGATTGGCAAAATCCCGCAGCATCACGCTGGGCGGCTGGCAAATCGCATTGCTGGCGCTGTCGGTGTTCGTGATGGTCTGGGTAGCGACCTTCGCGCTGCAATACACGCTGGCGCGCTTCGCGCCGGAAGGCCTGAACGATGGCGTGCGCGCGTTGCTGGCCAAGATACAGAGCGAAGAGCGGCAACAGCAGCAGTCTTATGTCCATAGCAGTCTGGATGCGATGGCGGCGCGCGTCGGTCAGATGCAAGCGCAGATGCAGCGCCTGGACGCGCTGGGTTCGCGCCTTGCCAAGCTCACCGGCATGAAGCCCGATGAGTTTCGCTTCGATCAACCGCCCGCGCAGGGGGGCCCGCTGATCACGCTGTCGGCAAAGCAGATGTCTGTGGCGGGTCTGGACCAGCAACTCGATATGCTGACTCAGTTGGTGAACGACCGCAGCGACAAGCTGATGGCGCTGGAGACCATGCTGCTGCAGAACCAGTTGAGCCGCAAGTTGCTGCCGTCGATTCCGCCGATCACCACGGGCTTCTATTCGTCGAACTTCGGCTGGCGGCTGGACCCCTTCACTGGGGCCAGCGCGATGCATGAGGGTGTCGATTACATGGTGCCCCAGGGGACGGCCATTCGCGCCTCTGCAGGCGGCGTGGTGGCGTACTCCGATTACCATCCCCAGTATGGTAATATGGTTGAGATCGATCACGGCAATGACATTGTGACGCGCTATGCGCATGCTTCGCGCTTGCTGGCGAAGGTGGGTCAGGTGGTGCGGCGCGGCGAGAAAGTCGCCGAGGTCGGCAGCACCGGGCGTTCCACCGGCAACCACCTGCATTTTGAAGTCCGTTATAAAGGTATCGCCCAGAATCCCGTGCGCTTCCTGCAGGAAGCGGCTGGCTGATGGCGAGACAGTAATGTCCGGGGGTGAGGTGATGAATCGCCTCACCCTTTTATTATTTGCAGCAGAGAAAACGAGAACATGATTTCCAAAGTGTTGAAAAGCATCTTCGGCAGCCGCAACGACCGCTTGCTGAAGCAGTACCGCGCCACCGTCCAGACCATCAACAAGCTGGAGGCCGATGTCGCGAAGCTGAGCGATGACGAGCTGCGCCAAAAGACCGAGAATTTCAGACAACGTTTCACCAATGGCGAGTCGCTTGACGCCATCCTGCCGGAGGCCTTTGCCGTGGTGCGCGAAGCGAGCACGCGCGCGCTAGGCATGCGCCATTACGACGTGCAACTGATCGGCGGCATGGTGCTGCATTACGGCAAGATCGCCGAAATGCGCACCGGCGAGGGCAAGACGCTGATGTCCACGCTGCCGGCCTATTTGAATGCGATTTCCGGCAAGGGCGTGCACGTGGTGACGGTGAACGACTACCTCGCCAGCCGCGACGCGGAGTGGATGGGCAAGCTGTACCGCTTCCTCGGTCTGTCAGTGGGCGTCGTGCTGTCGCAGATGCCGCACGACCAGAAACAGGCGGCCTATGCCGCCGACATCACCTACGGCACCAACAACGAATTCGGATTCGACTACCTGCGCGACAACATGGCGAGTCACGCCAGCGAGCGTTATCAGCGCCCGCTGAATTATGCGGTCGTGGACGAAGTGGACTCCATCCTGATCGACGAGGCGCGCACGCCGCTGATTATCTCCGGCCAGGCCGAAGATAACGTCGACATCTACCAGCGCATGGACAAGCTGGCTCCGCAGCTGCGCCGTCAGGCCGACGAGGACAGCCCCGGCGACTTCAGCGTGGACGAGAAAAGCAATCAGATCCTGCTGTCCGAGATCGGCCACGAGCACGCCGAGCATCTGCTATCCGAGGCCGGTCTGCTGCCTGAAGGCGGCAGCCTGTACGACCCGGCGAATATCACTTTAATTCACCATCTGTATGCAGCGCTACGCGCGCACAATCTGTATTTCCGCGACCAGCAGTACGTGGTGCAGAACAACGAAGTGGTGATCGTCGATGAATTCACCGGCCGCCTGATGGCGGGACGGCGCTGGTCGGATGGCCTGCATCAGGCCGTCGAGGCGAAGGAAGGCGTGGCGATCCAGAAAGAGAACCAGACGCTGGCTTCGATCACCTTCCAGAACTACTTCCGCATGTATTCCAAGCTGGCCGGCATGACCGGCACGGCCGACACAGAGGCGTACGAATTTCAGTCCATCTACGGACTGGAGACGGTGATTATCCCGCCGCACCGGCCGACGATACGCAACGACATGATGGACAAGGTCTACCTCACCGCTACGGAGAAGCACCATGCGGTGATCGCGGACATCAAGGATTGCTATGAGCGCGGCCAGCCGGTGCTGGTCGGCACGACCTCGATCGAAAGTTCCGAGCTGCTGTCCGGGTTGCTGGAGAAAGAAACGCTGCCACACCAGGTACTAAATGCCAAGCAACATGCGCGCGAGGCCGAAATCATCGCGCAGGCGGGACGTCCGAAGATGATCACCATCGCCACCAACATGGCCGGCCGCGGCACCGACATCGTGCTGGGCGGCAACTTCGAGAAACCGGCCGAGCTGGTGCGCGCCGACGAGAGCTTGGACGAGGCGACGAAGGAACAGCGCATCGCGGAACTGAAAGCTGAATGGCAGCAGGTACACGAGCAGGTGCTGAAGAGCGGCGGCCTGCACATCATCGGCACCGAGCGCCACGAGTCGCGTCGCGTGGACAACCAGTTGCGCGGCCGCTCGGGCCGTCAGGGCGACCCCGGCTCCAGCCGCTTCTACCTGTCGCTGGAAGACCCGCTGCTGCGTATCTTCGCTTCCGACCGCGTCGCGGCGATCATGAACAAGTTCAAGCTGCCCGAGGGCGAAGCCATCGAGCATAGCTGGGTGACGCGCGCGATCGAGAACGCGCAGCGCAAGGTCGAAGCGCGCAACTTCGACATGCGCAAACAGATCCTCGAATACGACGACGTCGCCAACGACCAGCGCAAGGTGATCTACCAGCAGCGTGCCGAATTGCTGGAAACCACCGACATCTCCGAGACCATCTCCGCGATGCGCGAGGGCGTGCTGGACGACACCGTCAGCCAGCATATCCCGCCGGGTAGCATGGAAGAGCAGTGGGATGTGCCGGATCTGGAGAAGACGCTGGCCTCCGAGTTCCGTCTCGACCTGCCGCTGGCTCAGTGGCTTGAGCAGGAGAAGCAACTGGACGAGGCGGGCCTGCGCGTGCGCATCGCCGAGCATGCGGCGCAGCAATACCAGGCCAAGGTCGAACTGGTCGGCCCGGAGATGCACCACTACGAACGCGTAATCATGCTGCAAAGCCTGGATCAGCACTGGCGCGAGCATCTGGCGGCGCTGGATCATCTGCGTCAGGGCATCCACCTGCGCGGCTATGCGCAGAAAAACCCCAAACAGGAATACAAGCGCGAAGCATTCGAACTCTTCGCCGCGATGCTGGACGCGATCAAGCGCGAAGTCACTCAGGTGCTGATGACCGTGCAGGTGCGCGACCAAGCCGACGTGGAGTCGGTGGAAGCCACCCCCGCGCTGGAAAATGTACAGTATCATCACGCCGACTACGATGAGGCTCTGGGTCATCCCGGCGAAGCCGCGTCAACGGATGATGGCACTGGGACGTTTGTGCGCGACGGGCAGAAGGTCGGCCGCAACGATCCCTGCCCATGCGGCTCGGGGAAAAAATACAAGCAGTGCCACGGAAAACTGAATTAATACGCAAAAGGGAGAAAGCAAGATGTCACTAGTGATCGATACGCTGCGCACCTCAACCATCACCGAGGAACTGAGTGATGCCGAGGTGGAGATTCTGGCCGGATTGTTCGACGTTCGCGACTACAAGGGCGGCGATGTCATCGTTCGGCCCGGGGACGAGCAGCCGGACAACTTGTACATCCTCGCGCACGGCGACATCGAAGTGAAGATCCAGAGCAGCGAAGGCGCGGCCACCATCCATGTCCTCAAGCCGGGCGACCTGGCGGGCATGATCACCTTCGTCGGCGGTGCGGCCACGCAAGTCAGTGCGACGCTGTATGCGGTCGGCGACACCAAGGTGTTGAGCCTGGAACGCGTCAAGTTCGAGACGCTGATCAACAGCCATCCGATGATCGTATACCGCGTGATGCGCGGCGTGGCGCGCAACATGCACGGCATCGTGCGCCGCATGAACACCGAGTCGGCCGAGCTCAGTAACTACATCTACCGTACTCACGGGCGTTATTAGGAAGCTTGTAGCGAGTAGCCTGTAGCCAAACCGTTTTTGCTACCCGCTACGAGCTACAGGCTACCAGCTCTAAATATCAGGAAAAAATTCATGCCGGTTAATCTGACGACGCCCGCTGCGGGCGAACTGCTGCCCGTTGCGGGCGTCTCCTTGGGGACTGCGGAAGCGGGCATCAAGCGCCCCGACCGCAAGGATGTGCTGGTGATGCAACTGTGCGAAGGCGCACAGGTCGCCGGCGTGTTCACCACCAACCGCTTTTGCGCCGCGCCGGTGATCGTCGCGCGCGAGCATCTGGCGCAGCCTGAAGGCATCCGCGCGCTGGTGGTCAACACCGGCAACGCCAATGCCGGCACCGGCGAGCAGGGCATGCAGGACGCGCGCGCGACCTGCGCCGCGCTGGCCGGCCTGCTGGGCTGCAAGCCGTCGCAGATTCTGCCGTTCTCCACCGGCGTGATCATGGAGCCGCTGCCGGTCGCGAAGATCGCCGCCGGCCTGCCGCGCGCGGTGGCCGATGCGGTCGAGGACAACTGGTTCGACGCCGCCCACGCGATCATGACCACCGACATCGTCGCCAAGGCGGTGTCGCGTCAGGTGCAGATTGACGGCAAGACTGTCACCGTGACCGGCATGTCCAAGGGCTCCGGCATGATCCACCCGAACATGGCGA
Organism: Gallionellales bacterium GWA2_60_142; assembly: GCA_001801085.1. GTDB lineage: Bacteria > Pseudomonadota > Gammaproteobacteria > Burkholderiales > Gallionellaceae > Gallionella. Next base: position 71,899 of record MGWR01000025.1, on the reverse strand, counting down.
CCATGCTGGGCTACATCGCCACCGACGCCGCCGTCGCGCAACCGTTGCTGCAGCAGATCGTCAGCGAGGCCGCGAACCGTTCGTTCAACTGCATCACCGTCGACGGCGACACCTCCACCAACGACGCGCTGATGCTGATCGCCACCGGCAAGAGCGGCGCGGTGGTCAACGAGTCGAATCGCGCCGCGCTGCAAACCGTTGTCACCGAAGTCGCCACCGTGCTGGCGCAAGCCATCGTGCGCGACGGCGAGGGCGCGACCAAATTCATCACCATCAGGATCGAGGGCGGCAAAGACGAAGCCGAGTGCAAGAAGATCGGCTACGCCATCGCCCACTCGCCGCTGGTCAAAACCGCGTTCTTCGCATCCGATCCCAACCTCGGCCGCATCCTCGCCGCGATCGGCTATGCCGGCGTGGGCGACCTGGATGTCGATGTGCTCAGCCTGTATCTCGACGACGTACTGGTTGCGGAGAACGGCGGGCGCGCTGCCAGCTATCGTGAAGAAGACGGCCAGCGCGTGATGCAGCAGAGCGACATCACCATCCGCGTTGTATTGAATCGCGGAACGGTGAATGCGACGTTGTGGACTTGCGATTTTTCTTACGATTACGTGAAGATCAACGCGAGCTATCGCAGCTAGCTTGCCATTCCGGCGCTACGTGTGTTGTTGGGGCTTTAGCCCTTGCAACCACGCGTACCCCTTGCGGGTGCAAGCCGGAATCCTGTCGCAGATCGGGGCGCGGCGATAAGCAACCAAACCGGCAAACGCTGCCAGCTATAGTCGATCGGCTCGCGCCCCTACCCTCTCGGATGATGATCTTTGTGCAGCTTCTTCAACCGCTCCCGTGCGACATGGGTATAAATCTGCGTCGTCGAGATATCCGAATGGCCCAATAGCATCTGCACCACGCGCAGGTCCGCGCCGTGATTCAGCAAGTGCGTCGCGAAGGCATGCCGTAACGTATGCGGCGACAGCGGTTTGTGCAGGCCGCCGGTCTTCGCGTGTTTCTTGATGAGATACCAGAACATCTGGCGCGTCATGCCTTCGGCCCGCGCGGTGACGAACAGCGCGTCGGCAATCTTGCCCTCGAGCAGCACCGGACGGCCTTCGGCGAGGTAGCGGCGCAGCCAGTCCAGCGACTCCTCACCCAGCGGCACGAGGCGTTCCTTACTGCCCTTACCCATCACGCGCACGACGCCCATGTCCATGCTCACTTGCGCGATGCGCAAAGTCACCAGTTCGGACACTCGCAGACCGGTGGCGTACAGCACTTCGAACATCGTGCGGTCGCGCAGGCCTAGCGGGGTCTGAACATCGGACGCATTCAGCAGCAGTTCGACATCCTGTTCGGACAAACTATCGGGCAGGTGACGCGGCAGCTTGGGCGTGTCGATCTGCAAGGTGGGGTCGGCGGAAATTTTGCCCTGCCGCAACAGGTAGCGGAACAAACGCTTGAGGCTGGAGATATTGCGGCTAGCGCTGCTCGGTTTGGCTTGTTGTTCGTTCTTCAAATAATCGAGATAGCCTTGGATGTCGGCGTGAACCGTCGCAAGAATGGATGTACCGCGCTCCTTCTCCAGCCACGCGGCGAACTTGCGCAGGTCACGCCGGTAGCTGTCCAGCGTGTTGCGGGAGAGGCCGTCTTCCAGCCAGAGGTTGTCGCAGAACTCGTCGAGCAGGTCGGCGTTATCCATCTAATTGACCGCGACGAACTGCTTCCTGAAGCCCACGACCTTCTGCAAATACTGGCGCGTCTCGGCGTAAGGCAGGCGTTCGCGCAGGTGGGCGTAGACCGCGGGGGCGGAGCGGCTATTGATCGCTTCCAGTGCGCCGCTACGGTTTCTGGACGAGCCGCCGAAGGTGCGCAGCACGTTGCCGGGGCCGGTATTGTAGGCGGAGATCACGCAGTATTCGCGCGAGGCGGGATCGAGCACGTCGTCCAGCTCGCTGAACGCCAGCACGCTGAGATAGGCCGCGCCCAGCTCGATGTTGTTCTCGGGGTCGAACAGGTACTGCTTGCTGGGCACGGTGTCGCTGCCCTTCGCGCGCTTGTAAGCATCGCGGCCGCCGCTGGTCGGAACCAGTTGCATCAGGCCGTAGGCGGGGGCGGAGCTGACCGCGAACGGGTTGAAGTTGCTCTCGGTGCGCATGATCGCGAACACCAGGCTGGGGCTGATGCCGTAGCTCTTTGCATAGCGCTCGACCAGCGGACGATATTTCTCCGCCTGCTTGCTGGAGAAGTTGCTGACCATGCCAAACTTCACATAGCGCGCCGGCTTCTTGCCGGCATCGGTGGCGACGCTACGCGTCTGCGCCACGCTCACCAGTCCGTCGGCATAGCGCTCGGCCTGCTGCGGCGTCGCGATGGCGCGGCCGCCGTCGTCCAGCACCAGCCCGAGCAAATACGGATCGCGCTCGCTGGTCAACCGGATGGACTGATCGGAGAATAGATCGACCGCGCGCGGATCGTCCGGTGTCAGCAGCGTGGTGACGATGGCGTTCTTCAGGCTGCGCTCGGGGTTCTTGTCGTCCAGCGTCTCGACGGTGATCTCGCCGCGGTCGAAGTCAACGATGGCGCGCGACAAATAGCCCTGGGTGTATTTCACATAGTGGGTGCGGTCGGGCAGTCGCGTCTCCTTCTTGCCCCACTTCTTGCCGACCTTGCCGCTCAGCAGGTCGCGCAGTTGCTGAAAGTCGCGCTGCAACGCCTTGAGGTCGCCGGAAATCTGCAAGGGATTGCGCGCATAGGCGGCCTGTTTTTGTTTGAGCACTGCACGCACCGCTGCTTCCGGACTGCCGCTGGTCGCGATCTGCGCGACGGTGCGCACGGTGCCGCTGGTGGCGACCGAGACGATACTGCGGGTAGCACGGGTGCCGCTGCAGGAAGAGAGCAGCAGGAGGGCGGCGAGAGCGAGGGCTGTGCTACGCATGGCGACCGGTGAAACCCGTCCGATTCAAAGAAACGTTCATGCCCGCCGCCAGCATCAGCCGCTGTTACGCAGGCCCGTCGCGATGCCGTTGATGGTCAGGTGGATCGCGCGTTTCACCAGTTCGTCGTTGTCGCCGGCGCGGTGACGCTCCAACAATGCGACTTGCAGGTGGTTCAGCGGATCGATGTACGGCGAGCGGGTCAGCAGGCTGCGCGCGAATGCCGGGTTATCCTGCAGCAGCGTGCTGTTGCCGGTGACCATGAACAGCATCTCGACCGTGATCGCCCATTCCCGCTCGATCGCGCCGAAGATGCGCTCGCGCAGTTCGACATCCTCGACCAGCTGGGCGTAGCGCGAGGCGATGCCCATATCGGTCTTCGACAGCACCATGTCCATGTTGGACATCAGGCCGCGGAAGAACGGCCAATTCTTATACATCGCCTGCAATTGCGCCATACCGGCGTCGCCTTCGCGCTCGATGAATTGTTTGACCGCGCTGCCGAAACCCAGCCAGCCCGGCAGCATCACGCGATTCAGGCCCCAGCTGAACACCCAGGGAATGGCGCGCAGGTCTTCGATCTTGTCGGAGGCCTTGCGCGACGACGGGCGGCTGCCGATATTGAGTTCGGCAATTTCGCGGATAGGCGTCGCGGTGAAGAAGTATTCGGTGAAGCCGGGCGTCTCGTACACCAGCTTGCGGTAGGCGGCGAACGCGTCCAGGCTCAGCGCCTCCATGATGCGGTGGAATTCCGGCATGGTGCTGTCCGCGCCGTGATGGTGCAGCAGCGTGGCTTCCAGCGTCGCGGCGATCAGCGTCTCCAGGTTGCGGCGACCGATCTCCGGGTTGGAGTATTTGCTGGCGATCACCTCACCCTGCTCGGTGATGCGGATCTGCCCGTTCACACTGCCCGGCGGTTGCGCCAGGATAGCGTCATAGCTCGGGCCGCCGCCACGACCGACAGTGCCGCCGCGGCCGTGGAACAGGCGCAGCTCAATGCCATGCTTCTCGAACACCTCGACCAGTTCCAGCTCGGCCTTGTATAGCTCCCAGTTCGCCGTCAGATAGCCGCCGTCCTTGTTGCTGTCGGAATAGCCCAGCATCACCTCCTGCGTGTCGTTGCGGCTCTTCAGCAGCTTGCGATACCAGGGGATGGAGAACAGTTCGTCCATGATGGTCGCGCCGCCGCGCAAGTCTTCGATGGTCTCGAACAGCGGGATGATATTGACGTGCAGCTGGTCGCTGCCTTCCAGCAGACCGACCTGTTGCAGCATCAGCGCGAGTTCCAGCATGTCGCTGACCGCATCGGTCTTGGAGATGATGTGGTTGGGCAGCGCGCCCTGGCCGAAGCGTTCATGAATCTCGGCGGCAGCCTGCATGATGCGCAGCTCGCTTTGAGGCACTGCGGAATAGCGCTCGATGTTCGTCATCAGCGTCTTGCCGGCCTGCAACGTTTCCAGCAACACCGTGCGTTTCGTCGCTTCATCGAGTTCGGCATAGCCGGCCTTGCCGGAACTGTGCGCATACAGCTCGGCCACGGTCTGCTCGATGATCGCGCTGTGCTGGCGCATGTCCAGCGGCGCGAGGTAGAAACCAAACACCTCGGTCGCGCGGCGCAGGTTGGCCAGACGACCGCGCGCCAGATACACCGCGCCGTGCCGGAACAGCGAGTCGATCAGCACGTCGAGGTCGGCGATGAATTCTTGCGGCGCGGCATAAGGCTGCGCGTTCAGATCCAGCGGCGGACGGTGCGTGATGCTGTGGCCCAGCGCTTTCGCGGTGGCCGACAGGCGCGCATAGATCAGGTTCAACGCGCGGCGATAAGGTTCGTCGGTGCGCGCGGCATCCTTGTCGGGAGAGGCGTCGGAGAGCTTGCGCAACTCGGGGGTGATCTCCACCACGCGGTCGGTCAGGCTCAGGCGACGGCCCAACAGATAGGTCTCGTTCAGATAGTGTTCGATCGCCATCGCGGAATGCTGGCGCACCGCGTCCGACATCACGTCGTGCGTGACGAAGGGGTTGCCATCGCGGTCGCCGCCGATCCAACTGCCCACGCGCAGCAGCGACGGCACCTTGATTTCCTTGTCGAAGCGCGCTTCGAGCTGCCGCTCCAGTCCGGCGTATATCTTCGGAATCTCGTTCAGGAAGGTGTAGCGATAATATTCCAGCCCGTTGCTGATCTCGTCGCGCACCGTCAGCTTAGAGGTGCGCAGCATGCGCGTCTGCCACAGAATCAGCACGAAGCGGCGCAGAGCCTCCTCGTTGTCGGCCTCGTCGTCCGGCGTCATATCCATGCGGTCGCGCTGCGACAGCAGGCTGGAAATAATCAGTTGGCAATCGAGGATGCTCTTGCGCTGCACCTCGGTCGGGTGCGCGGTCAGCACCGGGGAGATCAGCGCGCTATTCAAAAAGGATTGCAGGGTCTTGTTATCGACCTTTTTGTCTTCGAGGCGATCCAGCGCCAGCAACAGGCTGCCGTCCTTGTGCGCGCTACCCGCCTTGAGGTGGGCGCGGTGGCGGCGGTTGTGATGCAGGTCTTCGGCGATGTTGGACAGTTGCGAGAAATAACTAAACGCGCGCACCACCGACAGCGTCTCGCTGGGTGACAGCGCATCCAGCATCTGCTCCAGTTGTTCGCGGTCGCGATCATCCTGCGTCTTGCGGAAGCGCACCGCGGCGCGACGCACGTTCTCGACCAGATTGAAGACTTCCTCGCCCTCCTGTTCGCGCAGCGTCTCGCCGAGAATGCGGCCGAGCAGGCGCACGTCCTCGCGCAGCGGCTGGTCCTTACTGGAAATATCGGCGGGTGCGGAAATCAGGTTCATCACGTTCATCTCAAAACTTATGTCGGCGCAAAAGCGCGGCGCACCCTATGCTAGAATGCGCCGCGCAATAATTACAGAAAATCAGGAAAATTTTGATGAGCCCAGCTTCTCTGTCTTCACCATCGCCAACTTCCCCAACCATCCCTTCCCGCCTGGTGATCGCCTCGCGCGAAAGCGCGTTAGCCATGTGGCAAGCCGAACACATCCGGGACAGACTGCGCGCATTATACCCGCAAACCGAGGTCAGCATATTGGGCATGACCACCCAGGGCGACCAGATCCTGGACGTGACGCTGTCCAAGATCGGCGGCAAGGGCCTGTTCGTCAAGGAACTGGAGACCGCGCTGGAAGACGGCCGCGCCGACCTCGCGGTGCATTCGCTGAAGGACGTGCCCATGCATCTGCCTGAGGGTTTCGTGCTGGCGGCCATCGGCGAGCGCGAAGACCCGCACGACGCCTTCGTCTCCAACCAGTACGCAGGGCTGGCCGAATTGCCGGCCGGCAGCGTCGTCGGCACCTCCAGCCTGCGCCGCGAAAGCCAGTTGCGCGCGCGCTTCCCGCACCTGAAGATCGAGCCGCTGCGCGGCAACGTGCAGACCCGTTTGCGCAAGCTGGACGAAGGCCAGTACGCCGCCATCATCCTCGCCGCCGCCGGCCTGAAGCGTCTGGGCCTGGGCGAACGCATCCGCGGCATCATCTCCAGCGAAGACAGCCTGCCGGCCGTGGGCCAAGGCGCGCTGGGCATCGAATGCCGCGGCGACCGCGCCGACGTGATCGCCGCCTTGCAACCGCTGCACCACGCACCGACCGCCGCCTGCGTGCTGGCGGAACGCGCAATGAGCCGCAAACTGGCCGGCAGCTGCCAGGTCCCGCTGGGCGGTTTCGCCGAAGTGCAGGGCGGCAGGCTGCGCATGCGCGGCTTCGTCGCCAGCCCGGACGGGCTGCGCATGCTGCGCGCCGAAGACGTGGGCGACATCGCCGACCCTGAAGCGCTGGGCAACCGGATCGCCGACGCCCTGCTCGCGCAGGGAGCGGGCGAGATTCTCGCGGCGCTGAATGGCTGAATCTCCGCTGCGCAGTTTGAAGATCGCGGTCACCCGGCCGCGTGATCAGGCTGCGCCGCTGGTCCAGCGCATCACACAGGCAGGCGGCATCCCGCTGCTGTTCCCGTTGCTGGACATCGAGCCGGTACAGGACGACGCGCCGCTGCATGAACAGCTCTCGCGACTGGCGCAGTTCGACCTTGCGATATTCATCAGCCCGAATGCAGTGCAGCACGGCATCGCGGCGATGCGCGCGGCCGGCCTCGCACTTCCCCCGAAACTCAGGATCGCCACGGTAGGCCAGGGCAGCGCGAAGGCGCTGCGCGAACTGGGCATGACAAACATCATCGCGCCGACCGAGCGCTTCGACAGCGAAGGCCTGCTGGCGCTGCCCGAATTGCAGAACGTCGCCGGATGGAACGTGCTGATCTTCCGCGGAGACGGCGGACGCGAGTTGCTGGGCGACACGCTCAAGGCGCGCGGTGCGGCGGTCGAATACGCGACCTGCTATCTCCGCAGCAAGCCGCAACAGGACATCGCCGAACTGCTGTCCGCAGCACCCGATGCGATCACCGTGACCAGCAGCGAGGCGCTCGGCCATTTGTGGGACATGCTGGACGAGCGCGCGCGCGCGACGCTGCGCGACACGCCGCTGTTCGTGCCGCATCCGCGTATCGCCCAACTGGCCGATCAACAGGGCTGGCGACAAGTCGTTACCTCCCCGTCGGGGGATGACGGTTTGCTGTCCGGTTTGATAGCATGGGCACAAAAGGAAAAAGCCAGATGAACGAGCAAACACCCCAGCAGGAAAACGCCACCCCGAAAACGCCGACCGCCGAGCCGCGCGCAAAGCTATCGGTCGCCGATGTATTCGCCCGCATCAGCGTCACGCAACTGACGCTGGCTGCGCTGGTCGCGATCTTCCTGTGGCAATGGCTGGCCGGGCACATGGCGATTAGCGACATGCGCCGCGAGCTGGCGGAGAAAATCGCCCAGATGGACGGTGTGAGCAAAGCCAACCAGATATTGCTGGAACGCAGCCAGGATCAGGTGCGGGAACTAGCCGCCAAGATGGCGACGCTGGAGACGCATCAGGCCGAGGCGCAGAACCAGCGCGTCGCGCTGGAGGCGCTGTACACCGACCTGTCGGTCAACCGCGACGAGACCGCGCTGGCCGAGGTCGAACAGATGCTGCTGATCGCCGGGCAGCAACTGCAACTGTCCGCCAACGTGCGGGCCGCGCTGATCGCGATGCAAAGCGCCGATGCGCGGCTGCAGCGCATGGACAGACCCGCGTTCAACGGCCTGCGCAAAGCCATCGGTCAGGACATGGACAAGCTGCGCGCCCTCCCCGACGTCGACATCGCCGGCATCAACTATCAGCTCGACGCACTGATGATTGCCGTGGACGAATTGCCGCTGGTCTATCAGCAGCGCAATTCCCGGCAGGCCGCCGCGCAACCGGCGCCGCCCGCAGACGAAACGGCTTGGCAGAAACTGCTGCGCGAGATCTGGCAGGATGCCAAACAACTGGTGCGCATTGAGGACACCGGCAAAGCCGAGATCCCGCTGCTGCCGCCCGAGCAGGAATTCTTCCTGCGCGAAAACCTGAAGCTGCGCCTGCTGTCGGCACGATTGGCGCTACTGTCGCGCGACGAGGAAAGTTTCAGGCATGAAATGAAGACCGCACAGGCGTGGACCGCACGTTATTTCGACACCAAATCGGGCGAAGGCGCGAACATGCTGGCTGGCCTGCGCAAGGCCGCGACGGCCAGCATCGTCATCGAGCTGCCGGACATCTCGCCCAGCCTGCAGGCGGTGCGCAATTACCGCCTGACGCGCGAAGGCGCGGCCTTGCCGAAGGCGGCGCGATGAAATACCTGGTGTGGATTCTGTTCCTGTTCGGCGCGGCGGTCGCGCTGACCACCGCATCGCACAACCCGGCCTATGTGCTGCTGGTCTATCCGCCTTATCGGATCGAACTCTCGCTGATGCTGTTCGTCGTGTTGCTGCTGGTCGCATTCGTGTTCGGCTACGGACTGGTGCGCCTGGCGCTCGCAGCTGTACAACTGCCGGCCTATGTGAAGAAGTTCCGCATGGAGCGCGCACAGGGCAAGGCACGCGAACTGCTGGATGAGACGCTCAACGCATTCTTCGAGGGCCGCTACGCCGCAGCGGAGAGGGCTGCCGCACGCGCGATGGAGCTGGGCGACACCTCCGCGCTGCACCCCATCATCGCGGCGCGTAGCGCCCACGAACTGCGCGAATACGAGAAGCGCGACGCCTACCTCTCTGCCGCCGAAGACAAATCGTCCGGCGATTCCACGATGCGTTTGCTGGCGACCACCAAGTTCATGCTCGACCAGCACGACCCGCGCGCCGCGCTGCACGCGCTGCAGCAATTGCGCGCCGACGGAGTCAAAGGTCATGTCGGCGCGCTGTCGCTGGAGTTGAAAGCGCAGCAGCAAGCGGGCAACTGGGACGAGGTGCTGAACGTACTCGACCAGTTGGAGAAACGCGAAGCAATCGACGTCACCCTGGCCGCGCAACTGCGCCAGCAGGCCTGGCTGGAGAAGATCAAACAACAGGAAGATCTGGCCGGGCTGACCGCCTGCCTGAAACATCTGCCCAGCGAACTGAAGCGGCGCAGCAAGGTCGCCTCCGCCGCCGCGCGCGCATTGATAAGCATGGGCGGCTGCCCGCTCGCGCAGCAATTGCTGGCCGACAGCCTGAACGCGCAATGGGACAGCGAACTGGTCACCCTATACGGCGATTGCCGCGGCGACGACGAGTACCCCTCCCGCGATGCGATCGCGAAGATCGAACAAGCCGAGAAATGGCTGAGCCAGCACAAGGACGACGCCGGCCTGCTGCTCGCACTCGGCAAACTGTGCCTGCATCAGGGACTGTGGGGCAAGGCGCAAAACTATCTGGACGCCAGCATCAGCGTCTCTCCCAGCCATGACGCCTATACCGCGCTCGCGCAACTCGCCGAAAAACTCGGCAAACAGTCGGAAGCCTCCGGCCACTATCAACAAGCGATGGAGTTGGTAAACGTGGGCCGATAGCGGTCGGGCAGAGCCCGACCTACATTTCCAGCTTGTCCGGTTTAGAGATTAGACCTTGGGCGCAAACGTAAACGCATCCGAGTAGAACGCGTCGTTCGGCAAACCGCGCTGGGTAGTGAAGTCGCGGTGCGCGGCTTCGACGACCACCGGTGCGCCGCAGACGTAAGCCTCGTGACTGGACAGGTCGGCATAGTCCTCCATCACCGCGTGATGCACGAAGCCGGTGCGCCCCTGCCAGTTATCCGTCGCATCCGGTTCGGACAGCACCGGGGTGAACTTGATGCCGCTGCTTTCCCACTCGCGCGCCATGTCCAGCATGTACAGGTCGGACAGTTTGCGCGCGCCCCAGTAGAAGTGCATCGGGCGCTTGAGGCCGATATACAGCGCATGCTCGATGATAGCTTTGACCGGCGCGAAGCCGGTTCCGCTGGCAACGAAGAGGATGGGCTTGTCCGAGTTTTCGTGCAGGAAGAAGCTGCCCAGCGGGCCCTTGAAGCGCAGGATGTCGCGCTCCTTCATCTCGTTGAACACATGCTGGGTGAACGCACCGCCGGCAATGTTGCGGATGTGCAATTCCAGATATTCGTCGAGGTGCGGCGCATTTGCCAGCGAGAAGCTGCGCGGCTTCTGGTCCTTCAGCAGGATGTCGATGTATTGCCCGGCAAGGAACTGCAGGCGCTCGTTGGTCGGCAGCTTGAGCTTCAGCACCATCACGTCCGGCGCGACCTTCTCCATCTTGTCCACGCGGCAGGGCATGGTCTTGATCTGGATATCCTGGGTCGCAACGACTTCGTGACTCTCGATGACCAGGTCCGACAACGGCTTCGCGCAGCAGAACAGCGCCATGCCCGCGGCCTTGTCGGCATCGCTGAGCGCATGAGCCTGATAGTTGCCGTGTTCGACCTCGCCCTGCATCACCTTGCCCTTGCACACGCCGCACGCGCCGTTGCGGCAGCTGTAGGGCAGGTTGCAGCCGTGTTTCAGTGCGGCATCGAGTATGGTCTCGCCCTCCTCGATGGGGAAGCTGTGTTTGCTCGGCTGGATGGTAGCGTTGAACGTCATGGCTGGAATCGGAATTAAGGAAATTAAAAGGCGCAGGATTTTAACGCATAATCGCGCCATGAAACGCCTGCTCATAATAGGCTGCGGCGATGTCGCGCTGCGCGCCCTCCCCCTGCTGCTCCCGCATTACCGCGTGTATGCGCTGCTGCGCAATCCCGCGCGGCATGCGGAATGGCGCGCAAAGGGGGCGATCCCGCTGGCAGGCGACCTCGACGACCGCGCCAGCCTCGCGCGCATCGCCGGGCTGGCCGATGCAGTGCTGCATTTTGCACCGCCCGCCGCAGGCCGCGGAACGACAGACTTCCGCACCCGCAATCTGCTCGCCGCCCTGTCGCTCGGCACACTGCCCAAGCACTTGGTCTATATCAGCACAAGCGGCGTGTACGGCGATTGCGGCGGCGCGCCCGTGAGCGAGACGCGCCCACCACATCCGCAAACGGTTCGCGGGCAGTTGCGCGCGAACGCCGAGCGCCGGATACGCGAGTGGGCAATACGCAACCGGGTGAACGCATCCATCCTGCGCGTCCCCGGCATCTACGCCGAAAACCGGCTGCCGCTGGAACGCCTGCGCAGCGGCACACCTGCGATCTGCGCGGAAGAAGACAGTTACACCAACCACATCCACGCCAACGACCTCGCTCGCATTGCGACGGCGGCGCTGCATCTGGGCAAGCCGAATCGCGTGTACCACGCCAGCGATGACAGCGAACTAAAGATGGGCGACTACTTCGATGCGACGGCGGACGCATACAAACTGCCGCGACCTTCGCGCCTGCCGCGCGCGGAAGTCGAACGCAGCGTATCGCCCGCACTGTGGTCGTTCATGAGCGAGTCGCGGCGATTGCTCAACCGGCGCATGAAAGTTGAACTACGGGTCAGGCTGCGCTATCCAACAGTCGCGAGCATGTTGAACGCATTGCGGGATGTCCGATGAGGTCTTGACCCCATTGCGCGACTTGCTCCGCTAGAATGCCTTTCTCGCAACCCGACGAACGAGATTACGCCCATGGCCAACCCGTCTTTCCAGTCCGACCTGCGTCACGTCATCTACGCGCTGTCCGATGCGCTCGACTTGGTCGGGGTTGACGATGTCGCCCACGGCAAACGCGTCGGCGTCATGGCGTCCGAGTGCGGCAAGCTGATGGGACTGAACGAAACGGAGACGACATTCCTGTTCGATCTGGGCATGCTGCACGACATCGGCGTCTCGACGACACAGACGCATCACCAACTGGTTGCCCAGTTCGACTGGGAGTGGTCTCAGGTGCATGCCGAGCTGGGTTACAAGCTGCTGCGCGAATTCACACCGCTGTCGCGAATGGCGATTCCGGTACGCTACCACCACACCCGCTGGGACAAACTGGCCACGCTGCCCGCCTCCGAAGTGACCGCGCAGCAGGCGCAAGAAGCCAACCTGATTTTTCTGGTGGATCGCGTCGACGCGCTGGCCGCTCCTTACTACGGCAGCGGATTGTTCGACCATGTGGGAGAAGTACGCGAGCATATCCGCGCCAATGCCGGCAGCTACTTCTCGCCGGAGCTGGTGGACATCTTTCTTGAGGCCTCCGCAGCCGAAGCCTTCTGGTTGCTGCTGGAGCCGCGCTCTATCCAGAATTACCAGCACGACCTGCTGTCGCACGGCACCAGCTACCAGCCCACGTTCGGCGAGTTGAAACAACTGTCGGTGATCTTCTCGCACATTGTCGATGCCAAGAGCCCGTTCACCGCCTACCATTCGCTGGGCGTGGCGCGGCTCGCGCGCTTCCTCGCTGAACGCGCAGGCGTCAGCCGCGAGAACTGCGACAAACTCGAACTAGCCGGCCTGCTGCACGATCTCGGCAAGCTACGCATCCCGGACGAGATACTCGACAAGCCCGGCAAGCTGGACACTCACGAAAGACTGGTGATGAACACCCACAGTTTCGAGACCTACCAGATCCTGCGCAGCATCGCCGGATTCGAGGAAATCGCGCTGTGGGCCGCGTACCATCACGAGGAGCCCGGCGGCAAAGGCTATCCCTTCCATGTCCACGAGAAAGACCTGTCCATCGAGGCCCGCATCCTGCGCGTCGCGGACATCTTCCAGGCGATGGCGCAGGATCGCCCTTACCGCGCCGGCTGGCCGGCGGACAAGGTGCTGGGGCTGCTCAAGGAACTGGCGAACGAAAAGCGGCTGGACAAGAGCCTCGTCGCGCTGGTCGAAGACAACCTGGAGCAGGCAATGGCGACGGCGCTGCCCCCCGCCGGCGAACTGCGGTTCCAGCCGGCCTGACGAGCGGCACGGCATCCGGCAGGCGAAAAAAATCGGCACCCAAGAGGATGCCGATCGAAGGAGAGAGTTGGCTCAGGGAGGTCTTGCTGCCAACGTCTGCATTATGAGACTCGATTGTTTCAGCAATGTGAATCGCGCCGACACCTGAACAGACTCCCCGCTACACCCACTCCGCATCCAGCATGCGGTCTCGCTTGTCTTCGGGCACGCGCTGCATGAAAGCGCAGTCCTTGCGGTGGATGGTGATGCCACGGTCGCGGGTGACATAGCCGGTGATCGCGTCCGGCTTTTCCGGCTTGCAGCACATCGCCATCCTGATCATCAGATTGTCCACGCCTGCGACCAGCACGCCGGTCGACGAGGCGCGCGGCGCAGCCGGCTTGCGCGCTGCGGCCGGCGCGGCGATCTCGACTTTCGCCGGGACTCCCTGCTGGATCGCGAGCCCGACGCGGCGCGTGGTGATGTCGCCGCGCCCGAGTGCCGTGAGCAATTCGTCCAGCTTGTGGAAGTTCAATCGCTGCGCGACCTTTTCCTGATTGACCGCAGTCACACCCAGCCGTTGCAATTCTCGGTCGAGCAGCAAGCGGCCCTGCGCGATGCTGTCGTCGAGGTTCTGCGTCTTGAACCAGTGGCGCACCTTGGCGCGAGCCCGCGCACTCTTCAAATAGCCCTGCTGCGGCGAAAGCCAGTCGCGGCTCGGCGCGCCCTGCTTCGTGGTCAGGATCTCCACGCGCTGGCCATTCTGCAATTGATATTTCAGCGGCACGATGTTGCCGTCCACTTTCGCACCGCGCGTGCGGTGGCCGAGGTCGGTGTGCAGGATGTAGGCGAAGTCCACCGGCGTCGCGCCGCGGGGCAGGTCGATCACCTTGCCCTGCGGCGTGAACACATAGACGCGGTCCTGCAACAGCTCATTGCGGAATTGTTCCTGCAGGTTGCCGCTGTCGGCCAGTTCCGCCTTCCACGCGAGGATCTGGCGCAGCCAGGCGATCTTCTCGTCGAAACCGGCGTCGGATTTCTTGTTCTCCTTGTAGCGCCAGTGCGCGGCGACGCCAAGCTCGGAATCGTGATGCATGTCCTGCGTGCGTATCTGCACTTCGACCGCGAGCCCGCGCGGGCCGGTCACCGCGGTGTGCAGCGAGCGGTAACCGTTGGGCTTGGGGTTGGCGATGTAGTCGTCGAATTCGCTGGAGATCGCGGGCCACAGTTCGTGTACGACAGAGAGCGCCGCATAGCAGTCCTGGATATTCTCGACCATGATGCGCACCGCGCGCACGTCGTAGAGATCGCCGAACGCGATCTGCTTGCGCTTCATCTTGTTGATGATGCTGTGGATATGTTTGGGTCGGCCGGTCACTTCGCCCGCGATGCCGGCATCGAGCAAGGCTTGTCGCAGCCGGTCGATCACGTCGGCGATGTAGCGCTCGCGATCCACGCGGCGCTCGTCGAGCAGCTTCGCGACCTGCTTGTACAGCACCGGCTCCAGATAGCGCACCGACAGGTCTTCCAGCTCCCACTTGAGTTGCCACACGCCCAGCCGGTTCGCCAGCGGCGCGAAGATGCTGTAGGTCTCCGGCGCGATGCGCTGCTGCAGGGCGGCATCCGCGCCGGACAAACTGCGCAGCGTCTGGGTGCGCTCGGCGAGCTTGATCAGCACGACGCGGATGTCCTCGACCATCGCCAGCAGCATCTTGCGCAGGCTCTCGACCTGTTGCGCGGCCTCGTCCTTGTCGGCAGTGACGCGCACCTCGCTGAACAGACGGATGCGCTCCATGCGCGAGATGCCATCGACCAGCGCGGTGACATTGCCGCCGAATCGTTCGGCCAGCACTTCTTTCCAGTCTTCGATGAAATCGGGAACTGCATGCAACACCGCGGCTGCGATGGTCTCGTGGTCCAGATGCAGCCCGATCAGGATGCCAGCGGAACCGAGCGCATGCGGCAACAGCGGTGCGCCGGCAATAGCGGATTGGCCGTGATACAGCGGTGCGGCGAATTCGCATGCGCGCCGGATCAGGACGATCTCCTCCGGCGCATAGACGTCGGACAACGCGGCCAGCCAGCGCTGGATGTCGGCGCTGTCCTCGCCCGTGATGGGCGGAAAGTTATGCTGGACGGAGACCACGGGGCATGGAGTATTTCAGGATTGGACGTTGCTGACCCTGACCAGCTGCGCCAGCTTGTCTCTGGCCGCGCCGCTGGCGATCACTTCGGCAGCCTTGCCGACGCCGCTCTCCAGCGTGTCGGCGAGACCGGCAAGGTAGATCGTCGCGCCCGCGTTCAGCAGCACGATGTCCAGCGCCGGGCCGGGCTGATTGTCGAGCACGTCGAGGATCATGTCGCGCGACGCCTGTACGCTGGTCGCGTTGAGGTCTTCCAGCGTCGCGGTGGAGAGGCCGAACTCCCCGGGGTGAATGGTGTACTCATGCACCTCGCCGTTCTTAAGTTCGGCGACCTGAGTATTGCCAGTGATGGTGATCTCGTCCAGACCATCCTCGCCATGCACCACCATCACGCGTTTGCTGCCCAAGCGCTGAAGTACGCGAGCCTGTATGCCGACCAGATCGGGATGGAACACACCCATCAGTTGCTGCTTCGCGCCGGCCGGATTGGTCAGCGGACCGAGGATGTTGAACAGCGTGCGTATACCGAGCTCCTTGCGCACCGGCGCGGCATGCTTCATCGCACTGTGGTAGTTCGGTGCGAACATGAAGCCGAAACCGACTTCGGCTATGCAGCGCACGGTCTGTTCCGGCGTCAGATTGATGTTCACTCCCAGCGCCTCCAGCACGTCCGCGCTGCCGGATTGCGACGACACCGAACGGCCGCCGTGCTTGGCGATCTTCGCGCCCGCCGCCGCCGCGACGAAAGCCGACGCGGTGGAGATATTGAAGGTGTGCGCACCGTCGCCACCGGTGCCGCAGGTGTCCACCAGCCTGTCGTCGTCGGCCATATCGACCTTGGTCGAGAGCTCGCGCATCACCGTCGCCGCGCCGGCGATCTCGCCTATGGTCTCTTTCTTCACGCGCAATCCGGTGATGATCGCCGCGATCATCACCGGTGTGACTTCGCCGCCCATGATCTGTCGCATCAGCGACACCATCTCGTCGTGGAATATCTCGCGGTGTTCGATGATGCGCTTCAGTGCGTCTTGAGGTTTCATGGCTTGCCCTCCAGGAAGTTCTTCAACATATCGTGACCGTGTTCGGTCAGGATCGATTCGGGATGGAACTGCACGCCGTGTACCGCCAGCGTCTTGTGGCGCACGCCCATGATCTCGCCGTCGTCGGTCCACGCGGTGACCTCCAGACAATCCGGCATAGTTTCGCGCTCGATCACCAACGAATGGTAGCGCGTCGCGGTGAACGGGTTCGGCAGGCCGGTGAACACGCTGTTGCTGTGGTGATGGATCAGCGAGGTCTTGCCGTGCATCAGCGTCTTCGCGTGAATGATCTTGCCGCCAAACGCCTGACCGATGCTCTGGTGGCCGAGACACACGCCCAGCAGCGGAATTTTCCCAGCGAAGTGCTTGATCGCCGCGACCGAAATGCCCGCCTCGGTCGGCGTGCAAGGGCCGGGCGAGACGACGATGTGCTGCGGGTTCAGTTTCTCGATCTGCTCCACCGTGATCTCGTCGTTGCGGTGTACCACCACATCCGCGCCGAGTTCGGCGAAATACTGCACCAGGTTGTAGGTGAAGGAGTCGTAATTGTCGATCATCAAAAGCATGTTTTGCTCCAGTCTCAGTTCTTCGTCTGCATCATACTCAACGCCACCGCCTCGGCAACCTTGATGCCGTCCACCGCAGCGGACAGGATGCCACCGGCGTAGCCCGCGCCTTCGCCGGCCGGGTACAGGCCGCGTGTGTTCAGGCTCTGCAGGTCTTCGTCGTTGCGCCTGATGCGCACCGGCGATGAGGTGCGCGTCTCGACGCCGGTCAGCACCGCGTCCTTCATGTCGAAGCCGTGTATCTGTTTCGCGAATGCGGGCAACGCCTCGCGGATGGCTTCGATCGCATAGTCCGGCAGCGCGGTGGACAGGTCGGTCAGGTGCACGCCCGGCGTATACGACGGCTGAACTTCGCCAAAGTTGCTCGACGGCTTGCCCTCGAGGAAATCGCCGACCAACTGCCCCGGTGCCTGATAAGTGCCGCCGCCCAGTTCGAACGCGCGCGATTCCCAGCGGCGCTGGAATTCGACGCCGGCCAGCGGGTCGCCCGGATAATCTTGCTCCGGCGAGATATTCACGACGATGCCGCTGTTCGCGTTGCGCTCGTTGCGCGAATACTGGCTCATGCCGTTGGTGACCACGCGCCCCGGTTCCGAGGTCGCGGCGACCACCGTGCCGCCGGGGCACATGCAGAAGCTGTATACCGCGCGGCCGTTGGCGGCGTGATGCACCAGCTTGTAGTCCGCCGCGCCCAGCAGCGGGTTGCCCGCGTTGCTGCCGTAGCGCGCGCGGTCGATCAGCGACTGCGGATGCTCGATGCGGAAGCCGACGGAGAAAGGCTTGGCCTCCAGATACACGCCGCGCTTGTGCAACATCTCGAAGGTGTCGCGCGCGCTGTGGCCTATCGCCAGCACCAGATGGTTCGTCGCGATGCGTTCGCCGCTGGTGAGCTTCACGCCACATACTTGACCGTTCTCGATCTCGATGTCGTCCACGCGGCTCTGGAAGCGTATCTCGCCGCCCAGCGCGATGATGTTCTCGCGCATCTTCTCGACCATGCCGACCAGGCGGAAAGTGCCGATGTGCGGATGGCTCTCGTACATGATCTCTTCCGGTGCGCCCGCCCGGACGAACTCGGTCAGCACCTTGCGGCCAAGATGGCGCGGGTCCTTGATCTGGCTGTACAGCTTGCCGTCGGAGAACGTGCCCGCCCCGCCCTCGCCGAACTGCACGTTGGATTCGGGATCGAGCTTGCCCTGCCGCCACAGCCCCCAGGTGTCTTTCGTTCTTTCACGAACAGCCTTGCCGCGTTCGAGGATCAACGGCTTGAAGCCCATCTGCGCGAGCAGCAGCCCGGCGAACAGTCCGGCAGGCCCCATGCCGATCACCACCGGACGCTCCGGATTCCTTTTCATCGGCGGAGCTGTGTTGGCTTCCTCGCTCACTCCTTGCCGTGCCGATTGCACTGTCTGCGTCGCTCGCTCGTCGCCGCCTTGCTCCACCTTCGAAAAGAAACCCGAAGGAGCGTGCGTGACGAAGTGGTAGGCGGTGTCGGGGGTGATCTTGACGTGCGGATCTTTGCCGAAGCGCGCCAGTACGGCGGCTTCGTCGCGTAGCGCCACATCCAGTGTGTAGGCAAACAGGATGCCGTTCTTCTTGCGCGCATCGACGCCGCGCTTGAACACGACATGGCCGAGCAGGTCTCCAGCAGGAATGCCCAGCCTCTTCAGAATGGCGGCTTCGATTTCGCCCTCGGGATGCTCGATGGGCAGTTTAATTTCGGTCAGACGCAACATAATTGTTTTTCGGTAGGGCGGATGAGCGTAGCGTTATCCACCGAATGTAAATACATCATTCAAGTCACCAAACATACGGCGGAAGGCGCTACGCTTTTCCGCCCTACGCAGACTCGATGGGCAGTTAGATTTCATTCAGGCGCTAGCTTAACGATGCGCCTCTGCATCCAGCCCGTCCAGCACCATCTCCGCGGCACGGAGCACGGCGCGCGCCTTGTTCTGCGTCTCCATCCATTCGCTGTCCGGCACCGAGTCGGCGACGATGCCGGCGCCCGCCTGCACGTACAGCATGTTGTCCTTCACCACGGCGGTGCGCAGCGCGATGGCGACGTCCATGTCGCCGTTGAAGCCGAGGTAGCCGACCGCGCCGGCGTAGATGCCGCGCTTGGATGGCTCCAGTTCGTCGATGATCTCCATCGCGCGCACCTTGGCTGCACCCGACACCGTGCCGGCGGGGAACGTGGCCTTGAGCACGTCCATCGCGTTCAGGCCGGGTTTGAGTTTCGCATCGACGTTGGAGACGATGTGCATCACGTGCGAATAGCGCTCGATGATCATCTTGTCGGTGAGCTTGACCGTGCCGTTCTGCGCGACGCGGCCGATGTCGTTGCGACCGAGGTCGATCAGCATCAGGTGTTCGGCTAGTTCCTTGGGGTCGGCCAGTAGGTCTTTTTCGAATTCGACATCCTGCTGCGGCGTCTTGCCGCGCGGGCGCGTGCCGGCGATGGGGCGCACGGTGACGGTGTCGCCTTCCAGCCGCGCGAGAATTTCCGGCGACGAGCCGACGACGTGATGGTCGCCCATGTCGTAATAGAACATGTAGGGCGAGGGATTGATGCTGCGCAGCGCGCGGTACAGCGACAGCGGATCTGCCGGGAACGGCTGCGACATGCACTGGGAAAGCACCACCTGCATGATGTCGCCGTCGAAGATGTATTGCTTGGCCTTCTCGACTGCGGCCTTGAATGCAGCCTCGCCGAATTCGGACTTGGCCTCGCCGCCATGCATCGCCGGGGCGTGCGGGATATGCACCGGCAGACGCATCAGGCCGATCAGTTCGCGCAAGCGCTCGCGCGCCAGCGCATAGGCGTCGTCATGCGCGGGATCGGCGTAGACAATGAAAGTGAGCTTGCCGGACAGGTTATCGATCACCGCGAGCTGCTCGGTGAGCATCAACAGGATGTCGGGCGTACCGAGCGTGTCCGGCTTCATGGTCTTCGCCAAGCGCGGCTCGATATAGCGCACCGTGTCATAGCCGAAGTAGCCGGCCAGTCCGCCGGTGAAGCGCGGCAGGTTCGGCAAGGGAGCAACGTGGAAGCGCGACTGGTATTCGCTGATGTAGTCGAGCGGATTCTCCACCTCGTGCGTAGTCTCGGCGTCGCCATGCGTCAGCGTGACCTGCTTGCCGCGCACCGTGATGCGCGCATCGGCGGGCAGGCCGATGAAGGAATAGCGACCAAAACGCTCACCGCCCTGCACCGATTCCAGCAGGTAGGAGAAAGGCTTGTTGGCGAGCTTGAGGTACAGCGACAGCGGCGTGTCGAGGTCGGCGAAGGTCTCGGCGACCAGCGGGATCCGGTTATAGCCTTGTTCGGCCAGCGCGTTAAATTCTTGTTCGGTAATCGGGGACAACATGAAAAACCTCCGTGGTGGTGTAGGTCGGATGAGCGGTTTCATCGCGTTATCCGACAGACCTGACGCAAAATTGTCGGATAACGCTACGCTCATCCGACCTACAAATGCTTCAGCGCCATCGCCAACTGGGGAGGTTATTCAATTTCATGTTATGCAAGCTTGATGAGTTTTAATGCGGCAGGCAGGTCGGCGATCACCGCATCCAGATCCAGCGTCTCGACCGGTTCGCCATGGTTGTAGCCGTAAGGCACACAGATCACCGGGCAACCGGCGGCGCGCGCGGCGACCGTGTCGCTCAGCGAATCGCCGATCAGCAGCAGTTGCTCGACCGGCACATTGAAGAACTTCGCGGCATGCAGCAGCGGCAACGGATGCGGCTTCTTCTCCGGCAACGTATCGCCCGCCAGCACGATCTCGAAATACTTCGCCAGCCCTGTTCCTGCCAGCAACGGCAGCGTGTATCGCTCCACCTTGTTGGTGATGCAACCCAACCGGAAGCCGGCGGCCTTCATCGCATCCAGCCCTTCGATCACACCTCCGAACGGCCGGCTCTGCAGCAGCAGCTCGGTGTAGTGCTTCTCGAAGATCGGCAGCGCATGATCGTAGAGCGCGACATCCGGCGTGGCATGCATCTCGCCGGTCAACGCGCGCTTAACCAACCAGGAGATACCGTTGCCGATGTAGCTGGCCAGCAACTCCTGCGACACCGACGCATAGTCCATGTCGCGCAGCATGCGGTTGGCAGCTTCGCAAAGTTCAGGCGCGGTGTGCAGCATCGTGCCGTCGAGATCGACAACGATAGCTTTGACATTCAGCGGCAGAGTGAAGCGGGTTTGCAGTGTCATGTCAGTGTGTTTCCACTTTGTGAGGCTTGGTTGCCGCGGAGGGAACTTCCGATGCGGCAGTTTCGGCGGCTGCGGGCGCGCTCATCGCAAGCGCCGCCTCCTGACTATTCTTCCCCATCGAAGGATCGATCACATTGTCTTCGATGTCCTTGTTGGCCTTTTTCCAGCCAACCAGTATCGATGTCGGACTGTGACCATCGTTCTCCTGCATGCAGTCTTCCGGCACCTTGAGCGAGACGCGACAGGCATAGCCTATCGCCTCCGCATCGTAGGTCTTCCGGTCGGCTTCGCCGGTGAGACGATCGCAACCGGACAGCCCGAAGGCCGCCAGCAGCAACGCGTATGCACCGGCGCGCATGATTATCAGGCCTTGACTTTAGCCAGCTCGGCGCGCAGCTCGCCGATGATGGTGTCGTAGTGATTCTTGTCGTTGGCGTTGTACTTGCCGAACACAGCGGAACCGGCAACGAAAGTATCCACGCCAGCCTCGGCCACTTCCTTGATGTTCGCCGGGCCCACGCCGCCGTCGATTTCCAGACGGCAGTTATAGCCGCCCGCGTCTATCATCGCGCGCACCTTGCGCGCCTTGTCCAGCACATGCGGGATAAACTTCTGGCCGCCGAAGCCGGGGTTCACCGACATCAGCAACACCATGTCCAACTTCGGCAGCGTGTATTCCAGAATATCCAACGGAGTAGCCGGGTTGAACACCAGACCAGCCTTGCAACCCAATTCCTTGATCAGGCCGATGGTGCGGTCGACGTGCTCGGATGCTTCCGGGTGGAAAGTGATGTAAGTCGCGCCCGCCTTGGCGAAATCGGGAATGATGCGATCCACCGGCTTGACCATCAGATGCACGTCGATCGGAGCAGTCACGCCATGCTTGCGCAGCGCCTCGCACACCAATGGGCCGATGGTCAGGTTGGGCACGTAATGGTTGTCCATCACGTCGAAGTGCACGATGTCCGCGCCGGAGGCGAGAACGTTATCGACTTCCTCGCCCAGCTTGGCAAAATTGGCGGAAAGGATGCTCGGAGCGATTTGATACATGATGTAGTCCTTACGGTTGGTTCGAATTCGAAGGCGGCATTCTAACCGAAACGGGCGGTTAGGTTCACCTTGGGCGAAACAGCGGCTGCGGCCCAAACGCAGATGCCGTGCAGCTCCAGCAACGCAATCAAGCGGGGATTTTCGGTTTGCCGCCCCATGAGCACATCGCGCTCAGACAAAAAATGCCCCCGCTATCACCGCCCCACATTGCGGGCAGACAAAATTATCATCGTCCGCAGCGGCAAAGCGCAGACCGGAGTCGGCGGCATCCACCGCGCCGGCTTGATAGGTGACCAGTCGGCCACCAATCAGCACATCTTCCAGCAGGCCGCAGTGCGCGCAATCCAGCAATTCGCGGTCGCCGATGAATAGGCCCATGATTTCGGCTTGTTGGCGGATATTTCTCAGTTGCTCGCATAAGGCATGCAGTGCTGCATCTTGCGCAGGGGCGCTCATGAATTCGTCAATCCTTGCCCATGATCGCCTGAAGATTGTAGTGCTTAACCTGATAGCTTTTGCCATCGGCAGCAGTTGTTAAGTATTGCTTAATAACTGCCGCCTCTTCGAGTGCGGCGGCGGCCTTTCGGTCCGGTGGGTTCAACGGGTGTCGGGGTTAGTATGGTTTCCAGCGTGATCCGGTCGAGGCCGACATAACCTTTGGCCACAAAGTTGTGGATTTATCAAGTGAAAGCAGGTGTTCGCTTCGTTCATGCTCAACGTCGTATCTCCTTCACGAACCGATTGCTGCGGCAGACAAAAACAACAATAAGGGATTGTCCGGCATGGCCTCGAAGCCAAAGCGCTGGTAGTAAGTTGCCGCCTGCGCATCAATGGCATCGACGAACAGGCCGATACCGCCCGCCTCGATGGCGATGCGCCGCGTACGCATCAGCGCATCGACCAGCAGCAACTCGCCCAGACCTTTTCCCTGAAACGTCTTATCCACGGCCAGCCGTCCCAGCCGCACGCCGGGAATGCGGCGCGGCAGCTTTTTGCGCCAGGCGTCCGGCAAATGGCGGCTGTCGAGTTCGGCCAGCGTCAGCGCGTAGTAGCCGCAGATGAGCTCAGGTTCTTCCTCGCGGATGGCGACGAAGGTTTTGGACAGTCCTTTGTCCTGATGCTGGCGGGCGACCTGCTGCAACCAGTCGTTCAGTTCCCGGCGGCCGCAGTCGAAGCCCTGCCTGTCATGGTTTCCAGTTAAAGGCTGTATCTGCATCGTCTCGCTTGGCCTTCTGGTAACGCTTCATGGCAGCCTTCAGTTTGGCGTTGGGCTTGCCCGGGTTTTCCATGAGGTCGAGCATCCAGTTCCAGTCGCGGGACGATAGACGAATCACGTCCTCACGCTCAATGACAGTCTGCGCCTCCTTCAATGCGGCCTGCACCAGAAACTGATTGACTGTCGCGCCCGAGAGTTCGGCGGCACGGCACAGCGTTTCGTAGACCTCATGCGGAACCCGAGCGCCGATACGATCTTGCTTGGCAATGGCGGTTCCCATTTTTCAACTCCAGAAATAACTTGGGCGACCAGTGTACCACTGTCGCCATTTTGGCGACGACATGTTCTGGTGACGACAATAGGCAGTCTAGCCTCCGGCGGGCAACAAAAAGCCGGCGGACATCCGGCTTTTGTTTGATGGTGGAGGTGATCAGGATCGAACTGACGACCTTCTGATTGCGAACCAGACGCTCTCCCAACTGAGCTACACCCCCACGGCAATCGAATCCTAAACAGAAATTTACGGTTTGGGAAGCGGCAGACCGGTCTTGCTGTAGAAACCGGCCAAGTCGCTCAGGTCGTCGAATACGCCGGACGCGCCGGAGAAATCGTGATGGCGCGTGTAGTGGTTCAGCGTGACATAGGTCCTGATGCCCGCCGCGAGGCTGGAGCGCAGGCCGTTTTCGGAATCTTCCAGCGCGATGCAGTCGGCGGCGGGCAGGCCCAGTTTTTCCAACACCCAGAAGTAGATGTCCGGCGCTGGCTTCTTGTGCGGGACGATGTCGCCGCAGCCCAAGGCGGCGAAGTGCTTCTGCCAGTCTTGGCCGAGGCCGACTTCGAGCAGCGTGGACACATTCTCCGGTGTGGTCGTGGTGGCGATGGCCAGCGTGATGCCGGCGGCATGCGCGTCCTGAATCAGTTGCTTGATGCCGGGACGCAGCGGGATGCCGCCTGCGCGCAGCATCGCGTTGTAATGGCCGGTCTTCACCAGATGCAGGTTCTTCACGAAGTCGTCGTAATCGGCGGGCTTGTCGAAGTCAGGCAGACAGGTCTCGACGAAATACTTGATGCGCTCCTTGCCGCCGGTCACTTTCAGCAGCTTGTCGTACAGCGCGACATCCCAGTTCCAGTCCAGACCGTTTTCTGCGAACGCCTTATTAAAGGAAAGGCGGTGACCGTCTTCGGTATCGGCCAGCGTGCCGTCCACGTCAAATATGATGGCTTTGATAGTCATAATGCAGTCGTAAGTCGTGAGTTGTTAGCTAGCGCCCCATGCCAGGAATTTTGCCGGCCATGCCGCGCATCATCTTGGCCATGCCGCCGCCCTTGCTGAACATTTTCATCATCTTCTGGGTCTGTTCGAACTGGTTGAGCAACTGGTTGACGTGCATCACCTGCACGCCCGCACCCATGGCGATGCGGCGCTTGCGACTAGCCTTGATGAGCTCGGGCTTGGTGCGCTCCAGCGGGGTCATCGAGTTGATGATGCCCTCGATGCGGCTGATTTGCTTGTCGTCCACTTTTGCGCCGGCGGCGGCCTGGCTGAGTTGCGCGGGCAGCTTGTCCATCAG
This sequence comes from Gallionellales bacterium GWA2_60_142, assembly GCA_001801085.1. Taxonomy (GTDB): domain Bacteria; phylum Pseudomonadota; class Gammaproteobacteria; order Burkholderiales; family Gallionellaceae; genus Gallionella. The sequence continues at coordinate 46,917 of MGWR01000025.1, read as the reverse complement.
CGCGGACATGCCGCCCATCTTCTTCATCTGCACGATCTGCATCTTGAAGTCGTTCAGGTCGAAGCCCTTGCCGCTTTGCACCTTCTTCGCGAGCTTCTCCGCCTCGACGATGTCCACGCCGCGCTGCGCTTCTTCGAGCAGCGACAGCACGTCGCCCATGCCCAGCACGCGCGAAGCCATGCGCTCGGGGTGGAAGGCTTCGAGGCCGTTCGGCTTTTCGCTGACGCCGACGAACTTGATCGGCTTGCCGGTGATCTGGCGCACCGACAGCGCCGCACCGCCGCGCGCATCGCCGTCCAGCTTGGTGAGAATCACGCCGGTCAGCGGCAGCGCTTCGCCGAACGCCTTGGCGGTGTTCACTGCATCCTGGCCGGTCATCGCATCGACGACGAACAACGTCTCGATGGGTTTCAGCGCGGCGTGCAGTTGCTTGATTTCCTCCATCATCGCTTCGTCGATAGCCAGACGACCGGCGGTGTCGACGATCAGCACATCGTGATAATGCCGCTTCGCATAGTCGTGCGCCGCCAGCGCGATGTCCTGCGGCTTCTGGCTGATGTCGGAGGCGAAGAAGTCGATCTCCAGTTGCTGCGCCAGCGTGCGCAACTGCTCGATAGCGGCCGGGCGATACACGTCGCAACTGACCAGCAATACCTTCTTTTTCTGCTGGTCGCGCAGCAGCTTGGCCAATTTGCCGCTGGTGGTGGTTTTACCCGCGCCTTGCAAACCGGCCATCAGGATCACGGCGGGCGGGGTGGTCGCGAGATTGAGCGCATCGTTGTGCTCGCCCATCAGCTTGGTGAGTTCGCGGTGCACCACGCCGATCAGCGCCTGCCCCGGATTCAGGTTGCCGATGACCTCTTGCCCGAGCGCGGCTTCCTTGACCTGGGCGATGAAGTCCTTGACCACCGGCAGCGCAACGTCGGCTTCGAGCAGCGCCATGCGCACTTCGCGCAGCGCGTCCTGGATGTTGCTCTCGGTGAGGCGCGCTTGGCCGCGCAGATTTTTGATGACGCCGGATAGGCGTTGCGTCAGGTTGTCCAGCATGTGGGTATGTTAATGCGTATGGTGTAGAATCCGCGAAGTCTAAAACATCCCGGCAAAAAATGTCTAACGTTCTCCTTTCCTGGCTGGCTTTCACCGGCTACAGCGTGCTCGCGGTCTATTTCTGGCAGGCGCAAATGCGCGGCAAGGGCGACGTACTGAGCCGCGGCGCGGCAGGACATTGGGTGCTGGCGCCGCTGGCGCTACAGGGCTATCTGCTGGCGCAGGACATGTTCGCCGGCGGCGGATTCAACCTGAGCATGGTCAATGCGCTCGCGCTGATCGTCTGGCTGACGCTGCTGGTGTACTGGGTGGCGCGCTTCTTCTATCCGGTCGGCTGCCTGCAGGCGCTGGTGCTGCCACTGGCCGCAGTGACCGTGCTGCTGCCCGAGATTTTTCCGGCTGCGCACCAACTGGAAAACACCGGACTGCTGGCGTTCAAGGCGCATATCGCCACCGCGATGCTGGCCTATAGTCTGTTCACCATCGCGATGCTGCATGCGGTGCTGATCTCGATGGTGGAGAAGCGATTGCATCACGCAACGCTGCCGCGCGTGCTGCAAAACCTGCCGCCGCTGCTGACCATGGAGACGCTGCTGTTCCGCATGATAGGCATCGGTTTCGTATTGCTGACGCTGACGCTGGCCTCCGGCGTGCTGTTCTCCGAAGCGATCTTCGGCCAGGCCTGGCAGTTCAATCATAAGGTGCTGTTCGGCTTCATCTCCTGGGGCGTGTTCGCCGTGCTGCTGTGGGGTCATCGCTACTACGGCTGGCGCGGTCGCACCGCCGTACGCTGGACGGTGAGCGGCTTCGTATTGCTGCTGCTGGCCTATCTAGGCAGCAAGTTCGTGCTCGAAGTGTTGTTGCAACGCTAAACCCCGGAAAACTCCTTGATTTTCTTGCGCTTGCCATAAGCTACGGAATTGTCGTAGAATTCGCGCCCTTTCGCTGGGCTAACAACTTTAATAGGTTTTATATGGTAATCATTCGTCTTTCCCGTGGCGGTTCCAAGAACCGTCCGTTCTTCAACGTGGTGGTAGCTGATTCGCGCAATCGTCGCGATGGCCGCTTCATCGAGCGCGTTGGTTTCTACAATCCAGTTGCAACCGAAGGCCAAGAAGCCGTGCGCCTGCAAATGGAACGCGTTACTTTCTGGCAAAGCAAGGGCGCGCAATTGAGCGAAGCCGTTTCCAAGCTGGTCAAGAACGCCGGAGCTGCAGTAGCTTAATTCAGAGCGTGGCAACGCCTGAAACAACTGACCCCATGGTGATCATGGGGCGCGTGGCGTCCGCTCACGGCATCCGCGGCTGGGTCAAAATCCAACCTTTCACCGAGTATCTCGACAGTCTGCTGGACTACGACACTTGGTGGATAGGTCAGGAACATGGCCCGTGGCGCGAGATCAAGGTCGAACAAAGCGAAGTCCATAACAAGACGCTGGCAGCACTGCTGGCCGATTGCCCGGATCGCAATGCCGCCGAAAGGCTCAAAGGCCAGTTGATCGCCGTGCCGCGCAGCAGTTTGCCGGAGCAGGACGAGGACGAGTACTACTGGTCCGACCTGATCGGCATGTCCGTGGTGAACGAAGCCAACGAGCCTCTTGGCACGGTGGCGAACCTGCTGGAGACCGGCGCGAACGACGTGCTGACCGTCAGGGGCGAAAGCGGCGAGATACTGATCCCGTTCGTCGATGCCGTCATCAAGCAGGTGGATACAGCCACCCGGACTATCCGGGTGGCTTGGTCGGCGGATTATCTGAAATGATTTTCGACGTCATCACGCTATTTCCGCAGATGTTCGATGCGCTGACGCAATACGGCATCACGCGGCGAGCTGCGGAACAAGGCAAGTACGAGTTGAAGACGTGGAATCCGAGAGACTTCACAACCGACAACTACCGCACCATAGATGATCGCCCCTACGGCGGCGGCCCCGGAATGGTGATGCTGGGCGAGCCGCTGGCTGGCGCGATCACCGCGGCCAAGCAGCGACAAGCGGCAAACGGCGCGAAGACTAGCCGCGTGGTGTACATGTCGCCGCAAGGCAGATTACTGACCCACGCGGCGGTCAAAGAGTTGGTAGCACAGCAGGACGAAGGATTGATACTGCTGGCAGGACGATACGAGGGCGTGGACGAGCGCCTGATCCGCCAGTATGTGGACGACGAAATTTCCATCGGCGACTACGTGTTGTCCGG
>MGWR01000025.1:0-43667 GCA_001801085.1 Gallionellales bacterium GWA2_60_142 | reverse complement strand
GGTATTGTTGTCCGGCAATCATGCGGACATACAGCGCTGGCGGCTTCAGCAGTCGTTGGGCAGAACGTGGTTGCGCAGGCCGGATTTATTGGCCAAACGCGATTTGACAAAAGAGGAGTCTCGGCTTCTGGCTCAGTTCCAGAAGGAACAAGACCCGATATTAAAGGAGCAGTAAATGAATCTGATCGAACAACTGGAGCAGGAAGAAATCGCCCGTCTGGGCAAGACCATCCCGGTCTTCTCCCCCGGCGACACCGTGGTCGTTAGCGTGAACGTGGTCGAAGGCGAGCGCAAGCGCGTCCAGGCCTACGAAGGCGTGGTGATCGCCAAGCGCAACCGCGGCCTGAACTCCGCATTCATCGTGCGCAAGATCTCCGCCGGCGAAGGCGTGGAACGTACGTTCCAGACCTACTCGCCTGTTATCGCCAGCATCGAAGTGAAGCGCAAGGGCGCCGTGCGTCGCGCCAAGCTGTACTACCTGCGCGAGCGTTCGGGCAAGTCGGCACGTATCAAGGAAAAGCTGGCAGTACGCGGCTAAGCTGCGCGCAGTTTTTCTGCTGCAAACAAAACGGGAGCCTCGGCTCCCGTTTTTGTTTGTGCGCTATTATGTTTCGGCCTCCCTCCCCCTTGCAGGGGGAGGGAGGGGGTAGAAGCGTTATGTGCCATCCCGAACATTCCTACCCCATCCTAACCTTCCCCCTGCAAGAGGGAAGGAAACTGTCCGCTCAACAGACACCATATCCACATCACTTTGAATCGCACCCGCGGGGGAGAGTGTAATGAACTACCAAGCAAAACTGAAAGCGCCATTCGGCATACTGGGCATACGCTGCACGGCAGACGCATTGACCGGCATCGACTTCCTGCCCGCATCGGAACAGCCGCAAGCGCCAACGAATGCATTCGCCGCAAAGGTGTGCGAACAACTGCTGCACTATTTCAACGATCCTCATTCGCGCTTCACCCTGCCACTCGAACTGCACGGCACGGCTCATCGAGAGAAGGTCTGGCATGCAATGCTGGACATCCCCTGCGGGCAGACGCGCAGCTACGGAGAACTGGCGACCGAACTGCATTCCGCCGCGCAAGCCGTCGGCCAGGCCTGCGGCGCGAATCCCATCCCCATCGTCGTCCCCTGCCACCGCGTGGTCGGCAAGGCCGGACTGGGGGGATTCATGCAACATGCGGAGGGTGACGCGCTGGGCATCAAACGCTGGCTACTAAAGCACGAGGGCGCACGATTCTCGTAGGAGCGGCTTCAGCCGCGATAAGCCGCGTGGGGAATAAAAAAGTAATCGCGGCTGAAGCCGCTCCCACAAATCCATCCAGGATTAAAAGAAGGTGAAGCTGGCCGATAAGCCGGGTTCTGTCGTGGACAGTCATTCCTCTAGGCGTTTCGTTACCTGACGCTCAAGCAATCTACCCGCTGACGGCGCGAGCCACGCCATAGTCAGCCTATTTGATCTTGCTCCGGATGGGGTTTGCCCTGCCACTGATGTTGCCACCAGCGCGGTGAGCTCTTACCTCGCCATTTCAACCTTACCTGTACCCAGCCGCCCCCCTTGCGGACAGCAGTACCGAGCCATCGGCGGTATATTTTCTGTGGCACTTTCCATCGCCTCACGGCGTCCGGCCATTAACCGGCATCCTGCTCTGCGGAGCCCGGACTTTCCTCCCCGTCCTCAGACGGAGAGAAAAGTCCGGGTTCCCCCGCACTTTGGCTTCGGCATAACTTGCTTGCGCAAATTAGCCTACACCGCAACCCGCTCGCTTACGCGAGCGGGTTGTCCTCCCCGCCCTTGCGGACGCGGCGACTGTCTAGCCAGCTTCGGAGCGAAGTTTACCACGCGCCCGGGTGCGGCTCGTCTTCCGTGTTGACACCTCTGGCGATTTCGCCAACACTCCCCCGCCCATGAGAGAGCTATTCATCACCGAGACCCGCGCGCGCCTGCGCACCTGGCTGGCGCTGGGCTATGCACTGTTCATCGCATACGCCAGCCTGTCGCCATTCACCGGCTGGCGCAAGCAGGGGCTGAACTTTGCCGACGTGCTCGCCGTGCCGCTGGCGCTGACCTACACCCACTTCGACGCGGCACTCAATCTGCTCTCCTACCTGCCGCTCGGCCTGCTGGTCGCGCTGGCGCTCCGCGCGCGCGTCGGTGCACTGGCCAGCGTTACGCTGGCGCTGGCCGCCGGCGTGCTGTTGTCGGCGGGCATGGAATATCTGCAGATGTATCTGCCCAGGCGTATCAGTTCGAACATGGATCTGCTGTCCAACAGCACGGGCACATTGATCGGCGCATTGCTCGCGATCAGCATCGCCTCCTGGACCCGAGTGTTCACGCTGCTGGTGCGCTGGCGCAGCCGGCTGTTCCATCACGGCAAGGAGATGGACTTCGGACTGGCGTTGCTGGTGCTATGGATGTTTGGCCAGATCAACCCTTCGCTGCCGATGCTGGGCAATGTGTTCATCAGCGAAGTCGCGCGCCAGCCCTTCGTCGCACTCCCGCCCGCGCCGTTCGATATGTGGGAGAGCGTCGCCGTGATGCTGAACCTGCTGATGCTGGGCACGCTGCTGCTGACCTTGCTGCGCGCGCCGCGCAACGTGGTGACCGCGCTGCTGCTGGTGCTGAGCATCGTCGCGCTGGCGAAATTCGTCGCCGCCGCGCTGCTGCTGAAATCATGGGCGCTGCTGCTGTGGATCAACGGCGAAGCCGTGCTGGGCATACTGCTCGGCATGCTGCTGCTGGCGCTGCTGCTGTGGATCAACGGCGAAGCCGTGCTGGGCATACTGCTCGGCATGCTGCTGCTGTCCGCGCTGCTGTGGCCGCCGCGAGCGGCGATGATCTCGCTGGGCGCTTCGATTGCTGCGGGATATTTCGTGATCGTGAACTTCCTGCTCGGCGACAGCACCCCCGCCTCCGCCGCGAGCATTTACCACTGGCACTACGGCCACCTGCTGAACTACAACGGCCTGGCGCAGACGATCTCGCTGCTGTATCCCCTGCTGCTGTTGTGGCATCTGTGGCGCATCCGCAAAGTATAATTTCACCCGTCCAAACAACCGGAGTTTCAGATGAGCTATTTCGACAAGCACGTCTTCTTCTGCACCAACCAGCGCGAAGGCGGCGAGGATTGCTGCGCCAACCACGGCTCGCAGCAGGCGCGCGACTACATGAAGAAGAAGGTGAAGGAACTCGGCATCTCCAACCGCCACAACAACATCCGCATCAACTCCGCCGGCTGCATGGACCGCTGCGGCGAAGGCCCGGTGATCGTGGTCTATCCCGAGGGCACCTGGTACACCTTCGTCGACAACAGCGACCTCGACGAGATCATCGAAGAACACCTGAAGAATGGCCGCGTGGTCGAGCGCCTGAAGATCTGATGCCGGAACAGCGCAAGATAGCTCTAGCCGGCCCGGCCGGCCGGCTCGAAGGCATCTGGCATCTGCCGGACCATGAGCCCGCCGCGGTCGCCGTGGTCGCGCACCCGCTGCCGACGATGGGCGGCACGATGGAGCACAAGATCGTCACGACGCTGGCGAAGACCTTCACCGAGCTGGGCTACGCCACGCTGCGCTTTAACTTTCGCGGCGTCGGCAACAGCGAGGGCGAGTTCGACAGCGGCAACGGCGAAGTCGAGGACTTGCTGGCGATGGTGCAGCATGCTCGCGACGAGTTCGGCCATCTGCCGTTGATCCTTTCCGGTTTTTCGTTCGGCGGCTATGTGACCGCGCGCGCAGCTCAGCATCTGCATCCACAGGCGCACAAGCTGGTGCTGGTCGCGCCTGCGGTCGGGCGCTTCGCGATGCCGCATGTGCCGCACAACACGCTGGTGTTGCACGGCGAAAATGACGAAGTGATTTCATTGTCCGACGCGCTGGACTGGGCGCGCCCGCAGCATCTGCCCATCGTGGTGTTGCCGGAGGCGGGGCATTTCTTTCACGGGCGGCTGAGCCAGTTGAAGCAGATCGTGTTGCATGAATTCCACGGGTGTCGCCTATGAACAACACGGTGATCCGCGCCGAAGGGCTGGTCAAAAACTACGGAAACCTGCGCGTGGTGGATGGCGTCAGCCTAGCCATTCGGCGCGGCGAATGCTTCGGCCTGCTGGGGCCGAACGGTGCGGGCAAGACCACCACGCTGCGCCTGCTGCTCGGCCTGGTCGCGCCGGACGGCGGCAAGCTGACGCTGCTCGGCCACGACGTGCCGGGACATGCGCGCGAGGCGCGGCTGCGCGTCGGCGTCGTGCCGCAGATGGACAACCTCGACCCGGACTTCACAGTCACCGAAAACCTGATGGTGTATGGCCGCTACTTCGGCATGAAGGACAGCGAGATTGAGGCGCGCCTGCCGGAGCTGCTGGAGTTCGCCAACCTGACGCACAAGAAAGATGCGAAGGTGCCGACGCTGTCCGGCGGCATGAAGCGCAGGCTGACCGTGGCGCGCGCGCTGGTCAACGACCCGGACGTGATCTTCCTCGACGAGCCCACCACCGGCCTCGACCCGCAGGCGCGCCACCTGATCTGGCAGCGCCTGCGCGAGCTGACCGCGCGCGGCAAGACGCTGCTGCTGACCACACACTTCATGGATGAGGCCGAACGCCTGTGCCACCGCCTCGCGGTGATGGACGAGGGCCGCGTCATCAGCCAAGGCTCGCCGCGCGAACTGATCGCTGACAATATCGAACCACAGGTGATCGAGGTGTTCGGCGAGCATGCGGCGGCCTGGGCGAACGAGCACGCGGGACATCACGCACAGCGTTTCGAGGTCAGCGGCGAGACCGCATTCTGCTACGTGAACGACGCGCAACCGCTGCTGCTGGAGTTGCAGCATCAACCGCAGTTGCGCTATCTGCACAGACCGGCGAATCTGGAAGACGTGTTCCTGAAACTGACGGGCCGGGAGATGCGGGAATGATTTCTATCGCCACCTGTAGGGGCGCGATTCATCGCGCCCTGCCACATCGACATACACAAGGGGGCGATGAATCGCGCCCCTACGGACAAATGGCGACGCCGAGATGAGAACAAATTATTTCGCCTTGCCCCGCCCCAGCCTGCGCTTCATCCCGATCTGGCGGCGCAACTTCATGGTGTGGAAGAAGATGGCCGGCCCGTCCATCCTCGGCCATCTCGCCGATCCGGTGATCTACATGCTGGGCCTGGGCTACGGCCTCGGCGGCATGCTGCCGGAGGTCGGCGGCATGTCCTACATCGCCTTCCTCGCCGCCGGCACGGTGTGCTACAGCACGATGAACAGCGCGAGCTTCGAGGCGCTGTATTCCGGCTTCGCGCGCATGCACGAGCAACGCACCTGGGAGGCGATCATGAACACGCCGGTAACGCTGGATGACATCGTGTTCTCGGAGATCGTCTGGGCGGCGAGCAAAAGCCTGTTGTCCGGCATCGCGGTGCTGGCGGTGATCTGGGCGCTCGGCCTGTCGCATTCGCCGCTGACGCTGTGGCTGATCCCGCTGGCGCTGCTGGTCGGGCTGTGCTTCGCCGCCATCGGGTTGATCGTCACCGCGCTCGCGCCCGGCTACGACTTCTTCATGTACTACTTCACGCTGGCGATCACGCCGATGGTGCTATTATGCGGCGTGTTTTTTCCGGTCGATCAGTTGCCCGCGGCGCTGCAGGGCGTGTCTTCCGTGCTGCCGCTGACGCATGCGATCGATCTGGCGCGACCGCTGCTGAACGACACCGTTCCGGCGAACTGGCTGCTGCATGCGGGCGTGCTGCTGGGTTACGCGATGGCGGGGTTTTATGTGTCGCTGGCGTTGTTCAGGAAGAGGCTGTCGCAATAAATCCAGTTTCAGTGAGTTAGAAGTTTCACCCCCATCCCAACCTTCCCCCTGAAAGGGGAAAGGAGCTCAATCCCCTCCCCTTTCAGGGGGAGGGCTAGGGAGGGGGTATATCGTTGGGAGTTATTCATGTTGTGGGTCAAGGCATTTCATATCTTCTTCGTCGTGAGCTGGTTCGCCGGGCTGTTCTATCTGCCACGCATCTTCGTCAACCACGCGATGGCGACCGAACCGGCGGAGATCGCACGGCTGAAGCTGATGGAGCGCAAGCTGTACCGCTTTGTCACGCCCATAGGCGCACTGGCGGTCATCTTCGGCCTGTGGCTGTGGTTCGGTTACGGCTTCTCCGGCGGATGGCTGCATGCGAAGACCACGCTGGTCGCGGTGTTGGTCGGCTATCACCTTTATTGCGGCCATCTGGTGAAGGAATTTGCCGCCGATCGCAACACGCGCAGTCATGTGTTCTACCGTTTCTTCAACGAAGCGCCGGTGTTTTTGCTGCTGGCCATCGTGATCCTCGCCACCGTCAAGCCCTTCTAAGCCATGCCTGAATTTTTCGCCCCCTGCCCCCGCGGCCTCGAAGCATTACTGCGCAGCGACCTTGAAACCATGGGCGCGCAAAACCTGCGCGCCACCGACGGCGGCGTGGAGTTCTCCGGCGACTGGCCGCTGTGCTATCGCGTCAATCTGGAGAGCCGTCTCGCCAGCCGCGTGTTGTGGCGCGTGAAAGAGACGCGCTATCGCAGCGAACAGGATGTCTACAAGGCGGTGTTCGAGCTGCAGTGGCAGCGCTGGTTCGACGTGACCAACACCATACGCGTGAACACCACGGCGATACGCTGCCCGCTGAAGAGCCTGGAGTTCATCACACTGCTGGTCAAAGACGCGGTGTGCGACCGCTTCCGCGAACACTGCAACGAGCGCCCCAGCGTGGACACGCTGGAACCCGACGTGCGCATCCATGTGTTCATCGAGGACGATCTGCTGATGCTGTATCTGGACACCTCCGGCGACGCATTATTCAAGCGCGGCGTGCGCCAGTACACCAACATCGCGCCGCTGCGCGAGAACCTCGCGGCGGGCATCCTGCGCATGACCGGCTGGCAACCCGGCACGCCGCTGGTCGATCCAATGTGCGGAAGCGGCACGTTCCTGATCGAGGCGGCGCAGATGTCGCTGAACATCCAGCCCGGCATCGCCCGCCGCTTCGCTTTCGAGAAACTGAAAAACTTCGACGCGAAGACATGGCAGGCTATGCGCGAACAAGCCATCGCCGCGCAACTGCCGCCCAAGCCGCTGGAGCTCTACGGCAGCGACCTGTACGGCGACGCACTGAGGACCGCATCGCGCAACCTGCAGGAAGCCGGACTGGCGGAGTGCGTCGAACTGAAACAAGCCAATGTGCTGGAAATCTCGCCACCGGCGGAACACGGCGTGTTGGTCGCGAACTTGCCCTACGGCGAGCGCATGGGCGAGCTGGACGAACTGGCCGAGCTGTACCCGCAATTGGGCGACGCGCTGAAGAAGAAGTTCGGCGGCTGGACGGCTTACCTGTTCACCGCCGACAGGGCTATCCTGAAACTGATGCGACTGTCGCCGTCGAAACGCACGCCGCTGTTTAATGGCGCAATCGAATGCCGTTTGCTGGAATACAAAATCGTCGCGGGCAGTAACCGGCCCAAGTAACCCGGCTTAAGCTAGCGTTGAATGATGAACGATGTGAACAACACATCGGAAATGGCGCTGATCTTTATCGGGGTGCCGGCAGCGTCCGAATCGGGGAGTGTCTTGCGAAAACCCATGACATACTCGGCATGCCCCTTGATTGCTTCGGCCAGCCTTAACTTTCCCTCGCCGGTAGACAGCTCGTCTGCAGTCTGGCTTTGCAGCACCAGATTTACGTGATGCCTCATTTCCGGGATGCGCGCCTCGACATCCTTGTTGTATCCGGACTTGTCCAGCTTGAGCGAGATCGACGTTTTCAAATAGTGACTTTCTTCGTCGCTATTCAGGTTGACCAGGAACTCCCCCAAGCTGACGAAGCCTGAGTTGCCCTCCATGGCCGCGCCTTTTCCGACATAGCTGCTCTGCGTATCGGTTCCATCACCGATCGGGCGCATGTAATTGATAGTCAGCGCCGCGACTATCAGCAACAGCAAAGCTGCAATGAGCATAACAACCGGTTTCCAGTATGACATGACGATTCCTCCGCGCTGGTCTTGGGAGATGACTGACCAAACAGGAAGGACGCAAAGATCCGAAAATCGACGGATTCAAGCAGTTCACCGCACATCGTGAACCGGCAGCCCGGCTAGCATCGGAAATCCATTAGCCCCGTGGCATTGCGTCCTTACCTTTCGATAAGTTTGCCCAAGGCAGCATCATGCCGCCGATCGGGAGGAATAACAACAGGCAATTACCCAGGAATTCTCCCGGATTCCGGAAATCCAAAAATAAACCGCGCCGAGGCGCGGTTTATTTTTCAGGAACTGCGATCCGAGATTAATGCTCGGTCAACTTCAGGTTCTCGATACCGCTCATCACATCGCGGTCACCGCTCAGCTTGCTCTCCAGCTTGATGCGCAGGCGCAGGTCGTTAACCGAGTCGGCATTCTTCAACGCCTCTTCGTAGGCGATCATGCCCGACTCGTACAGGTTGAACAGCGCGCCGTCGAAAGTCTCCATGCCGAGTTCGCGCGACTTGGACATGACTTCCTTGATCGCATGCACCTCGCCCTTGAAAATCAAGTCGGCGATCAGCGGCGAGTTCAGCAGGATTTCGATGGCCGCCGCGCGTCCGGCGCCGTCTTTCTTCGGGATCAGGCGTTGCGAGATCAGTGCCTTGATATTCAGCGACAAGTCCATCAGCAACTGTTCGCGACGCTCTTCAGGGAAGAAGTTGATGATGCGATCCAGCGCCTGATTGGCGCTGTTGGCGTGCAGCGTGGCCATGCACAGATGGCCAGTCTCGGCGAACGCAACCGCGTATTCCATGGTCTCGCGGTCGCGGATTTCGCCGATCAAGATCACGTCGGGTGCTTGGCGCAACGTGTTCTTCAGCGCATTGTGCCAATTCTCGGTATCCACGCCGACCTCGCGGTGGGTGATGATGCAGTTGATGTGATCGTGCACGTACTCGACCGGGTCTTCGATGGTAATGATGTGGCCGTAGCTGTTCTTGTTGCGATGCCCGATCATGCCAGCCAGCGTGGTGGATTTGCCCGAACCGGTGCCGCCGACCAGAATCACCAGACCGCGCTTGGTCATCACGATGTCCTTGAGGACTTCCGGCATGCCCATCTGATCGAGATCGGGTATCTTGGTGGTGATCGTGCGCAGCACCATGCCGACGCGCTGCTGCTGCATGAAAATGTTGACGCGGAAACGCCCGATGCCCGGCGGGCTGATCGCGAAGTTGCACTCGTGGGTCGCCTCGAACTCGGCGGCCTGACGGTCGTTCATGATCGCGCGCGCCAGTTCCTGGGTATGCACCGAGGTGAGCGTCTGGTTGGACACCGGCGTCATCTTGCCGTCCACCTTGAATGCCGGCGGAAAGCCCGAGGTGATGAACAAGTCGGACGCCTTCTTGCCGATCATCCCGCGCAGCAGGTTGTGAATGAGTTCTGTGGCCTGATCGCGTTCCATGGTAAAGCTCCTAATATGGCCAGTAGCATGTAGCTCGTGGCTTGTAACTGTGACAGCAAAGCGACCGTAGGGTGGGCACGTAAAACTTTTGTTCGGGCACCCGCACGGCACGCCGTGCCCCTACAGCGATCAACCGGGGAACAGATCCTTGTTGGCGGCTTTGCTGCGCGCCTCGGCCGGGGTGATGACATTGGATCTCACCAGATTGGTCAGGCACTGATCCAGCGTCTGCATGCCCAGGCTCTGGCCGGTCTGGATCGCGGAATACATCTGCGGCACCTTGGCTTCGCGAATCAGGTTACGGATGGCCGGGGTACAGATCATGATCTCGTGCGCCGCGACGCGGCCCGAGCCGTCCTTGGTCTTGAGCAAAGCCTGCGAAATCACCGCGCGCAACGACTCTGACAACATCGCGCGCACCATTTCCTTTTCGTCCGCAGGGAATACGTCGATGATACGGTCGATGGTCTTGGCCGCCGAACTGGTGTGCAGCGTGCCGAACACCAAGTGCCCCGTCTCGGCTGCGGACATCGCCAGACGAATGGTTTCCAGATCGCGCATTTCGCCGACCAGAATCACGTCCGGGTCTTCGCGCAGGGCGCTGCGCAATGCGTTCTGGAACGACAGCGTATGCGGGCCGACTTCGCGCTGGTTAATCAGGCATTTTTTCGACTCGTGCACGAATTCGATTGGGTCTTCCACCGTCAGAATGTGGCCCATCTCATGTTCGTTGCGATGATTCACCATCGCGGCCAGCGTAGTGGACTTGCCCGAACCGGTCGGGCCGGTCACCAGCACCAGACCGCGCGGATAGTCGGAAATAGACTCGAAACTCTTCGGGCACTTCAGATCTTCCAGAGACAAAATTTTGGAAGGAATGGTACGCATGACCGCGGCCGCGCCCCGATTCTGCACGAAGGCGTTGACGCGGAAGCGCGCCAGACCCGGCACCTCGAACGAGAAGTCGACCTCCTTGTTCTCCTCGTAGAACTTGCGCTGGCCGTCGTTCATGATGTCGTACACCAGCGCATGCACTTCCTTGTGCTCCAGCGCCGGCAGGTTGATGCGGCGCATGTCGCCGTGCACGCGGATCATCGGCGGCAGGCCGGCGGAAAGATGCAGGTCGGATGCCTTGTTCTTGACACCAAAGGCGAGCAGTTCAGTGATATCCATTATAATCTTCCCGATTCAACGGGCATGGCAAGTTGCCACCCCTGATAATGAAACTTGCCATGCCCGTTCCCCCTATCCAACTTTCCCCCGCAAGCGGGAGAAAGGGCAAACGAACGCTTACGCGCGTTTCACGTTAACGACGCGGCCTGAATGGCTGCTGGTGCGCCGGATTATGACAACAATCGCTTCCAACTTGCAAGCCACGCGTACCGCGATAGCGGATGCCGCGACGGCTTGCGGGCGCGCACCGCAAGCCGTCGAACTGCTGGCAGTCAGCAAGACCTTCCCCGCCGACGCAGTGCGCGAGGCCTATGACGCGGGACAGTGCCGCTTCGGCGAAAATTACGTACAGGAAGGCAAAGACAAGATCGCCGCACTGCAAGGCCTGCAAATCGAGTGGCATTTCATCGGCCCGATCCAGAGCAACAAGACGCGCCTGATCGCCGAGCATTTCGACTGGGTGCACGGTATCGAGCGGCTGAAAATCGCCGAGCGGCTGTCGGCGCAACGTCCTGCGCATCTGCCGCCGCTACAGGTCTGCCTGCAAGTGAACGTCAGCGGCGAAGCCAGCAAGAGCGGCGTGCCGCTAGAACAGGCAGAAGCACTGGCGCGCGGCATCGCGGCGCTGCCCAACCTTAGTCTGCGCGGGCTGATGGCGATCCCCGCGCCCACCGACGATGTCGCGGAACAGCGCGCCGCATTCGCTCAGCTGCGCGAACTATTCGACAAACTCAACCGCGACGGACTGCAACTCGACACCCTGTCAATGGGCATGTCGCACGACTTCCCCGCCGCGATCGCCGAAGGCGCGACCATGGTACGCATCGGCACGGCGATCTTCGGCGTGCGCAGCAAATCACCGGCGTGAACCCGCAAAAAGTCCGACGCGACCAACTCCAAGAACTCGAAGACCTGCCCAACGTCGGCAAAGCAATGGCCGGCGATCTGCGCATCATCGGCATCGACACGCCGGAGCAACTGATCGGACGCGACGCGTTCGAGATGCACCGGGCGCTGTGCGAGAAAACCGGGCACAAACAAGATCCCTGCGTGATTGACGTCTTCATGTCCGTCGTGGATTTCATGCATGGCGGGGAAGCCCGTCCTTGGTGGACGTTCACCGCCGAACGCAAACGACGGCTTTCGTAACTCCTGCAGCGGCAGGGAGGAGTGAAATCCCCTCGCGCCTACGGCAGTGGCGTGCCCGCAGTCTGAATCGCCGCCCCGACCGACTCCGCCATCGGCATTGTCGGCCTGCCGATCAGCTTGCTCAGTTGATGGCCGTCGTCGAACAGCGCGCCTTTCGATACGCCCGTGTCGGAATTCGCCAGCAGTTCGGCGAGGAAGTCCGGCAGGCCTGCGCCTAGCAGCGCTTTTTGTATTCCGCTTCCGACAGGTTGACGTAGCCGATGGCGCGGCCAGCTTGGCGCGAGATTTCGGCGGCAAATTCGCTCAGGGTGTAGGCCGTATCGCCGGCCAGCTCGTAGGTCTTGCCGGTCTGGTTGTCGGAGGTCAGCACGACGGCGGCAGCCTCGGCATAGTCGGCACGCGCGACGGAAGAGATGCGCCCGTCGCCCGCGCAACCATATACCGCGCCCAGCGCCGCGTAACAGCGAAGCAGCCTACCGGGACTTGAACTGCCTTCTGTATTGCACCGGCGCAAGCCCCGTCACGCGCTTGAACAAGCGCCGGAACGACGAAGCATCACCATACCCCACCTTCTCTGTGATCGTCTCGAAATCTGCGTTCGAAACTTCCAGCAATTCCTTCGCCCGTTCGATTTTCAGCGCCTGCAAATAGGCGAGGGGTGTCATGCCGGTGATTTCGACGAAGCGGCGGTTGAGGGTGCGGTAGCTGACATGCATGGCGCAGGCTAATTCGTCGATGGCGACGGGTTGCGCGAGGTGTTTGTCCATCCATGCGATGGCGTTCTGGATCAGCGGTTCGGAATAATCTTTTTGCACGGACATGAACGGGCGTTGCGACGTGCGCGCGCCGTCCACCAGCATGATGCCGCCGATGCTGCGCGTCAGCGCCACGCCGCCGAGACGGCGCAGCACATGCAGCGCGAGGTCGGTGTGCGCGGTCATCGCGCCTGCGGTGATGGCGCGTCCGCTATCGACCAGCGTCTTGTCCGCATCGAGCTGCACTTGCGGATAGCGCTGCTGGAACGCTTCGGCGAACCACCATGTGGTCGTTGCCGGAATACCGTCCAGCAAGCCCGCTTCCGCCAGCACGAAAGTGCCGTAACAACTCGCCGCGACCAGCGTATTTTCGGGCAGCTTTTGCAATCGGGAGATGACGCTACGCCAGATGGTCTGCATGCTTTCGGCGATGCGTTCGACCGATTCGGCGAAGAAACCCGGCAGGATGATCGCGTCGTAACCGCCAAGGTCGGCGGGCAGGCGGTGCGTCTCCACCAGCAGCGCATCGGTCAGGCGCACCGGCCCGCCGTGCGTGGAAAATAAATGCGGCTGCCAGCCCGCATCCGGCTGGAAGCGCTGGGCGAGGCGGAACATGTCGAGCGTAGTGGCGACGCTGGAGGAGGTAGATCCTTCTTCGAGCAGCAGGGCGATTTTCATGTTGGCAGATTCGGCATATGCATGGCCGATTATGCCACTGCCGAAAAACAATGCCGAGCGGATCGTTCCGCCCGTTTCTGCGATCTATCCCATCGCCTTTTCCAGCACCTCGAAAACCTTCGGCGACTGGCATTGCGCCACGTTGAAACGCAGAAATGGCGACGCCGTCTGGCTCAGGCTGAACGCGTTGCCGGGCGCGAGGACGATGCCGTCGTGCAAGGCTTTGCGGGATACCTTGGCCGAGTCCAGCCCTTGCGGCAGGCGCACCCAGAGGAACATGCCGCCTTGCGGTTTCATCCAGGGGGCGATGCCGAGTTTATCCAGTCGGTGCAGCGTGCGGCCCATGGCATCCGCCAGCCGGCTGCGCAGCGCATCGACATGGTGGCGATAAGCGCCCTGGCGCAGCATGGAGTAGACCAGCTCCGCGCCCAGGCCGTTACTGCTCAGCGTGGTGGCCAGTTTCAGATCGACGATTTGTTCCGCCCAGTCTTGCCGAACCGCGATGTAGCCGCAGCG
This sequence comes from Gallionellales bacterium GWA2_60_142, assembly GCA_001801085.1. Classification (GTDB taxonomy): domain Bacteria; phylum Pseudomonadota; class Gammaproteobacteria; order Burkholderiales; family Gallionellaceae; genus Gallionella. Next base: position 29,943 of record MGWR01000025.1, on the reverse strand, counting down.
CGCCGATGCCGTCAGCACCTTGGAAAAACTGCCGACGTGGATGACACGGTTCAGGCCGTCGAACGAGGCCAGCAGGGGCGAGGTGTTCTGCGCGAATTCGGCATAGATGTCGTCCTCGATAATCAGCAGGTCGTGGTCTTCGGCCAGTTTGAGCACGCGGTGCGCAACGATGGGCGAGAGCACCGCGCCGGTCGGGTTGTGGAAAACCGTGTTGGTCAGATACAGGCGCGGCTTGTGTTGCACCAGCAGTTGTTCCATCGCCTGCACATCGGGCCCCTGTTCGGTATAGGGTACGGCGACCAGTTGCACGCGGTGCGCGTGCAGCAGGGCCTGAAAGTTGAAATACCCCGGATCGTCGATCAGCACCGTGTCGCCCGGCTCCAGCAGGAAACGGCAGATCAGGTCGATGGCCTGGGTGCCGGAATCGGCGAGGATGATCTGGCGCGGAGAGGCCGCGACGCCGCGTTCGCCGAGGCGGCGGCCGAGTTGTTCGCGCAATGCAAAGTGCCCGTACGGATGCCCGTATTCCAGCAAACCGGTTTGCTGTTCCTTGGACACGCGCCGCAAGGTGCGGCGGATTTCCTCGTCCGGCAACCATGACGGGGGAAGCCAGCCGCAGCCGGGTTTGAGCATGCCCGATTCGGCTTCGAGCGACTGGCGGATGATCCACAGCGGATCGATGCTGCGATCCCGCGTCGCCCCCACATCGGCCAGCGACAAAGGCGGCAGATGCCCGCACACATAAAAGCCGGAGCCGCGTTTCGCGGTCAGCACGCCGTCGGCGGCGAGACGGTCATAGGCCTCGACGATGGTGTTCTTCGCCACGTCCAGACGTTCGGCCATCTGTCTGATGGAGGGCAGGCGCTCGCCCGGCACCAGCACGCGCGAGGCCAGTTGCTCGCGTATGGTATGCATCACCGCATTCACGCGGGTGCCGTCTTTCTGATCGACTTGGTTTTTCATCATTTGTACCCATGAGCATGGCGGACAGTATCTTTGAATTGTACCCATCTGTCTCTGTTGCCCCAAAACTTTGCGGGGGATGATGCCGCTTCTTCTTGCATTAAACGGCGGGCACGAGCATGGACAAAGGATACAAGGGATATACCAGCGGACTGCTGGGCGTGCTGATCTTCAGCGGCACGCTGCCCGCAACAAGAGTGGCGGTCGCCACCTTCGACCCCGTCTTTTTTTCACTGGCGCGGGCCGCGATTGCCGGCGTGATCGCCGCAGCGATCCTGCTGGTTTTGCGCCAGCCGCGCCCCACGCGCGGCGACAGCCTTGCATTGCTGGTGGTCGCGCTGGGCGCGGTGATCGGTTTTCCGCTGTTGCTCGCGCTGGCGCTACGCAATGTCAGCGCGGCGCATGCCACCGTGTTCGTCGGGCTGTTGCCGATGGCGACGGTGATATTCGGCGTGCTGCGCGGCGACAAAAATCCGCGTCGTTTGTTCTGGCTGTTCTCGCTATCCGGGAGCCTGGTCATGGCAGGTTTTGCGATGGGCCAAGGCATCGCCGTTTCGCTGACCGACGATCTATTGATGCTGACGGCGATTGCCTTGTGCGGACTGGGCTATGCCGAAGGCGCACGTCTGTCGCGCAGCATGGGCGGATGGCAGGTCATTTGCTGGGCGCTGGTGCTGTCGCTGCCGTTGATGCTGCCGCTGAGCCTGTGGACAATGCCGGGCAATTTCCAGCAAGCCTCCGGGCCCGCCTTGCTGAGCCTTGCCTACGTCTCGCTGTTCAGCACACTGCTCGGATTCTTCTTCTGGTACCACGGCCTGGCACTGGGCGGCACCGCATCCGTCAGCCAGTTGCAATTGCTGCAACCGTTCTTCGGCCTTGGGCTGGCAGCGACGCTGCTGGGCGAACACGTCAGCGCGACGATGATCGCCTCCGCGCTAGCGGTTGGCCTGTGCGTGCTCGGGGCACGACGGTTTGCTTCATAGGCTGCGATTATTTCGGGTGGCGTCAGCGTCGACCGCGGTCGCGGCGCAAAGCGCCGATATAGATAACCAGCGCGCCGATGACTCCTCCGATGATCATGTATTCGCCCAGCTCGGAATGCCATGACGCCAGTGGATTCGACACCAGCATGGCGCCGCCGATGACCAGCGCCGCCGCCGCAATGGCGCCGTTGAGACTTTCCAGGTTGCGGCTGATTCGTCCGCCCAGGGCTTCGAGCGCCGGCAACTGCAGCTGCCCGAGTTGGCCTGACGCGACCCGGCGCAGCGCGCGGCGGATGTCGGCGGGCGCATCGCCGATCAAACGCTCGGAGTCGCGTCCCAGCTTGATGGTTTTTTCCTCGATTCGCGCGACCGAGAATTGCTGCGCGGTCAGCCGCTTGATCTCGACGCGGAACGACTCGATGTAGTTATGGTGCGGATCGAGCTGGCGAATCATCGACTCCAGGATCACGAAAGCACGGGTCAGCAAAAAAAACTCGCTGGGATTGTGCACGCCGTTCTTGCTGCCGGCCCGCACCAGCGAATCGAACGCGGTGCCGATTGAAACCTGGGTCAAGTCGCTGCGGTGGATTTCATACAGCACGGCTTTGATGTCGAGCAGCAAGCTGGCACGGTTGACCTTTTCGCTTGCAGTCGCCATTTCGAGATACGCCTCCTTGACGCCCCGCGCATCGTGTTTAACCACCGCTTCGAGCAGCAGTACCAGAGACTCGCGCATCGTTTCGTCAAGATCGCCGGTCATCCCGAAATCGAGCAGGGACAATCGCCCGTCCGGCATCACAAAGACGTTGCCGGGATGCGGGTCGGCGTGGAACACGCCGGATTCGAAGATGGATTGGAGCATCAACCGAACCAGTGTGCTGATCGCGTGCGGCATCGTTTCCGGATGACTGCGAGCGTATAAATCGATCCGCTCGCCGGCCGAAAACTCCATCGTCAGCACGGTCCGGCCAGAATATTCGGCCAGCACATCGGGAACCCAGACATCGGGATCGTCGATCAGCGCGGCACGAAAAAGCACGATGGAACGCCCTTCGCGGCCGAAATCGGTTTCCCGGTTCAGGCTGATCTCGAATTCACTGACCGCCAGCGGAAGTTCGAGCGCGCGCAGGCTCGGAAAGAGTTTTTCCGCCAGCACCACCAGAAAATTAAGTACCGCGACGTCGGTCGCGATCACGGTGTCGAGGCCCGTCCGCTGCACCTTGACGGCGACATGGCGTCCGTCGATGGTGGTTGCCTCATGTACCTGGGCGATGGTGGCGGCGGCCAGCGGCGTTTTATTAAAGCGGCTGAACAAGGCCGACATCGGCGCGCGCAGTTCCTCTTCGATCGTGGCCCGCACCGCATCAATGTGTAGCCCCGGCACTTCGTCGTGCAGCAATTCCAGTTCGGCGATGTAGTTGTCCGGCAGCAGGTCGCGCCGCAGGGCCAGCACTTGGCCGAACTTGAGGAAGATCAATCCGAGTTCCTCAAAAGTTTCCCGCACCTCTTTCGGCTGCGGCAAATGTTTCCTGCCGCGCAGCGCACCCAGGAAATTGTGCCTGAGCAGAACGAACAAAATTTGCAGCAGCCGTGGCACTGTCCGGGGCAAGCTGCTTCGCTCGGCTTTGATTATTTTTGCCATACCGTCTCCCCGGTTTCATGTCTCGAACTGCCCAATGCGATGCCGCCCCCTTCAGTTAGAAATACCAGCCTTGCCAGTAGCCAGCAATACGCAGGTTGACGTATTTGCTACCCGAAAACTGCCGACAAAATGGCGACGCCTTAATTGGCTTGTACAAGTCAGCACCTCGCGACGGAAAGAACTATGGAGCGCGAGGGCATCAAGTGGTTCGACACCACCGCGAAATCGATAGAAGAGCTATCGGTGCAACTGATGCAGGAACTCAATCACGAGCGGTGAGCGGGCTGTTTTTTTGTAGGAGCGGCTTCAGCCGCGATGGGTTGTGCACAAAGGAAAACCGCAAAGCAAAACCAGCAAGCAAAACCAGGGACAGACCACGGTTTTGGCTCAAAAAAGCTCGCCAGACTCTGGCTCGACAAGCTTGCGAGGTCGCCCGGAATGTCCCGGCATCGCCCGCCTGCCGATCATCTCCGCCACCTCAGCCGCAAAGCGGGCGCTCCCCAACGCAAAGTTGCCGTTGGTTGCACGCCGAATTTCATCCACCAAACCCGGCTCCAGCTCGTAACGGAACAACTCGCGGTAAGCCGCTTGCCGGGAGGCCGCATCGCTGCCGAGTGAGTCGTATAACCGATGCGGCTGCATCAGAGCATCCGCCACCCCCTGCGCATTGGCGCGATAGCTCGACCACCGGTATTCCGCCGGATGCGCCACCATATTCGCCCGTACCGGATTCAGCTCGATATATCGCTGACACCCCAACAGGTAATCCTCTTCCTGCACCGGGCACGAACGGAAACGCCCCTCCCACAAAGTGCCGCTACGCCGGTAAACGCGATTCACATAGACATAACGCTGCCCCAACGACTTCATCAGCGCACCGCCCGCATCGGCGCGATCGGCAGAAATCAGCAAATGCACATGATTGGTCATCAACACGTAGGCGTGAATCCGGCAACCGGTCTTGCCGGCATACTCGGTCAGCCAATCGAGATAGCGGCGATAATCCTCATCGGCAAAAAAGCAGGGCTGGTGATTATTGCCTCGCTGGATGAGATGGACGGGAACATTGGGCAACGCGATGCGGGCACGGCGAGGCATGATGAACTCCGCTGCATGGGGGAGGGAGGACAGTCTAGCAAGGATCAGGAAACCGTGGTCTGTCCCCTATTGTTTAGCAAAGCAACAGGTTGGCAAAGGCGGGAAACCGTGGTCTGTCTCTGAGGTTTTCCATCAAGCGTTTGCTTAGAAAACTTGCGGCTCAATGAACTGCCAACTCGGCAGTCAAATCGGGATGCCGCTCGATCAGCCGCATCAAACACACCACGCCGCCCGGTGGAGTAAAGCGGCCTTGCTCCCAATCGCGCAATGTCGCCACGGGCGTATCAATACGCTCGGCAAAAGCCTGTTGCGACAACCCGGCCTTGGCGCGCGCCGCGCGCACCAGCAACTGCTCCGGCGTGGTCACTCGCCCGACACCCGCCTTGGCCTCGGCCAGCGCTTGCCGCACATCCGGCAAATCCATACCCGCATCCTGCTCGATGGCACGAGCGATTTTTTCAATATCCATATCACACCGCCTTTTCAATATCGCCGGGCTGAATGTTGGCTTGATCGGCCTTCGCATACAGCACCACTAGAATGACCACTTCGCGCTCGGTCAGGTTGAAATACACCACACGCACACCGCCGCGCTTGCCAGAACCCGCGCGACCCCAGCGCACCTTGCGCGCCCCATCCGCCCCCGGAATCACATCTCCCGCCAAAGGATTGGCTGCAATCCAGTCAATAAATTCAAAACGCTCGGATTCAGCCCAGATTTTGTCGGCTTGTTTTTGAAAAGTGGGGGTTTCGATCACGGTGCGCATGAGCAAACTATACGGGATGCCCGTATATTGTCAAGTGACTACAACTATCGGAATCGGCAATCATTGCCAGTCTGGATGTTTCCGTTATATCTCGCAGGAGACGATATAAATAAAGAAATTCGATCCCCTTGTTTCATCGCGCAAACGCACTGAAAAGGGAAAGAAATGAAGCAGGGTTTTTCAAACTAATGTGAGCTTGGCCCCTTTAATTCGTGTCCCCTATTGTCCTTCCCATCAGTTAGCGCTCGGACTTGCTATGATGGTAATACAAATAAACCAGCCCAACTGGCGCAATAAATATGGCGAAGGACCAACATATCGTCATAGTTATGAACTTTGTGAAAAGCATCAAAACGGCATTCACGAAAAAGACATTTTTGCCCATGATGAAACCAACCATACCCTCATAGACAAATCGAGAATAAGGGTAAAGAAGTGTATTAATTACAGTGAGAAATATTAGGCCAATGGGCATTGATCGCTCGCCTTGCGTTGACATAAAGAAGATGATGCCAGCAAGGAGCAGGCCAAAAAAAAGTTGGCGCAAATAGTATTGTGCGGACAATCCGCCGAGTGTTTTTTGGACTATTGGATGCATGAAATTTCTCCCTTTGGTTGGTGGTTGAAAAAATGTTAATGCGCCCCGATCGAATGATTAGTTGAGGCCTGGATGGCACCTGTGAAAGTCTGCAGGTGTAGCAACTTGGAAGTTGCTATCACTAGAAACAATGTGCTTTGTCGAGAAGGAGGTAATGTCCTGACTCGTGTGTGACAACCGCTTGGTCTCGGAACCTCTGTCCCGGTGTCACGCTTCTTTTTTGTGCGCCTAGACTGAACAAGGGAAGCTGTACATCATCTTTCGAATAGCTGTGGCCATAAACTGATAGTTGCCCACAGGGCTTCACTGCTTCGTATGTAAATGTCACCAGGCGCAAGCCCCCGATGGGTTCATCCGCCTCGACGCGCAGCAGTTTTACGATAGAACCAACTTCTTTGGTCCATTTGACAGTCATGCCATCCTGTGCAATCGCCCAAGTTTGGAAAATCAACGTGAAAAAGGCTGTTACTACAATGCGGAACGTAAGTTGCTTCAAGCTTTTCTCCTCATAAATTTTGACTTGTGAGCGCATCAACGCTGCGAAAGGCCCAACGTAAGGTGGATGGGAAAATCGCCCGTATGTCAATCGACCACCATAGACTAAAGGGGCCAGGCTCGAATATTCCCCTTCGCCGTACCAAACATCGGCCCGCATCCTATCCCGCCCCTCATTCCCGCAGCAAGCAGAAAAAAGGCCTATATATTTTTCGAAAATATATAGGCCTTATGCCGTCGGAAGGTTAACAGATACGCCCATCTGCGTCCCATACACCTCATGCAATATTTCCACAAACCTCCTCGCCTGCGGCGATAAAAACTTCCCCTTGCGCAGTACCAGTCCATATCCCCGTTGCGGGAAGTATTGTTTCAGCGGGATGCGCACCAGTTTCTCGTTGCCGGTGAGGCAGATGTCGGTGACGATGGAGATGCCCATGCCGAGTTCGACGTATTTCTTGATGACTTCCCAGCCGCCGGCTTCGAGCGTGACTTTGAAGGTGAGGTTGTGTTGCTGGAACACGTATTTGACGGTGTTCCAGGTGGAGAGGTGGCGCGGGGGGAGGATCAGGCCGTAGTGGCTAATGTCTTTCAGCGTGACTTCCGGCTGTGCGGCAAGCGGATGGTTTAGCGGGACGATCAACGCGGGATCGAACATTGCGACGGGTTCGTAGTTGATGTCTTCCGGCACGTCCAGCATGGAGCCGACCACCAAGTCGATCTCGTCGGCGCGCAGCATTTTCAGGCCGTCGCGTCCGGTGACGTTGTGCAGCGTGGTCTGGATGCCGGGGTGGGCGGCGACGAAGCGGCGCACGGCTTCGGGCAATACATAAAGGATGGTGGATTCGCCCGCGCCGATTTTCAGTTCGCCGGAGTCGAGACGCCCGTGCAGTGCGGCGAAGTTTTCTTCCAAGCTATCGATGCCGTCCACCAGCGGTTTGGACAACGCATATAAGGTCTCGCCGTCCGGCGTGAGTTTGAGCACGGGGCCGCGCCGTTCGAAAACCGTTGCGCCCAATTCTCTTTCCATCGCCTGAATTTGCAAGGTCACCGAGGGCTGGCTCAGGAATAATTTCTGTGCGGCCAGTGTGACGCTGCCGCTGCGCACGACTTCGCAGAAGGCGCGCATCTGCTTGAGTCTGTTGTTTTTGTAATAGCTCTGTTTGTCTTCCGCCATGTCTGTTTTCCCCTCTCCCCGAAAGCGATATTTCATTTTTTAATAATGAAGATTGAAACAATTGATTCGCGTCCGGATTGTAGCTTGGTTTAGTCTCGCCTCCACAATAACAACACTAGTAATTCAATAGGATCAAAAGCTTACGCGATTCTTACAGAGGGGCGTTCCACCAGACCCCACGCATGATTATTTTGGAGGCGGGAGACATGGCATCTAGCGTATTGATAACGGGAGCGTTCATGGCGGGCTTGGGCGGTCTGCTGGCGTTCTTATTGGCGTTGGCCAGCAAGCGCCTCTATGTCTATGAAGACCCGCGCATCAACGCAGTCGAAGAGATGCTGCCCCATTCCAATTGCGGCGCGTGCGGCACGGCCGGTTGCCGCAACTTCGCCGAACAGGTCGTGGCCGGCCAGATCGAGCCGGCGCGCTGCACCGTCAACCCTCCCGCGCAGAACCAGAGCATCGCCGCGCTGCTGGGCATCTCGCTGGGCAATGTCGAGAAGCGCGTGGCGCGGCTGGCTTGCGCCGGCGGCAACAACGTCGCGAAGAGCAGCGCGCGGTATCAAGGCAAGTCCACCTGCCGTTCGGCGGCGGTGGTCGGCGGCGGCGGGCGCTCCTGCTCTTGGGGTTGCCTCGGGCTGGGCGATTGCGCGCTGGTATGCGACTTCGGCGCGATATTCATGAACCGTAACGGCCTGCCTGAAGTGAATCTGGACAAATGCACCGCCTGCGGCGACTGCGTGGATATCTGCCCCAAGCAATTGTTCTCGCTGGAGCCGGTGTCGCGTCAACTGTGGGTGGCCTGCAAGAATCAGGCGGCCCCCGATGCTTCCGAAAATTCCTGCGTAGTTTCCTGCACCGCCTGCGGTCGTTGCGTGGCCGATTCCGCGCCGGGCTTGATCAGCCTCGAACGCAATCTGGCGGTGATCGATTACAGCCGCAACGAGCTAGCCGACCGTCGCGCCATCGAGCGTTGCCCCACCGGGGCCATCGTCTGGCTGGACGGCGGCCGCGCCGACAAGGGCCGCGCCGCCCGTAAGATTATCCGTATCCAACCATTGCCAGTGATGGCAGAAGTCTGAGGAGTCACCCATGTTCGAAAAGATCAAACAGTACAAGCTGCTCGATGCGCTGACCGGCGCGGAGACCAAGCCCGCCACCTTCAAGTATCCCGGCACGCGCGACGCCATCGACGGCAACACCGCCGTGATATTGGTCGAGCGCGAAGCCTCGCAGGGCGCGGGCGCTTACCCCATCACGCCTTCGACGCAGATGGGCGAATACTGGGCGGAAGAAGTCGCCAAGGGGCATCTGAACGCCGCCGGCAAGCCGCTGATTTTTGTCGAACCGGAGTCGGAACATGCGGCGGCGGGCGTGACGGCAGGCATGTCTATGACCGGATTGCGCGCGGTGAACTTCACCTCGTCGCAAGGCCTGGCCTTCATGCACGAATCGCTGTACGCCGCCGTCGGCAAGCGTCTGCCTTACGTGCTGAACCTCGGCTGCCGCGCGATCACCAAGACCTCGCTGAACGTGCATTGCGCGCACGACGATTACCACTGCGCCGACGACACCGGCTTCATCCAGGTGTTCGCGAAGAACGCGCAGGAAGCCGCCGACCTCAACATGGTCGCGCGCAAGACCGCCGAGCTGGCGCTGACGCCGGCGATGGTCGCGCAGGATGGCTTCCTCACCACGCATCTGATCGAGCCTATGCAGGTGCCGGAAAAAGAGCTGATCGCCGAATATCTGGGCGATGCCGACGACATCATCACGACCCCGACACCCGCGCAGCAGATGCTGTACGGCCCGAAGCGCCGCCGTGTGCCGTCGAACTGGGACGTGGATAATCCGATGCAGACCGGCGTGGTGCAGAATCAGGACGCCTACATGCAGGCCGTGGCCGCGCAACGTCCGTATTTCTTCGACCACATCCCCGCGCTGTTCGACCAGAATGCGGATGAGTTTTTCGCACTGACCGGCCGCCGCTACAGCCGCGTCGATGCCTATCGCTGCGACGATGCCGACTACATCATCCTCGGTCAGGGCAGCATGACGGTGCAGGCCGCTGCGGTCGCCGACTGGCTGCGCGAGAACCGCAAGATCAAGGTGGGCGTGGTCAACATCACCATGTTCCGCCCCTTCCCCGGCGATGTGCTGGGCCAAGTGCTGAAGGGCAAGAAAGGCGTGGCCGTGCTGGAGCGCACCGACCAGCCGCTGTCGGAAGACCTGCCGCTGATGCGCGAAGTGCGCGCTACGGTTTCCAAATGTCTGGAGAACGGCAAGGAGCAAAATCACGAAGGCTACGCCGCATACGAACACGTCAAGGACATGCCGTCGCTGTACTCCGGCTGCTACGGCTTGGGCTCGCGCGATCTGCAACCGGAAGGTCTGATCGCCGCCGTGGAGAACATGTTGCCGGGTGCGGCGCATCGTAAGTTTTATTACCTGTCGGTGGATTTCGTGCGCGACGAGTCGGCCAACCCGAAACAGGAAATCCGCCAGCAGGAATTGCAGGCCGCTTATCCCGGCATCAAGAACATGGCGCTGCGCGGTTCCGAGAACCCGAACCTGTTGCCGAAGAACGCCATCGCGGTGCGCATGCACTCGGTCGGCGGCTGGGGGGCGGTGACCACCGGCAAGAATCTGGCGATGACGCTGTTCGAATTGCTGGGCTGGGACATCAAGGCCAACCCGAAATACGGTTCGGAGAAGAAGGGCCAGCCGACGACCTATTATCTGTCGGCAGCCCCCGAGCCTATCCGCATCAACTGCGAATACACCCACGTCGATGTGGTGCTGTCGCCCGACCCGCAGGTGTTCGGCCACACCAACGCGCTGGAAGGCATGAAGCCGGGCGGCGTGTTCATCATCCAGAGCAACCTGGGCAGCGCGGAAGCGGTGTGGGAGACTTTCCCGGTGCGCACGCAGCAGTACATCGTGGACAACAAGGTTCGCGTGTTCTACCTCGACGCGTTCAAGATCGCCCGCGAAGAATCCAGCAACCCGGACCTGCAACTACGCATGCAGGGCAACGCCTTCCAGGGCGCGTTCTTCCGCGCCTCCGACGTGAAGGAGCGCGCGGGCCTGTCCGAAGAGACCTTGTTCACCGCCATCGAAAACCAGCTCGAATCGAAGTTCGGTAAGAAGGGCAAGCGCATTGTCGAGGACAACCTGCGCGTGGTGCGCCGCGGCTATGAAGAGATGTTCGAGATCGCGCCCGAGCAGATGAAGGTCGGCCAGCGCGCCAAGTTCGTCGGCAAGCCTGCGCCCACATTGCCGGTGATGCTGAAGCAGCAGCCGGAAGGCGACGGCGGCCTGTCCGACATCCATCGTTTCTGGGAGCAGACCGGCAGCTTTTACATGAAGGGACAGGGCTCGGACAATCTGGTCGATCCCTTCATGGGCCTGTCGGTGATCCCCGCCGTCACCGGCGTGTTCCGCGACATGACCGGCGTGCGCTTCGAGCATCCGGAATGGCATGCCGAGAAGTGCACCGCCTGCGGCGAGTGCTACACGCAATGCCCGGACAGCGCGATCCCCGGTCTGGTTTCGACCACCACCGACATTCTCAACACCGCGATCCAGAAGATCGAGATCGGCGGTCGCCCGACCCGCTTCCTGCGCAAGTTCAGCCGCGCGATAGACAAGAAGCTGCGCAACTCGCTGGATAAGGACGGCCTCGATGTGCGCGCGCTGCTCGTCAACGCGATCACCGAAGCGTTCGCCGAAGACCCGACTCAGGGCGACGACCGCGGCCGTTTGGAGAACGAACTGAACCTGCTGCGCGAACAACTCGGCGGCTTCAAGTTCGCCACCACCAAACCCTACTGGACGCAGAAAGAGAAGAAAGAAAAAGGCGCGGGTGGCCTGTTCTCCATCACCATCAACCCGTACACCTGCAAGGGTTGCGCGCTGTGCGTGGAGGTGTGCGAGGATCAGGCGCTGACCATGGTCACGCAGACCAACGAGAGCATCGAGACGCTGCGCGACGACTGGAATTTCTGGCTGGACCTGCCGACCACGCCGCAGCAATTCAGCCGCATCGACGACCTGGACGAGAAGGTCGGCGCGCTGGAAACGCTGCTGCTGGACAAGCGCAACTACCAGTCGCTGGCCAGCGGCGACGGCGCGTGTCTGGGCTGCGGCGAGAAGGCGACCATCCACCTGTTCACCGGCACGGTCACCGCGCTGATGCAGCCGCGCGTGAAGAAGTTTGTCGCGAAAATCGACCGGCTGATCGCCGATCTGGAAAACCACATCCGCCTGAAACTCAGCAGCACCGTCGATCTGACCGACACGCAGGCGATGATGCAGGCGATACAAGCGCACAGCGGGCACGACCTGACGCTGGCGAACTTGTCCGAATCGCTGCTGGCGAAGAATCCCGGCGAGCCCATCGACCCGCAATGGCTGCGCCGCGTGACGCAGATGCTGGAGAAGATAAAAGACCTGCGCTGGCGCTACCTCGAAGGCCCGACCAAGCGCGGCCGTGCCGAGATGGGCGTGGTGAACTCCACCGGCTGCACCTCAGTGTGGGCGTCCACCTTCCCGTTCAACCCTTATCCTTTCCCGTGGACTTCGCACCTGTTCCAGGATTCGCCGTCGGTCGCGATGGGCGTGTTCGAGGGCCACATGGCGAAGATGGTCGAAGGCTTCAAGGCCGTGCGCATGGTCGAGAAGGAATTGGCCGGCGGCTTCGATCCCGCCGAGCACGGCGCGGCGCTCGCGCATTTCAACTGGGAGAAGCTGAGCGAAGAAGAATGGCATCTGTGCCCGCCGGTAGTGGCAATGGGCGGCGACGGCGCGATGTTCGACATCGGCTTCCAGAACCTGTCGCGCGCGCTGATGTCGGGCATGCCGATCAAGGTAATGATCGTCGATACGCAGGTGTATTCCAACACCGGCGGTCAAGCCTGCACCTCCGGCTTCATCGGACAAGTCGCGGACATGTCGCCCTACGGCGCGAGCAAACACGGCAAGACCGAGAAGCGCAAAGAGATCAGCGTGATCGGAATGGCGCACCGCACCTCGTTCGTGATGCAGGGCTCGCTGTCCAACACCACACACCTGCTGGAAAGCTTCATCGACGGTCTCAACAGCCGCCGTCCGGCTCTGTTCAACGTGTACGCGGTGTGCCCGCCGGAACACGGCGTGGGCGACGACAGCGCGGTGGCGCAGAGCAAGATGGCGGTGGAGTCGCGCGCTTTCCCGCTGTTCCGCTACAACCCCGATCTGGGCGACACCTTCTCCGAGTGCACCACACTGGAAGGCAACCCGTCGCTGGATGCCGACTGGCCCGAGTACAAGCTCGACTATCTGGACGAAGCGGGACAACAGTCGATGACGCTGGCGATGACCTTTGCCGACTTCGCGTTGTCCGAAGGCCGCTTCGCCAAGCAGTTCAAGAAGGCCGCGCCGGACACATGGAACGACGATCAGGTATTGCTGGCCGATTTCCTGAAATTGTCCGAAGACGAGCGCGACGGCAAGTTCCCGTTCATCTGGACGGTGGACAAGAAGAACCGTCTGGTGCGCGTGCTGGTGTCGACGGAGATGGTGCTCTCCTGCGAGGAGCGCATGCAGTTCTGGAAGCAGCTCAAGGATGTAGCCGGCCTCAATCGCCCTGCGGCGAACGAGGCGGAAGTCACCGAGCGCGTGCGCCGCGAACTGATGCAACGCATCGCCGACACGTTGGGCGTGGCCGGCGGAAGCGCGAGCACGAGTGCTGTGGCGACAGTCGGTGCAGCGCCCGCAGCGGCGAACGCGGAAGGCTATGAAGCCGTGTGGATCGACACGCCGGAATGCACGGCATGCGACGAATGTATCAACATCAACCCCAAGGTATTTGCCTACAATGAAACGAAAAAAGCCATCGTCATCGACCCGAAAGCGGGCAGTTATCTGGACATCGTTAAGGCCGCGGAAAAGTGCACTGCCGGCGTCATCCACCCCGGCACTCCCTGGAACGCCGGCGAGCCCAACCTCGACAAGCTGACCGCACGGGCGGCGAAGTTCAACTGATATGAACTCGAACAAGCCACTAGCCCGTCATTCCGGCGCAGGCCGGAATCCAGACATGAAAAATGTTCTGCGAAGCAGACAAAGCCTCGGCGTTGTCCGCTTGCGCTGGGACTTGTCTGCTGACTGGATACCGGCCTGCGCCGGTATGACGAAGTCGTTTGTTATTGAGTGATTCGAGATGAATCTGCGACTCCCCTTCCTGAAACACGCGACGACTTTCGCGCGCGGCATCCATCCCGCGCCGCACAAGGGCACGCTGGACCAGCCGATCAAGCGCATGCCGTTCCCGCGCAAGCTGGTGCTGCCGCTCGCGCAGCACATCGGCAAGCCGGCATTGCCGCTGGTCGGTATCGGCGAGGAAGTGGCGCGCGGACAGATCATCGCCCGAGCCGAAGGGACGTTGTCCTCACCCATCCACGCGCCGGCCGACGGCGTGATCGAGGCGATCACGCCGATGCCCGTTTCGCGCGGACAGTGGTCCGACGCCATCGTGTTGCGCGTGTACGAGGCTTCGACGCAGGAGGTGCGCTGCGGACAGCCGCAGGATGTCGCTGCGATGGATCACGCGCAACTCATCGCGGCGATCCAGGAGATCGGCATGGTGGGCTTGGGCGGCGCAACCTTCCCCAGCCATGCGAAGCTGAATGTGCCCGCCGACAAGCAGGTGCACACGCTGATCGCCAACGGCTGCGAGTGCGAGCCCTACCTCACCTGCGATTACAAGCTGATGCGCGAATGGCCGCAGGAGCTGATCGCCGGCATCCGCATCGCGATGCGCGCCAGCGGCGCGACCCGCGCGATCATCGGCATCGAAGACAACAAGCTGGATGCGCTGGACGCGATCCGTCCGCACCTGCCGGAAGACGGCAGCATCACGATGCGGGCGGTGGCGACCAAATATCCGCAGGGCGCGGAGCGCATGCTGATCAAGTCGCTGCTGGATCTCGATCTGCCGCCGGGCAGCTTGCCCAGCCAACTCGGGCTGGTGATGCACAACGTAGGCACGCTGGCGCTGCTGGGCCGGTTGTTGCCTGCAGGACAAGGGCTGATCGAGCGCGTGGTGACGCTGGCCGGGCCCGGCATCAAGAAGCCCGGCGATTACTGGATACCGTTCGGCGCGACCTTGCGCAGCGTGCTCGAATGGGCGGGCGACCCGGACTGCATCGAGCGCGAAGTCATCCTCGGCGGGCCGATGATGGGGCAGGCCGCGTTCTCGCTCGACATCCCGGTGACCAAGGGAACCTCCGGTATTCTGGTATTCGACAAGCGCATGCTGGAACCGATCACGCAGCAGAGCTGGGCCTGCATCCATTGTGGCGCGTGCGTGAACGCCTGCCCGATGGGGCTGAACCCGTCGCAGCTCGGCATGCTGTCGGCCAAGCTGGAGTTCGACGAGATGTCGGAGCAATTCCATCTAGGCGATTGCTTCGAATGCGGCTGTTGCAGCTATGTGTGCCCGTCGCACATCCCGCTGGTGCAACAGTTCCGCGCCGCCAAGGCCTTCCTGCGCGAAAGGAAACCGCTATGAGCATGGAACTGCGCGCCTCGCCTCACCTGCACAGCGGCCGCGACGTGCCGACCATCATGCGCCATGTGGTGTATGCGCTGCTGCCCATCTGCGCATTCTCGATCTGGCAATACGGCTTGTCGGCCATCGCGCTGATTACGACGGTCACGCTGTCCTGCCTCGCCGCCGAGCGCATCGCCAACCGCATGTCCGGCACGGTGAATACCTTGTCCGACTGGAGCGCGACCATCACCGGCATCCTGCTGGCGCTGACGCTGCCGCCCGCGTTCCCGCTGTGGATGGGCGCGGTGGCAGGCTTCGCCGCAGTGTGGCTGGGCAAGTCGCTGTTCGGCGGGCTGGGCCACAACCCGTTCAACCCGGCGCTGGTCGGCCGCGCCTTCGTGCAGGCGGCCTTCCCCACCGCAATCACGACTTGGGCACCGGCGTTCTCGCCGCAGCGCTTCACCGAATTCATTCCGTCCACGCTGACGCTGCCGTTCTGCGTGCCGAACGACATCAGCGCATGGGTAACCGCGAACATGGTGGACGGCTTCACCGGCGCGACGCCGCTGGCGCGCTGGAAGTTCGAGCAGTTCGTCTATCCGGTGGAAGACATGATTACCGGCGCAGCAGCAGCCTCGACCGGCGAGACCTCGGCGCTGCTGTTGCTGGTCTGCGGCCTGTACCTGATCGCACGTCGCTTCATGGACTGGCGCATCCCGGTGGCGGTGGTCGGCAGCGCAATGATTATGGCCTGGGGTTTCCAGATGTACGACCCCGAGGCGTTCCCGCCTATGCACCTCGCATTGCTGTCCGGCGGCCTGATGCTGGGCGCGCTGTTCATGGCCACCGACATGGCGACCTCGCCGGTCACGCCGATGGGCATATGGGTGTACGGCGCGATCATCGGTGTCGTGACCATATTGATCCGCTATTTCGGCGGACTCACGGAAGGGGTGATGTACGCCATCCTGTTCGGCAACGCAGCCGCGCCGCTGATCGACAAATACCTGCAACCGAAAGTGTTCGGAGCGCGGAAAAAATGAGCAATCAGAGAACCGACATTCCGCCAGCGGATATCACCGGCAGCGGCCGCTTGGTCGCCACGCTGGGTCTGGTCACGATGATCTGCGGCGCGCTGATCGTCGCGGTGTGGCAATGGACGCTGCCCGCGATTGCCGCGAACAAGAAGGTGATGCTGGAGCGCGGCGTGAAGGCGCTGGTGCCGGATGCCGCGCGCATCGTCGAATACGACGCCGCAGCCGACGGCATCCATCCGGCGCAGGGCGATCCGGTTGCCGGCGCGGTGCGCTTCTACGCGACCTATGACGGCGGCGGCAAGCTGCTCGCCATCGCCGCCGAGGGCGGTGCACGCGGCTACGCCGACGTGGTGCGCGTGCTGTACGGCTACCGTCCCGGGTGCGAATGCATCTTCGGCATCCGCGTGGTGCAGATGAAGGAGACGCCCGGCATCGGCGACAAGATCATCACCGATGCGGCCTTCGTCGCCAACTTCGACAAGCTCGACGTGAGCCTCGCTACCGACATGAAGTCGCTCGCCAATGACGTGAAGACGGTGAAGCACGGCAGCAAGAAGTTCGGCTGGGAGATTGACGCGATCACCGGCGCGACCATCACGTCCAAGGCGGTCGGGCGCGGCATCAACGACAGCGTGCAAGTGCTGCTGCCGCGACTGCGCCCGCATCTGGAACAACTGGAGAAAGGAGCTTCCTCATGACCATGGGCGCGAAGCAGGTCACCAACATGGAGCAGCTGCTCGAAGGCATCTGGAAACAGAACCCGGTGTTCGTGATGACGCTGGGCATGTGTCCGACGCTGGCGGTGACGGTGTCGGGGTTCAACGCGCTGGGCATGGGCGTCGCGACGACCTTCGTGCTGGTGTGCTCCGCCGGGCTGATCTCGCTGCTGCGCAACTTCATTCCCAAGGAAGTGCGCATCGCCACCTACATCGTCATCATCGCGACCTTCGTCACGCTGGTCGATTACATCATCCAGGCGGTCAGCCTCGCGCTGTACGACGCGCTGGGCGCGTTCATCCAGCTGATCGTGGTGAACTGCATCATCCTCGGCCGCGCCGAGGCGCATGCGGCGAAGAGTCCGTCGCTGCCCGCGGTGCTGAATGCATTCGGCATGGGCGTCGGCTTCACCATCGGCCTGCTGGCGCTGGGCAGCGTGCGCGAGATACTCGGCGCGGGCAAGCTGTTCGGCGTCACGCTGTTCGGTGCCGATTTCCAGCCCTGGGTGGTGATGGTGCTGCCGCCCGGCGGATTCTTCGTGCTGGGCGCGTGGCTGCTGCTGTTCGCCTGGTGGGCGAGAAGAAAGGAGGCTAACCATGGAGCATGAGTCCCTCGGCCAGATCTTCGTCATCACGCTGCTGTCGAGCAACTTCGTGCTGGCGATGTTCCTCGGGCTGTGCCCTTTCCTCGGGGTGTCCGGCAAGCTGGAAACCGCGGTGCCGATGGGCATCGCGACCAGTTTCGTGATGCTGGTCGCCTCGCTGTGCGCCTACGGGCTGAATCTGCTGCTCGGCTATTTCGAACTGGAGTTCCTGCGCCTGATCTCCTACATCGTGGTGATCGCCTCCACCGTGCAACTGGTGGAGATGGCGATGAAGAAATTCTCACCGGCGCTGTTCCGCGCATTGGGCATCTACCTGCCGCTGATTACCACCAACTGCGCGGTGCTGGGCGTCGCGCTGTTTCAGACCGCGCGCGGTTACGACCTCGGCCAGTCGATCGCTTTCAGCCTCGGCGGCGGTGCCGGATTCACGCTGGCGCTGGTGCTGATGGCGGGCGTGCGCGAACGCCTGAAGCTGTCCGACATTCCGGGCGCGATGCAGGGAACCGCGCTGTCGCTGATGCTGGCCGGGCTGCTGTCGCTGGCCTTCATGGGCTTCGGTGGCATAGGGGTGGCGCGATGAAATACCTGATCGCCATGTCCATCATGGTCGCGCTGGTGTTCGCCTGGGTGGCGGTGCAAGCGGCGGCGAGAAACTATGCGGCGCGGCATCCGGAGTTCGGCCCGCTGCGCGAGGACGGCAAGGAAGGTTGCGGCGGATGCGGCAACCATTGCGCGGGACATTGCGATAACGATCACTGATTTTTTATGACGCATTCAACGAGGGAGAAGGCCATGCAACCGTACGTCATTCCATTCCAGCAACTGGGTATCGCCGATATTCCGGAGGTGGGCGGCAAGAACGCCTCGCTAGGCGAGATGATCTCTAACCTGAGTTCGTCCGGCGTTCATGTGCCCGGCGGCTTCGCCACCACGGCGCAGGCTTACCGCGATTTTCTCGCGCATGAGGGACTGGACAAGCGTATCGAACAGGCGCTGGAGACGCTGGATATCGAAGATGTCGCCGCGCTGGCCGAAGCCGGACGCAAGATACGCGGCTGGATCGTCGAAGCGCCGTTGCCCGCGCGTCTGGAAGCAGAGATTCGCACCCACTACGACCAACTGGTGGCGGAAGGCGAAGGCAGCTTCGCGGTGCGCTCTTCGGCGACTGCGGAAGACTTGCCCGACGCTTCGTTCGCCGGGCAGCAGGAGACTTTCCTGAACATCCAGGGCATAGACAACATCCTGCATGCGATCCGCGAAGTGTTCGCGTCGCTGTACAACGACCGCGCGATTTCCTATCGCGTGCACAAAGATTTCACCCATGCCGACGTGGCCTTGTCCGCCGGCGTGCAGCGCATGGTGCGCTCCGACCTCGGCGCGTCCGGCGTGATGTTCACGCTGGACACCGAATCCGGTTTCCGCGACGCGGTGTTCATCACCTCGTCCTGGGGGCTGGGCGAGATGGTGGTGCAGGGCGCGGTGAATCCAGACGAGTTCTATGTGCACAAGCCGCAGCTCGCCGCAGGCTTCCCCGCGATCATCCGTCGCGCGCTGGGCTCCAAGCAGCAGCGCATGGTATTCGACGAGCAGCGCTCTGCCGGGCGTTCCTGCCGCATCGAGCCGGTGCCCGCTGCCGATCAGGCGAAGTTCTCCATCTCCGACGCGGACGTGCTGCAACTGGCGCGCTATGCCGTGTCCATCGAGCAGCACTACGGCCGCCCGATGGACATCGAATGGGGCAAGGACGGGCTGGACGGCAAGCTCTACATCCTGCAAGCGCGTCCCGAAACGGTGAAGTCGAACGAGGCCGCCAGCGGCGGTACGGAGAAGCATCGCTTGCATCAGCGCGGCACGGTACTGGTCGAAGGTCGCGCCATCGGCCAGAAGATAGGCTCCGGTCGCGTGCGCATCGTCGAGAGCACCGCCGAGATGGACAAGGTGCAGGCGGGTGACGTGCTGGTCACCGACATGACCGACCCGAACTGGGAACCGGTGATGAAAAGGGCTTCCGCCATCGTCACCAATCGCGGCGGGCGCACCTGCCATGCGGCGATCATCGCGCGCGAGCTGGGCATTCCTGCCATCGTCGGCTGCGGCCATGCAACCACCGCGTTGCAAGACGGCGAGATCGTCACCGCGTCCTGCGCGGAAGGCGACACCGGCTACGTGTACCACGGCAAGCTGCACTTCGACGTGGTCGTGCATGACGAGGCCGAGCTGCCGCCTATCCCGGTCAAGCTGATGCTCAACGTCGGCAACCCGACGCTGGCGTTCGAGTTCGCGCAACTGCCTTCCGCCGGTGTCGGTCTGGCGCGTCTCGAATTCATCATCAACAACCTGATCGGCATCCACCCCAAGGCGGTGCTGGAACACGGCAAGCTGCCGGGCAAGCTGCACGAAGCGGTGATGCAACGCTCGGCGGGCTATGCGAATCCGGAAGAGTTCTACGTCGAGAAGATCACCGAGGGCGTGGCGACGCTGGCGGCCGCGTTCTGGCCGAAGAAGGTCATCGTGCGCATGTCCGACTTCAAGTCGAACGAGTACCGCAAGCTGATCGGCGGCGAGATTTACGAGCCGATGGAAGAGAACCCGATGATCGGTTTCCGCGGCGCGGGCCGTTACGTCGCGGCGAATTTCTCGGATTGCTTCGAACTGGAATGCCGCGCGATGAAGCGCGTGCGCGAGAAGCTGGGTTACATCAACGTCGAGCTGATGATCCCCTTCGTGCGCACCGTGAATGAAGCGAAAGAAGTCGTCGCCACGCTGGGGCGCAACGGCCTGAAGCGCGGTGAAAACGGCTTGCGCCTGATCATGATGTGCGAGATCCCGTCCAACGCGCTGCTGGCCGAAGAGTTCCTGCAACACTTCGACGGCTTCTCCATCGGCTCCAACGACCTGACGCAACTCACGCTGGGGCTAGATAGAGACTCCAGCCTGGTGGCGGACCGCTTCGACGAGCGCGACCCGGCGGTGAAGGCCTTGCTGAAGATGGCGATCACCACCTGCAACCGCTTGGACAAATACGTCGGCATCTGCGGGCAAGGCCCGTCCGATCATTTCGACTTCGCCGAGTGGTTGGTTGAAGCCGGCATCCAGACCATGTCGCTGAATCCGGACACGGTGATCGAAACCTGGCGCAGGTTGGCCGAGAAAGAAATTGCCAAGCCTTAAAACTTGGCGACCACAACAGCCGGATCGTGGTGAGTCCGGCTGCCGTTTCCTCCCCCCTCCGTGCATGCAATGTGCGCGGCATCACCAGCAGTAAGTGTGTTCCTCTGTCCCTCCTCCCACTCTCCCTTCCGGGGGGAGGGATCTTTTTTGAATCTGAACTGCGTCGCCGATGCGATCCGGGCATGGGCGGTTTGTTGCGCTCGCTCGATGGGCATTCCCGCCCGCGCACAGGGCCTTAAACCTAGAAACCTCAGTTGACCGCTCCACTTGGTACGCCGCGCTTTGCGTTGGACTGCCAGGGTAAAAACCGCTATGCTGCGCGCCTCCAAAGTACGCGCCCGTAGCTCAGTTGGATAGAGTATTGGTTTCCGAAGCCAAGGGTCACAGGTTCGACTCCTGTCGGGCGCGCCACATCTTCAAAAGGCTTATTTCCATCCGGAAATAAGCCTTTTTTGTTTTTACCGCACACGATAAACGCCGGCACTTCAGGCAGGGATAGCCGCCCGGAATCGGAATCGCCATCCCCCGTGCATCTCAAATGCGGAATAACGGCCTCAACACGCGCTGCAACCGGGCTTGCCGGGAATGACCTATAGGCGTTTCATCATTCAGGGTGGCGCAACCGCGATGATCGTTAACACAAGGTCCGTCACCGGACGACAACGGGCGCTTCGGCGCCCGTTGTTTTTTTGGGATCTTCTTTCGCGACGCAGGATTACTTCGGATCTTCCGGGACAACTCCCGGGCAAAAAAATGGGCGGCCGGTGAAGGTCGCCCTAGTGAGGAGAGAGAGTACGGAAGGTCGGGCATGGCACCAAACCGAATCGCTCGGCGCGCATTTTACCAATCTGGCGGAATAGATATATATGCCGAATTATCTATGCATTCAGGCCTAGGATTTTCCCTAGCCTGCCGGCGTCCGGAGATGGCAGAACTGCGGCGATGACAGGCCGCGAGAACACTCAATCGAAGCTGAAGGTGTAGAAAATATCGATGGCGCTTTCAACGCCGGCCTGGGTGACGACATTCACTCTGGGAGTCAGGGTATAAGTGAGCTTGGTCACTCCTGCCGCTGCCGTTATGCCCTGCTCGTAGCTGAGGAAGGCGCGCGACGAAAGACGCTTGCCGATGGTGGCGATCTGGTTGCTTAACGGGTTGTCGGCAGGTCCGGCTTTGTTCTCGCCTTGCCGCAGCGACAATTCATCGATGCCCAGCGATTGTTTCAGTTGCCCGGTGATGCCGCCGGATTGCCCTCCCAGTATGCTGCCGGCCGCATTGAACAGCAGCGCGGTATCGACGCCGCCATCCGTGGGCAGACGCCCAAGGACGATCCATGAGAGCTTTTCGAAATCCGGCACCGTCGGCGTGGACACGAGCCGCACGGACGGATGCTGCGCGGTGCCCGTCACCTCGACCCCCGCCTCCACGCTCAGGCCCTTGCGCAAGGCGAGTATGTTGAGCCCCGGATCGGCGAGCGGCCCCTGGAAATTGACGATTCCCCGCTCCACCGTCAGACGCTGGCCATAGGCTTCGAACGTGGCATCGCTGGCGGCGATGGTGCCGGTGACGCGCAACTGCTGCCCCTGCGTGTCGCGCACGTTCAGCTTCCCCGCCAACCGCGCTTCCAGCCCGGAGGCGCGCAGGTAGAAGTGTTCGCCCAGATCCAGCGCGGCATCGACGGACAGGCGCGAGCCTTTGGATGCGGGAGCCCTCCGTCCGAGTATCACAATATCTTCCGACAGTTCCGGCCGGCCGCTGACGGGCTGATTGATCAGGCCCGCATCGGCAGTGATGTTGGCGGTCAACGAGAGCAGGTCGTTGTCGATGCCGAGGTGTCCGCTGCCGGAAGCGATGATCCAGCGGTCGGTGCGCTGCGACAGCGGCATCCGGACAATACTGATTTCGAGATCGCCCTTGTCGCCGCTCAGGCCGATGGCGCCGGATGCACTGAGCCTGCCCGGGCCGGGCACGGGATTCATTCCGGCCAACAGGCTGTCGCGCGGTTGCGGCTGGTGCGGGGCGACGAAACTCAGGTTGTCGATGTGCAGCGATTTCTGGTCGAAGCGCGCCGCCAGCGTTCCCTGTTCCAGCCGCACGCCCTGATCCAGCAGCGCCAACGCCAGATCGTCGCCGCGCATTTGCCCAAGCAGGCGGGGCGCGGCATAAGTTCCGGCGATATCGGCATCGAGCACGGCTCGCCCAGAGGTCTTGATATCTTCATTGATGGCGTTCCCCAGCCAGCTCAGATCGGGCGCGTCGATGCGGATCTTTCCGGCGAGCGGGGCGTGGTCCGACACCGCCCAGCCCACGCCGGATCGCGCCAGCGGCATGGCGACGCTGCCGCGCCATTCCCCGAGGCGCTCCCCCTGTGCCGTCAGTTCGCCGACTATCCGCCCATCGGCGGCGCGGGCGGTGAACTCCAGCTTCTTCAGGCCCAGCGGGGCCGGCGTATCGCCGGGCAACACCCAGTCGCCGCTTTCGCGCGCGACGCGCAGACGACCTTCCAGTTGCGACGTGGAAGCGACGTCCCACTCGCCCCCCAGCCGCAGGAATTCCCGGCCTTCCCGCGCGCGGAAGTTGGGCTTGAAGCCGATGCCCGCACGCAGCCCGATGCCGGTGAAACTCCCGCGGCTGCCCCAGCGCTGTGGCGTCCATGCCAAGCTTTCGACGTGGACCCGGCCGTTGACCACAGAGAACGCCGCAGCCTCCAGCGCGACGCGGCCCCGTCCAAGTGTGAGCGGCGTGTCCGCCAGCAGATTGAACGGCAGCGCGCCCGTGCCGGACAATTCCGTCAGCACGCCCTGCCATTGGATGTTCTCCCGGCGAATGTTCCCCCGGCGTCGGGCGTCATCGCCGAATCCTCCGTTGGCGCGCAACGCAAGTTTGCCGCCGTCGTGCAGCAGCGCATCGGCAGCGAATTCGTGGCGCGCGAGGCTGCCGTTCGCGGCGAGTTTCAGGCTCTTGAAGCCTGTCCTGAGCTCCGTCGAAGGGCCTGTCCCGGACTCTGCCGAAGGGGCTGCGCCCATCCGGTAGTCGCCGGCGTCCACGCTCAGCGTCAGCGCCTCTCCCTCCAGTTTCCCGCTGGCGCTCAGGCTGGCAAGATGCTGCTCGTCCGGCATGGACAGGTTGCGTCCTTCCGCCGTGAAGCTGGCGTCCGGCCGCGCCAGGCTACCGGACAGCGTGGCCCGTGCATTCAACGCGCCGCCGAAGCCGTGACCGAGTTGTACCAGCGCGGGCGCGGCGAGTTCGAGTTGTAGCTTGTCCGTCGCTGCACCGAGGCCGCCCTTGGCGCTCAGGCGGTTGTCGCCCACGCGGAATTCGACATCGGCTTTGCCTCTGTCCATGCCGGCGAATTCGACCCGGCCGGTGCCGCTCACAGGCTGGCCGGCGAAACGGCTGTCGCTCATCGTGAAGTTCACCTTGCCGCTGATTTGCGGCTCCAGTTCGCCCGCCAGCGTCAGCTTGGCGTTCAGGTCCGAGCGCGGGGCGCTCAGGAATGCGGCAAGGTCGAAGCGTTGCAGTTGGCCGTCGAAGCTGTAGGCCCGCCGCCCGTCCAGCGCCAATTTGCCGTGCCCGCTGAGTGCGGCCTGGCCGCGGGCGAGGCGCAACTTCTCCAGCGTCAGCGTCTCGCCCGCTTTGACCAGCAGCGCATCCAGCCGCAGCTTGCCGTCGCCCAGCACGACCTCCGCCTGCTGGACAGCGCCGTCGCCGCTGAGCTTCATGCTACCGTTGAGTCTGGCGGCGCGCAGTCTTGTGTCGAGCGCGGCGGGATCGAGGCGGCTGACGGCCAGCACGCCCGAGCCTTTTGCCTGCGTGCGATGCCACTCGATGTTTCCGGAAACGGATGCGCCCCCCGCGAGCGCGAGCGCGAGCCGGTCGAACTTCAGCAAGTCGGCGGAGAGCGTTGCGTGGGCCTGCCCGCCGAGCAGCGGCAGGCCGCCGCGATCCAAGGGGGCCGGAATGAGATTCTTCGCCGACACCTCGCCTTCGAGCCGGCCGTCGGCATTGCCCCGCAGATCGGCCTGCAGCGCGAGGTCGGCGTGGGGCGCGGCCGGCGAGAAGGCGCGTGGATCGAGGCCGCTCACCTTCAGCCGCAGCGCGGCGAGCGGGAAATCGCCGTAAGGCGTCAGCCGGGCTTCGCCGCTGCCGACGAGTCCTCCGCCCTTGCCCTGCGCGCTGATCGTGAGTTGTTGCAGGTCGCCGGCGACGCTAGCCGCGATGTGCGCGGCCTCAAGCCCCACAAGGCCGCCGACGCCGGCCAGCTCGCCCTGTGCCTGCAACGCGAACGGGCGAATGCCGTTCATCTGGCCGGATGCCGTCAGCGTGCCGTATCCGGTTCCGGCGCGCAGATCCTGCAAGCGGTAACTCCGACCGTCGCTGTCCAGTCTCGCCGCAATATTGTCGGCGGAAAAATAAGGCGAGCCACCGTCTTCGGCTATCACCCGCAGCGCACCGATATCGAGTTTCCCTATCGACAAAGACAGCGGCGGACGCAAGTCTTGCGGCAAGGGCGACGGAAGCGACAGCACTTCGACGTCCCGCGCCTGCAACAACTGCACTTCCAGCCTGCCGCCCAGCAGCGCGGCAGGACGCCAGTCCATGCTCACGTCTTGCGCCGTGATGCGCAGGTCGCTGCCGTTATCCAGAACCAGCGTCCGCACGCGGATCGGGCCGAGCAGCGTGCCGCTCACGCCGTCGAACGAAACGCCGCCCGCGCTCAGGCGAGCCGCCGTCGCGGCCAGCAGTTGCAGTCCGGCGGTGCTGGTCAGCAGCCAGCCTCCCGCCGCAGATAGCGCGAGGATCGCGGCGATCAGCAGCCGCCGGCGCTTTGCGGCACGCATCGCATCAACCTCCGGGCTAGGATGTCCGCTCATCGTCAGAACGCCGCAGCAAGTGAAAAATGCAACTGCATGGCATGCGATCGCTGCCCCCAGGCCAGATCCATCGCCAGCGGCCCCACCGGGCTGCGCCAGCGCACTCCGCTGCCGTATCCACCCGCCATGCGCACGGTGCGCAGGGAATCCGCAACGCCGCCGGCATCGGCGAACAAAGCCCCGCCCCAATCGCGGCCGAACCAGTGCGTGTATTCGATGCTGCCCGTGACCAGCGCCCGCCCACCCACGACCGCCGCGCCCTCCTGCACCCCCAGACTTTGGTAGGTGTAGCCGCGCACGGACTGCGAACCGCCGGCGCGGAACAGATATTCCTGAGGAATGCCGAGGCGAGACAAAGCGGCGGTGACGCCCACTTCGCCGCGCACGGTCAGGGCATCGCGCTCGAACGCCGGCCACCATATCTGGTGGCGCGCATAACTGCGCAGGAAATCGTGATCGGACAGCAACTGCCGGCTACCCCCGCCGATACGGAATTCGGTCACATTGCCTTTGCGCGGATACAGCGGGTCGTCTATCGCGCGCCGGAGCCACTGCCAGTCCAGCACCAGAGCCTGGTTGACCTCCTGCACGCCGCCGGCCGGTCTCCGGCTCTCCTGTTGCCAGTTGATGCCATGCCTGGTCTCGATCGCTCCGTGAGTGCGGCTGCGGGTCACGCTCAATTTATGGCGCTCGGTCTGTAGCCCCGCGATCAGGGTGGCATCGGTCGCCCCGCCCCACGATAAGCGGTAGCCGTCGTCGTCCGGCAAGGTGTCGATACCGGCGGACAGTTGCTGGCGATTCTGCTCCAGACGAAGTCCGCTGCTCAGACTCCAGGCGCGATCCAGAAAATCGTGGTCCAGGTAGTTGATCTCGCTGCGCGGGCCGTTGTCGGTGCTGATGCCGGCGCCGATCGCCACGCGCCTGGTCTTTGCCTCGGTCAGCGCGACCCTCACCGGGGCCGCCGCATGGGTGGATATATCGGGCTCGATATCAACCATTACCGAACCGAACTGGGGCATGCTCTGCAAGCGCGCCTGAAAAGCGAGCAGCAGATCCCGGCGATAAGGTGCGCCGGGATGGAACGGCATTTGGCGGACCAGCTGGTCTCTGTCATAGCGGCTCAGACCGCTTATCTCCAGTTCGCCGAAACGGAAAGCCGGACCGGAATCGACGACCAGCTTCAAGCGCGCGGTTGCGGTGGCGGGATCGACCTCCGCACGGCTATCCACGATTTGCGCGGCAGCATAATTCTCGCTCGACACACTGGCCAACAGCGCGGCCTTGGCATCCTCCCATGCGGGCGAGCGAAAGGGCGCGCCTATGCCCAGCGACCAAGCCGCCCGCAGTTGGTCGATACGGGCCTGACGCTCGGGAGAATCGCCGGCGGCGAGATCGCCCATGAACTCGATGTCCAGTCTGGAAACCAGCGTGCGCTGGCCGGGATCGACCTCCAATTTCCGCGTGCCGCCGGGCCCGGCGGGATGCAGCTTCACTGTCGGGGAGAAATATCCCTCGGTCGCCAGCAATGCGCCGATCTCCCGCCTTGCCCGGCGGATGAACGCGGCACTGGCGGTATCGTCCGGCAGGGCCGCAGGGATCTCGAAATGCTTCTTCAACAACTCCTGCAGCGGAGCGGGCGAAGACAGGACGACGCTGCTGCCGGCATCCAGCACACGCTCCGCCGCGCGGCCATCCGGCGCGGCGAGAGCGAGCATCAATCCCAGCCCGAAGACCGGAAGATAGCGATAGTGTTCGTCGATGTTAAACACGTTGATTGGCCGGATGACGGAATGCCGAAAAAAGTTTAACCACGGATGCGGGGACTAGGATACAGCATCATGATTTGATGCAAACAGTCGGGAAGTTCCCCCCATGCCGAATCGGCAATCCACTCCGGCTTCAATCCAATGAACCCCGGCCGAAATTACATATTCCAGCCTATATGATTTTCTCCCCCACGTTGTAGCATTTGCTCACTCCGATCATGTCCGCAAACGGATCATTCGTCGCGAGTGCCGGCAACGTGAATGCGGGACAAGACCGACAAAGGCAGGCAAAGAATGGGGTGCGTTGCAATGAAGAAAATTATCGTGCTGTGCCTGCTGTGCGCATCGATGTTCGCATCGATGGGCGCACGATCTGAAGTGACGGAACCGGACATGCTGATCAGGAACGTCGCGGAGGAAGTGCTGTCCGCCGTCAGGCAGGAAAATGTCGATCCGGCAAACAACCCGCACAACCTGATGTCGATAGTGGGAACCCGAGTGTTGCCGCATTTCGATTTTGTGCGCATGACCCGGCTTGCGGCCGGCAAGGATTGGCATCGTGCGACGCCGAAACAGAAGGATATGCTGGTGACGGAGTTCCGCAACCTGCTGGTGAACACATACGCCAACGCATTCTCGCGCTACCGGGACCAGACCGTGGAAGTCATGCCGGTCAGCCCGCATCCGGACGCCGACAAGGTGACCGTCAGAACGCTCATCCTGAAACCGGGCGCACAACGAATTGCAGTGGATTATGAAATGGAAAAAACTTCCGACGGCTGGAAGGTGTTCGACCTGACGGTGGAGAAAATCAGCCTGGCCATCGTTTACCGCAGCATATTCGCCCAGCAAGTGGAACAGGGCGGCATAGAAGGATTGATCAAGACCCTGACGGACAAGAATGCGGCAAACAAGGCCTCACATCAGCACGAAGAGGATTAGCGGCTATGCGAGAACTGCGGACGGGATGATGGAAATCCGTTGCATCGCCTCCAGCCGCAAGGTAAAGGTTTGCCCCCTTTTCCGTTTACACCGCCTCGACTCGCAAACCCATGCGGGCAGCAGCATCAAGCTGGCGCATGTCGGCTGAAATAAAAACCTCAGCTTTCAGCGCAACCGCACTGCCGATGTGAATGGCATCCATGCCGCGCAGTACGTTATTTTCGAGACTCGAAACCGCCTGTGCCAGTACGATGGGCGACAGGTCGCAAATAGCGGCATCTTCAATGTCTGCCAGCAACAACGACTTCAATTGACGATATTGCGTATCGGTGATTTTGCCTTCCCGTTGCAGCCTGCAAAATGCCGAAATTATTTCCGGGAGTGCAATGCCGGACAAAATTATTTCCGTTGCCTGATCGCACCAACCCAGCACGGCATCGGTTCCAGCTTCGCTGATATAACGCTTAACGAATGCCGACGAGTCGAAAAAAATTCGCATCTGACTTTACCTGCTCATAGACCGGCAGCGCGCTCTTCGATAATCATGCGGCTAACCGAAATAGAATCCAGTACCAGAGGCTGAGCCTTGCGCCGCTTCCAGGACGGCAGATCGGCAGCGATGGGGACAATGTCGGCGATAGGCTTGCCATTGCGCAATACGCGCACCGACTCCCCCGATGCGACGATGTCGAAATACTGCTTGGCATGGTTGCGCACTTCGGTGAATGTGGCTTGTTTCATGGCAAACTCCAAATGTACAGAACGATGTAAGTATAGATGTTCGTTTTGCCTAATGCCAGAGCCAAGCAGAAACACAGAAAGGGGCCAACACAGGAAGGGGCCAGGCTCAAATGTCGATCAATAACTGATCTTCCGCTCCATCCGAATCTGCCAGCCGCTTTCGCGGACGACCGCGCGGCTTATTGAGCTATGGCATCAGTCCCACTCAAGAGTAATTCGAGACTGCGATGGCTTAACCAATTCTTCAATTTCTGAGCAGGGTAAGCCGTTAAGCACCCGCCATAAAGCTTTGACGATGGCAGCGGAAATTTGATCTGCATCGATGACCCCGGCAAATTTTTCGATCTGGGTTGCCAAGGGCGAGCCTGATCCATGTACCCAATTATTTCGAATCCACATGCCAAGCTCGAAATGGGCTTGCCCGCCCGCGCTGCCCTCCGGCTGGGCAGCCCAAGCCTGCAATTCCTCTGCCGGGAATGTCGCTCGGATGATGCCCACCGCACCGTGGAGAGACGATGGTCTAATCATGTCATGCTGAGACGAAGTCATTGTTCTGCGTGCTCCAATCTGCTTAAGGCGTTCAGTGTAGGGCGTCATCACCCGGAGGGCGCAAGAGCCTCTGCGAGGTAAGCGAAGAGAGGTGGCTCCGCTCAGTTGGACAGTATTCCATTTCTTAAGTGGAAGCCTTGCGGTTAATGCCTACGCTGCTTTGGGCAGTGCCGGCAGGTTTTCGAAAAAGAACTCATCCGGTGTTTTGTCGTCAAGCGACGAATGCGGCCTGATCTGGTTGTAACGTGCGAAGTATCGCTGCAAGCCAGCCTTGGCATCGCTCAC
>MGWR01000024.1 GCA_001801085.1 Gallionellales bacterium GWA2_60_142 | reverse complement strand
CACGATAGTGGGTTCCTGCTCCTTGACCAGCAGATCGATGCCGCCCGTGAGCTTATCCATAGCCACATCATCGCCGTAACTGCCTATCGACACGATGTAGCAAGGCCCGCCGCCGTTCTGAAAGAACAGCATCATGCTGTAGTACAGCAGGTATTTTCCCTGCGACTGCTCCAGCATGTAGTCCTTGCCGCCCACGGAAATCGATGGCGGAGCCGCAGGCGGCGTCGCTGCCTCTGTCAAACTGAACTGCACCGAAGGACCGAAACCGAAATAATTCTGGAACTCGGCCATCGACGTAATCCGCCAGGGCTGATTGCTCAGCGACTTGCCTTTGTTGTCCGCTTTTTCGGTATAACCGATAAAAGCAGGCACCGCTGTTGCGACTTCCACGACCGAATTCGGAAAGGCGCTTTTCTCGACGATATAAACGCCGGGTGTTTTCATAGCTCCCATGTTGCCCCCTTTCAATAGTTAACTTACCTAACGTAAATCGAACCTGCTCTCTTGAAACACGTGCTCCACCAACATCAATCGACAACTCAACAATTGATAAAACTTTCTGCGACGATCTCTCTCTTGCCGTCGATCACTTCCATGCCCAGCCTGCTTTCGGACGCGACCGGCAAGCGCTTGACCAGCACCTTTCCCGTTCCCGGCCCCTGCTCCCGCAACTGGAAGCGGCAAGTCGATTTCTCCAGCACGGGAATCAACACCTTCGACCTGAACACCTTTGCCGGCCTGTCTCCCAACAACATCACTTCGCCACAAAACTCGAACTCCACCCGGCTGTCGAGATCGACGATAAAGGGATTGCTCCTGTTCATGTCCCCCAGCAAGTGATACTTCCAGTAAGCCCGTCTGGCATCGAACCGGATGAAGCAATCCCGAGCCCGCCATCCCGATGCCGCAGATGTGTCGTCGCCCACTCCGGGCTCCACACAGACACTCACCACAAAATCCGGCGGCACCCGCCTGTCCCTGTCGCAAAGAATGTCTTCGGCGACCAGGCTGCCGATATCCATGAAATCCTTTTCGGACACGGAATCTTCCTTACTCAGCCGAACCTTCCCGTCTCCCGGGCCGATATCGCGCCACCGATTGTCGAAATACAGAACATCATTTCCGTTACGCATGGCAACCGAGGTGTAGTTCGCAAACGTCCGGTCTTTTGCATAGACCTTGAAGCTGAAACACAACGCGCCGTTCGCGTCTTTCGCATAAAGCCGCAGGGCTTCCGACCTGCTCTCGTCGTAGAACACCGCCACGCCGTTCTTCGTTGGCCTGACCAGCACATTGGCGCCGTTGATCACCTTCGCCGTTGCCGGCACAGGGACAAAGTCCAGCCCCTTCCATGCGCCATCCGCGAAATAGCCGTGCTCCACGGAAACGCTAAACAATGATCGAAAAGATCCCATGACATTCCCGGCTCAAGTCACCGAACCCTGATATCCCTTGATGGGAGAAAGCTGACTCAGGACATCGCCCGCATCGAACCCAACCATCCTGACCTTGTACAAGATCGACGGCTGGTATTTCCCGCTCAACATCCCCCACAGGCTGCTCAAGTCCTGGATGTTCAGGTTCTCGATATCCAGCGCCAGCTTGTTGATCCGCTTGTCCAGCTCGGGAGTCACCTGATGGTCGAACACCGGTTGACGCTGGAAGAAGCTGACCGTATTCGACAGAAACTTGAGGGCCTCCGCGTAATTGTTGCAGCCGAAATTTCCCGCGACCATGACATACAGATTCAGGAACACCGGCGGATAGCTCGAAGCGGATCGGTCGAAGCTGCCCAGATTGCCCGGGCGCGAAGAGGCCGTTTCTTTTTCGACGTTGACTAGGAACACGACCAGCTTGTTGTTGATATTGGGCGCAAGCGTTCCGTCCTGCTCCATGATGTTGGATAGCACAACCACGTCCTCGTTGAGGTCGAACGACCTTTTCAGGAACTGGTTCAGTTGATTGGCAATATGGGATACGGCTGCGTGTATCATTTTTTCCCTGTTCAAACTGCCCTGACAGAACGAAGCCGGGTCAAACCGACATCACCAGCGATGGTTTTATCCCATGTAGCGACAAGCATTCCTGAACTAAAGATGCCCGAGCTTCGATATGCGCAGCAGTTCGCTACTGTTGTTGTTTTTACTTGTGTATGGGCACAGCGTTTCTGCTTGCCCCATTCATGACCGGCCTGTTCCGGGTCTTGTCTTTGGCATGAACGGAGCTACGTGTTGTGAGCATTCTCTAGAATGCTGCTCCCACAACCGGACGCGGATTGTTATTGACCTGAACCCGCTTAGTCAACAACAAAGAATATCTATGCATTTTCATGAATTACATAGATATTTCGATTAAATGCATATGCATTTAGGTCGAAATACATATGCATTTCGGCATATTGTTTAATAGCAACAATTATGTTAGCGATGGACAATTTAAACGGACAATTCGAAAGGAAATAACGCTACCTGATGCGGAAATCATCTCGCGAAATCTGACATGTCCGGCATGCAGATATGGGTCGGGGCATCGAAGAAACAAGGCCCTCAAACTGGAAGGTAAAGAGCCATTGAGTCCTATGAGCCACTAGGAAAAACAGCAGTGATGCACGAAAACTCAGGAGCGATTCGCCGTCAACTTGCCGAAGTCTATCGTCTCGTCCACCTGCAAGGCCTTGGGCAACTGGTGGGTGATGAACAGCATCGTGACTTTTCCCTTGAGTTTGTTGATCGTGCCGGCGAAATGCTCCGCAGTGACTTGATCGAGATTGCTGACCGCTTCGTCGAAGATCAGCACGCGCGGACGCTTGAGCAGCGCGCGGGCGATGGCGATGCGCTGGCGCTGTCCGCCGGACAGGCCGATACCGTTCTCGCCAACCGGGGTCTGATAGCCCTGCGGCAGTTGTTCGATCACCGCATGGATCTCGGCCAGTTGGCAGGCGTGGACGATTTCTTCGAAGCTGGCGTGAGGATTGGCCAGTTGCAGGTTCTCGAACAGCGTGCCCGAAAACAAGCGCGTCTCCTGCGGCACGACGCCGAAGTTGGCGCGCAGTTCGTTGGCGGCGAGGTGGCGGATGTCGTAACCGTCGAGCAGGATGCTGCCATCGGTCGGCCAGTAGAAGCCTTGCAGCATCTTGCCCAGCGTGCTCTTGCCGCAACCGGAGGGGCCCATCAGCACGCTGAGTTTGCCTGCGTTCAGAGTCAGGTCGAGGCTGCGGTACAGGTAGGGGTGTTTGTCGCTGTAGCGGAAGCTGACGTTCTTCAACTCGACCTTGCCCCCTGCCCCGCTGCGGGCGCGGGCGGGCACCAGCGCATGCGGTTCGGCGGGCGCATCCATCAGGTCGCCCAGACGCTTGACGGCAATGTCGGCCTGCTGGAATTCCTGCCACAGGCCAGCCAGGCGCAGCATCGGCTGGCTCATGCGTCCGGCGAACATCTGGAACGCGACCAGCATACCGATGGTGAAACCGTCGTTCCGCATCACCAGCAGCGCGCCCACTACGAGGATGGACAGCGTCATGATCTGTTCCAGCGCATTGGCGACGACGTTGTAGCTGTTCGACAACTGGCGCGTGGCGAATCCGGCGGCGAGGTAGTTCGACAGCAGGTCGCCGTATTTGTGTTCCAGCACCGGCTCCATCTGCAACGATTTGACGGTCTCCATGCCGGCGACGTATTCGGTGACGAAAGCCTGATTCTTCGCGCCCAAGAGAAACTGGTGGTTGAGCTTGTCGCGCAACGCGGGCGTGACGGTGAAGCTCAGTGCGGTAATCAGCGACAGCAGCAACAGCGCGATCAGCGTGAGCTGCCAACTGTACCAAAACATCACCGCGATGAAGATGAACAGGAACGGCAGATCGAGCAGCAGCGTAACGGCCGCACCCGAGATGAATTCGCGCACGGTCTCGACGCCGTGCAGGCGGGCAACCAGCGTGCCGGTAGGCCGATGCTCGAAATACGGCAGCGGCAGGTGCAACAGGTGGCGGAACACCTGACTGCCCAGCACCGCGTCGATGCGGTTGCCGGTGTGCAGCACGAAGTACTGACGCAGCCAGGTCATCGCGCTGGAAAACAGCATGAACATCACCAGCCCGGCGGCGATGGCGATCAGGGTGCTCTGGGTCTGGTGGACGATAACCTTGTCGATGATGACCTGGGTGAACAGCGGCGTGACCAGCCCGACCAACTGGATCGCAAACGATGCGATCAGAATGTCGCGCCAGACGCGCTTATGCTTCATCAACTCCGGCACGAACCAGCGGAAGCCGAACGGGGTGTGTCCAGGCGAACCGGGCTGCGGGGCGGAGGCGGACTGCTCTTCTTCGAGCTCGGCAGCGGATTGCGCGGTGTCGCGCGCGACCAACAGGATGTCGGTGCGGAAGTGTTTGCTGAATTCGGATAGCGGAATGGTTTCCGGCTCATCGGCCCCGACGCGGAAGAACAACACGCATTCTTCGTCGGCCTTGACCAGCAGCACGGGCGTGGCGGGCGACGCATCCGTTCCACCAGCAGCAAGTTCGGCTGTAGGGTGGGCTACGCCCACCATGTCGGGCCGCTTCGGCTCGCTCAGGACAGGTGCCGCCCGACCGACAAGAGACGCATCTTCGTCTTCGCGCACAAACGCCACCACAGGAAACGGGATGCGCTCAAGCGTCGCGATACCCTCCTCGTCCAGCTCCATCTCCCCGACCTTGAAATCCAAAGCCTGCAAGGCATTGAGCAGCGAGGTGCGGGAATACGGCGGCGGGAATTGCTGGGTGATGAGTTGCGGGTCGAACGGAATGCGGAATACGCGGGACAGGCTGCCGATCAGCCACAACATGTCTTGCCGGGAATAGTGCATACACAACCCTTACTTGAATTATTTTGTTCGGGGAAAACACAGTCGCCCCCACGCAAACCACCGCCCCTGTAGGAGCGGCTTCAGCCGCGATTGGACACGCCGCACATCCGCATCCCTTCGCGGCTCTCGTACCCTTTAGGGTGAAAGCCGCTCCTACGAAAACCGCTGCCCCTGCCGGATCAATTAGCCATTCGACCAAGCACAATAAAACCGTGCAAGTCGCCGACTATCCCGCCCGCCATGTTCGCCGGGGTCAAGCCGCCAATCGTTCCAGTCCCTCCTTGAGCCCCGCGAATCCCTTCAGTTGTTGGCTGTTGCCCATGCCGGACAGGGAAATATTTTGCTGGCCCGAACCGTATAGCCCGAACGATCCGGCACCCGCGCTGTCGGCGAAGCTGCCTTCGTCGCCTCCGCTCTGTTCCAGATGCTGCTTGAGCCGCGCGTTCATCCGTTCCCATTCATCACTGACATCGCCGCCGACGCCTTGGGCGACATTCCGGTTCACCTGCCATTCGGTCTGGCTACCGCGTTCGCCGTTGCGCTCCATCTGGCTAAAGGAGGAAAACTGTTCGCTTTCGCTTTCCCTGTCGAACCACGATTGGATCAATTCGTCGGTGTTACGGCTGGCGTTGTCTTCGCCATCCTTCGCGTGGCCATCGTCTTTGTTTGACTTCCTGTCGGAAGAACGATCATCGGATTCATCCTTGTTCGAATGCGAACCGGAATCCGCAGCATGATTGTTGCCGCCTCCGCTTCCCGGATGGCCGGGCGAACTGCCGGCACCGTCGTTCGAGTTTTCATCATGGCCCGGTGGCGGCACATCCTCTCCGTTGCCCACGCCTTCGTTGCCGCGACTAACCGTGATCTGGAATACATCGGAAGCCGAGAGGCTGCCTGCGGTGCTGCCGGTTGCGGCGACCTTGTCGGTGGCGGTGATGCGGACATCCAGGGAGCTTCTCTCTTTTGGAGCTTCGCCCGAGAAGGTTCGGGTGGCGGCGTCAAACTCCAGCCATTCCGGCAGTGCGGAGCCGTCGGCCATGGTCGCCGTATAGTCCAGTATGTCCCCCTGATCGATGTCGGTGAAACTCTCGGCTGGCATCTGCCACGAGAAGTGCTCGTCGCTCCGGAGGTACTGGTCGTCCAGTGGCGATACCAGTATCGGTGCATCGTTCGTCCCGCTCAGGAATACATCCAACACCGAGGCTGTACTGGCGATGCCGTCCGTGGCGGTGTAGCCGAAGTGTTCGGCGACCTGCATGCTGCGTCCCAGCGACTGCACCGTGATTGAGGTGTTGTCGAGGCTATAGGTGTAGCCGCCATCCGCCGCAAGCGTCAGATTGCCGTAGCTGCCCGCGCGGACACCGGCATCGGCGATGCTCAGCACTGTGCCCTGATCGATATCGCTGTCGTTCGCGAGCACGTTGCCGGAGGCAACGAGGATGGCATCTTCCTGCACGGCAGCCGTGTCGTTCACGGTGACCGGGCCGTCGTTCGCTCCGGCGATGCTGACGCTCAAAGTAGAGGCTGTCGATGCGATGCCGTCGCTGGCCTCATAGGCAAAGGTCTCGGTGACGAACTGTCCTGCGGCCAGCGACTGGACGCCAAGCGAGACGTTGTCCAGCGCGTAGCTGTAGCTGCCGTCGGCAGCCAACGTGAGTTGGCCGTATTGGCCCGCGAACACGCCCGCATTCGCTACGACGAGCACCGCGCCTTGGTCGATATCGCTATCGTTCGCGAGCACGTTGCCGCTGGCGGTGATGCTCGCATCTTCTTGCAAGGCGGTCGCGTCGTCTGCGGCGGTCACGGGGGCATCGTTTACACCGGTGATGATCATGGTGACGGTGGCGGTGCTGGTCGCCCCCGCGCTGTCGGTCACGGTGTAGCCGAAGGTGTCGTTGGCGGTCTGGCCTTGCGCCAACGACTGGAACAAGGTGCTGTTAACCTGTCCTGAGTTTGTCGAAGGATCGTACTGCACCGCGCGTCCCAGTCCTGCGCCTGTCGAAATGACAAGCGAAACCGCTGCGCCCGATGCGGAAACACCGTCCACACGGCTGATGGTTTTGGTGTCGCCGATGTCCGCATCAGTGTCGTTCGCCAACAGCGCATCCGATTGGATCGTAAACAGGCTGTCCTCGTCTACGGTCGCGCTATCGTTCTGCGCGACAGGGGCGTCGTTGCTGCCGGTGATCGTGACGGTGAGCGTGGCCGGAGTTGTCGCGACGCCGTCGGTCGCCTGATAGGAGAAGGTTTCGCTGACGACTTGTCCGGCGGCGAGCGATTGCACGGCGAGCGAGGCATTGTCCAGCGCGTAGCTGTAGTTGCCGTCGGCGTTCAGCACCAAGCTGCCATAGATTCCTTGCAGCGTGCCCGCATTGGCGACGCTCAACACGGCGCCCTGATCCACGTCGGCGTCGTTGGTCAGTACGTTACCAGTGGCAACGAGGACGCCATCTTCCTGCACCGCAGCCGCATCGTTTGCCGTGACCGGCCTGTCATTCACACCGGCAATGGTCATGGTGACGGTGGCGGTGCTGGTCGCCCCCGCCGTGTCGCTCACGGTGTAGCTGAAGGTGTCGGTGGCGGTCTGGCCTTGCGCCAGCGATTGGAACAGGGTTCCCGCATCGTATTGCACCGCACCGTTAACGAGCGATACCGCTGCGCCAGACGATGCTTGCGATACCCCGACGATGTTGAGCGCGTCGCCGTGGATGAAATCAGGGTCGGTATCGTTTGCCAGCAAAGTTGCAGCATCGAGCAGCACTGCGCCGCCATCTTCGATAGCCGCTCCGGTATCGGCATTCGCCGTCGGGGTGTCGTTGACGTTGACGACGTTGAGGTTGAACGCGCTGGACGCGCTCAAGCCGCCCGTGTCGGTCGCCGTCACCAGCACGTTCAGGTTGCCCACATCCCCGTTGGCCGGTGTGCCGCTGAAGGTTTGCGTCGCCGCGTCGAAGCTAAGCCAAGTCGGCAGCGCGCTGCCATCGGACAGCGTCGCGCTGTAGGTCAGCACGTCGCCATGGTCGATGTCGGTGAAGCTGCCCGCCGGGATAGTGAAACTGAACGGTGCATCTTCGTTGGTTTGCTGACCCGCAATCGGAGTTGCCACTATGGGGGCGTCGTTTGCACCATCGATCATCACCGTCAATGTCGCCGGTGTGACGGCGATGCCGTCTGTCGCCCGGTAGGCGAAGGTCTCGGTGACGCTCTGTCCCGCCCCCAGAGATTGCACCAAAGCGTTATTCAGTATGTAGCGATAGCTTCCATCCGCATTCAACGTCAGGCTGCCGTAGTTTCCGGCGATGACACCGGCATTCGCCACGCTGAGCACCGTTCCTTGATCGATATCGCTGTCGTTGATAAGCACGTTGCCGGTGGCCGGTTGTACCGTGTCTTGCGACATGCCCACAAAGTCGTCTTGGGTGACCGGGCCATCGTTGAGGCCGTTGATGGTGACATTCACCGTGGCGGTTGAAATCGCACCCGCCGTATCGCTCACGGTGTAGCTGAAGGTGTCGGTCGCAGTCTGACCTTGTGCCAGCGACTGGTAGCGGTTGCCGAGGTCGAACAGCAGATTGCCGACTGCATCCCGTGCGACGGCATTGCCGTTCGCGGAAACCGCATCGAATCCGCTCACGATAAAAGTGTCGCCCGCGTCGATGTCGGTGTCGTTCAACAGCAGGTCGGCAGTTGCAATCAAGATCGCCGCCGCATCCTCGTTTGTCGCCACGGCATCATCGGATGTTATCGGTGCGTCGTTGACGTTCGCGACGTTGAGGTTGAACGCGCCGGATGCGCTCAGCCCGCCCGTGTCGGTAGCCGTCACCACGACGTTCAAATTGGCCACATCCCCATTGAGCGGCGTGCCGCAGAATATCTGGCTGGCGGCATCGAAGACCAGCCAACTGGGGAGTGAACTGCCATCGGACAGTTTCGCGCTATAGGTCAGCGTATCGCCGTTGTCGATATCGGTGAACGTATTCGCCGGGATAGCAAAATTGAATGCCGCATCTTCGTTGGCCTGCTGAGCGGCAATGAGCGTTGCTAAAACAGGCGCATCGTTCGCACCGACAATGGTTACCTCTACAACACTGCTGGCCGTTGCGCCAGTGTTGTCGCTGATGGTGTAGCCGAAACTATCGGTGGCAGTTTGGCCTGTACCCAGCGATTGACAATCGTTGCCGATATCGAGTGAGAGACTGCCGCTGGCATCTTGGGTAACGGTATTACCCAATGCAGTCGTAGCATCGAAGCCGGTAAGCGCGAGCGTATCGCCGACATCCGGGTCGGTATCGTTGGCCAGCAGATCGGCAGCAGAAATGGCGAACTGTGCGGCATCTTCACTCGCAGTCACCGTGTCAGCCGAGGCCAACGGAGCGACATTGATTGGCCCATTACCCGTAACCGTCAACGCAAAATTCGTGGTCGCAGAAAGTCCGCCGGTATCGGTGGCCGTCACCGCCACATGCAGGATGCCCGCATCGCCGTTCCCCGGTACGCCGCTAAATATTCCCGTCGCCGCATCGAACGTGAGCCATGATGGCAACGTCGAACCATCCGCCAACGTTGCGGTATAAGTCAGGCTGTCGCCATGGATGAAATCCACATCGTCGAACACACCGATTCCCACCGCCGGCATTGCCTTGGTCAACGTTTGATTGCCCTTGCCGAATCCCGCATCGTTCAATTGCGCGCGCAACTCGGCTTCGCTCAACCCATCCAGGTTGTCGTTCTTGCCGTACAGATAGGCCATGTCACCACCGATGGCCGCAGTATCCGATCCGCCCAGCGAGAAATCCGCCAGATGCGGTGCTAGTTGCCAAATAGTAATCGTCGGATCGATCGCCAGATCGGCTTCGAACCGGTTCGCCAATCCGGCGAAATCGAACTGCTGGATTCGTTGGTTCAATAACGGATCGTCGGAATTTGGATCGTACCCCGGCATCGATTCGGCAATGACCTGCAGCGTACTGATCGCCTTGTTGTCCTGCCACGACGTGTTGAACCAACTCGAAAAAACAATCGACTCGCCATTACCGACATTCAGGATCAGATTGCTCCCATTGCGGCTGAACGACAGATCGGAGTAACCGATTCCACCTCCCAGTGAAACGGTATCCGTGCGTTCCATCAGTGGCACACCGTTTTCCGACTCCGAGTAATGCCAGTCCTTACCATCGCCGCGATTGAACAGCACAACATCGTTGCCGTCATCGCCGCTCAATTCGTCGTTGCCCTCGCCTCCAATCAATAAATCGTTAGAAATGGAGGCATAAAGATAATCATCGCCCGAGCCTCCATCCAGCAGGTCATTGGCGGTATCCGTGTAGCTCCAGTCGGCAGTCATATCATCCGAGCCACTGCCGCCGCTCAGGATGTTGCTTCCGCTCCCGCCCTCCAGCACATCGTGCCCCGCGCCACCCAGCAATGTGTCGTCACCTGCACCGCCGGCTAGCCGATCATTTCCGGCTAATGCCTTGATGGCATCGTTCCCGTCGGTTCCAGCGATGTAATCATTACCTGCTGTCGGCGCAGTGGAAAGTCTGGATTGGATGTCGCTCACCCCCCAAACCGTTCCGTCCGCAAAAACAAGCTGCTCGATCTTGTAGGTATCAGAGTAAAGCCAACGATCCAAAAACAGGCTATCGCCCGTGCCATTGACGGAGACGATCACACCGCCCCACTCGTCCTGCGATACCGTCACATCGGAAGGCAGCACATCGGCAAGCTGGATGGTATCTACGTTCCCTGCGGTCGTATCCCAATCGAAGAAATAGACATTACCTGCACCGCGCGCAAACGAAAAAATATCGTTGCTGACGACACCTTCCACATAACTGTCATAACTCGTCCAGACTTGATCCGCCGTACCCGCATCGGTCGTATCCGTCATTGAACCATCCGCTGCAACAGCGCCGCTTGCAATGGAAAAACTCAATGCCTGTCCCGCCGATCCAGATTGGTCTGCAACTGGATTCGCCACCGTCGGCGCATCGTTGACATTTGTCACCTCCAGCACAAAGAGGGTATTGGCCGATTGCCCGCCAGCGTTCGCCGCCGCCACCGAAAGCTCCAAACTACCCACATCCCCGTTGGAAGGCGTGCCGCTAAAAGCCCCAGTGGCCGCATCGAAGCTCAGCCAATCCGGCAACGGGCTCCCGTCCGCCATCGTGGCCGTGTAAGTCAGGTTCATTTCGCTGAAAGCATCTGCCGGAATCGCAAAGCGGTATGCGCCGTCTTCGAGCGCTGTTTGATCGGCCAAGGGCTGAGCCGAAATCAGCGCCCCCGTCATTGCCGCGATTGCCTGCTTGTCCCACACCGTACCGTCCGCAAACTGCACTTGCTCGATCCGGTGCGCGTTGTCCACATACCAGTTGGACAGCACCGCGATATCGGCAGAGCCCGCCAGATGCAGCTCAAGATCATCGCCATTGCGCACCACCCTGACATCGCCGGGATTCACTGAATCCTTGAACGACAGCTTGTCTAGGCTCGCGTTCGCGCCGTAGTCGTAAATACGATCAACGCCATCGCCATAACCGAACAGGTAGATGTCGTCGCCTGCACCGCCGCTCAGAACGTCGTTGCCCACCCCGCCATCAAGCGTGTCGTTGCCGTCCAGTCCGTCGATCCGGTCGGTGGCGCTGGTGCCGGTGATCGTGTCGTCTCCCGCGCTGCCCTTGAGATCGAAGCCCAGATCGATCAATTGGCTATAAGACAATGTCGTGCCGTCGGCAAACCGGAAGCTTTGAATCTGGTTTGCCGCGTAAGCATCGTTTGGGTTGAAGTCGGCGATATGCAATTCGTCAACTTGTCCTGAGCCTGTCGAAGGATCTCCCACGCGGATCAGCAGCGAGCCCAGCCCCAGGCTCACCATGTCCGGCGTGATGCCCGCGCCAAACGTCACCGAAGAAATCGGCTGGCCGCCCACTCCCACCGAGTTTCCATCGATCACCTGTGAGCCGCTGCCGAGATCGAACTGATACGAGGCTCCCGCTTGTCCGCCACCGGAAACACTCCCCGCTTCCAGGCCGAACATTCCCAGATACGAACGTCTGCTGCCATCCGCAAATTCGAAATACGCGCTGTTGTCCAATCCCCCCTGGACCAGGATGCTGTCGCCCGCTGTGCCGTAACCGATGGTCAGGTCGGTGACGGTGTAGGTGTAATAGACCGTTCCCCAGGCATTGCGGTATTCCACGGTCCGGTTCGATTCGCCAAAGGTCAGAGAATTCGGGTTGATGCCGCTGCCGAACGTCAATACCGTGTTCTCCGGCATATGGTTGAAGACAGAATTCTTGACGACGCTGATGGTGTCGTGTCCGTCGCCCGCATTGAACAGCAAGCGGGCAACACCCATGCCGTCGTTCTCCGATATTTGAATCCGGTCGTCGCCTTTGCCCCCGGCATAGATGACGCTCGAGTCGTTGCCAGCCTGGATGACGTCGTTACCCGCCGCACCCACGACAATCTGCTCGTTGCCCCACGGTTGAATCAGTGAGCCGACCGTAGTTTCCGCTGGAGCAATGAATCCTTTTAGCGCGGCGAGTTCGGCGAAGCTGTAGCTGGTGCCGTCCGCAAA
This sequence comes from Gallionellales bacterium GWA2_60_142, assembly GCA_001801085.1. Classification (GTDB taxonomy): domain Bacteria; phylum Pseudomonadota; class Gammaproteobacteria; order Burkholderiales; family Gallionellaceae; genus Gallionella. The sequence continues at coordinate 36,567 of MGWR01000024.1, read as the reverse complement.
GCTGAATTGCTCAATCGCGCCCTGTTCGCCGTTGAGGATGGAGATCACGTCGCCTGCCGCAGCGCCGTAATACACCTTGAATCTGGGCGAGTAGTCGCCCCAGTTCTCATAGGCGAAGGCGATGTCGTTCACCGTGATGCCCGTCCCGAATGACACTGTGTCCACTCCGCCCAGGTCGATCAGGTTGTCGGTCCCATCGCCCGGATTGAAGTGGTAAGTCGTGCCGCGTCCGCCGCCCAGCAGGGTGTCATTGCCCGCGCCGCCGCTGAACGAACCCGCCCAACCGGAGGTGTCCGCCAAGGTTTGATCCGTCCCATCGCCAGCCACGTCATATCCGGGCGTGCCGCCTTGTGCCACGAACAGTTGATCGACTTTGAGGGTGGAGCCATCCGCGAAACGCAGTTCATCGGGGTACGTGCCGGCGAGCAATACCGAGTCGCCCGCCTGTCCTGAGCCTGTCGAAGGGCCATAACTCAAGAGCAACCCGGCATCCGAAGCGCTGGCAACCACGCTCGATGCCGCAATGCCCGCGCCGAAGACGATATTGTCACGGTAGTCGGCATTGATGATCGTGTCTTGCCCGGCCCCCAGCCTTAACGTAAAGGTGTCCGCCCCGCCACCGCCGTCGAGGGTGTCGTAGCCTGCACCGCCATCCAGCCAGTCGGCGCCGTTGCCGCCGCTCAAGGCATCGTCGCCCGCGCCGCCATTCAGGATGTCGTTGCCGTCGTTGCCCGCTAAGGTGTCGTTGCCGTCGAGTCCATTAATGCGGTCGGTGGTGTTGGTGCCCGTGAGGGTGTCGTCGAGGCTGGTGCCGTCGAGATCGAAGCCGCGCGCCAGAAGTTCGGTGGTGCTGAGGGTCGTGCCGTCGGCAAACTCGAAGCCGCCGATGCTGGAGCTGTTGAAGACGTCGTTGCGGTCGAAGTCGGCGAGGGTGTCAATCACATCCCCCTGCTGATGTATCCCGGCATCCAGTTCCTGTTGGGTGGGCGCGCGGTGCTCCACGTTCCTGATGTGGACGGCATCACCGTTGCCCAGATCGAGCATGAGGGAGCCCAGGCGCAGGGTGATATCCTTCTCGCTGATGCCAGCACCGAAGCGAAATATGTTGTTCTCGGCCTTAAGGTCGTAAACGGTGTCGTTGCCATCGCCACGATTGAAAATGTAGGTATCCTGCCCCGCTTCGCCATACAGTGTGTCGTCACCTGTGCCGCCGACGATGATGTCGTCTCCCGCGCCGCCGAAGATGACGTCCTTGTCGGCTCCGCCGTCCAAATAGTCGCTGCCGGGATTACTGCCGGGATCGATGCCGATCTCTCCTCCATCACCGATCAGAATATCTTCGCCCGCTCCGCCGAGCAGGCTGTCGTTTCCGCCGTTGCCGCTCAGTTGGTCATTGCCGTTCTCACCGAATACCACGTCGTTCCCACCGCCTGCCTTTACCCAGTCGCGGCCTTCCCCGGCGTAGATGACATCCGCCGAGCCGGTGGTGTCGGTTGGAGATGCGCTGCCTATTGCGGGCGAGAACAGGCGACCTGCGGCAGTGTCGGTGACTGTCCAATTGAGGGAGCCTGCTCTCCAGTTGATGTCGCCAAAGATGCTGTCGTCACCCGCCCCGCCTATGAGGAGGTCGCCGCCGGCTCCGCCGCTGAGGACATCGTCGGCGTTGCTGCCGACCAAAGTGTCGCTGCCATCACCACCGGTGAGCCAGTCTCCTTGCTGTCCTGCGCCAGTCGCCTGTCCTGAGACTGTCGAAGGATTACCTTGAGCAATAGCTGTGGCTGCATCCACTTGGGTACCGGCATAAATGCGGTCGTCGCCTGCGCCTCCATTAAGGAGGTCACCCTCAGTCCCTCCGATCAGGATATCATTGCCCGTGCCTGCAATAACGATGTCGCGCCCCGCTCCCCCATCGAGGATGTCGCTAACACCGCCAAAGCTTGCATCTATGGTGTCGTCTCCATTTTCGCTGGTGATGTGGTCGTTTCCTGTCGAGCCGTAAAGGATGTCGTTACGTGTGCCTTTTTTATTGGGGTCGGTAACGAGGTTGTTCAGGCCGTCGTATTGGTAATACACATTGCCGCTGGCATCGTAAAAATCCTTTGGACCAAAGTCGCCGACGATGTCGAGGGTGGTGGTCGGGTTAACATCGGCCACGGCGGCGGTCAGGTCGATGCCCAGGTGATTGCCTGCTGTCGGGATGTAGCCTTTGATGAGCAGCGCGCCATCGACGATCAGGTCGCGGCTGACGAGGTTGCCTTGGTCATCTTTGTTCTCCGCGACGACGGTGTAGAGATGGCTCGCGCCAGTCGCGTCCTTGCCGCAGAAGACACGATTGTCGCCGTACTGGTTACCGCCGCTGAGGGTGATGGTGTCGATTTTGATCTGGCCGTTGCCGTCCGTGTCCAGAATCGTATCGAGGCCATCGCCTTGGGTGTAAACGTAGGTGTCGTTCCCCCGCCCACCTTCGAGGTGGTCGTTGCCTCGGCCCCCGGTCAGTTTGTCATCGCCGCCTCCGCCGAACAGGGCATCGGCTGCGTTCGCGCCGGTGATGTCCGTTTCGTTCGCATCCGAGCCGAAGATGACGCGGCGGGTGTCAGCGGTGATGCCCGACCGTTGCAACACGATGCCGGTGGCTCGGTCTTCCCACCGTGCGTTGTTGTTCACATAGATGTCGGTATTTCCCGGAACATCGTTCCCCGGATTATTGATGTCGTAGCCCGGCACACTCATGTTGTCTGCAATGTTATAGGAGGCATCGTGCAGGCTGTAGTAAATCTTGCGCTCGATAAAGGCGGCGCGCTCTTTTAGGTATTCGAGGCTGATTCCGCCAACGCCGGTCGCCGGGTCGTACAGGTCGAGTTCATGGCTGATGTTGCGCTGACCATAATCGAATCCAAGGACGGCGAACGGATTGCCGTTGAGCAAGGCATAACGGTAAGCCATCGCCCTATCCGGGTTTTGCGTATCGGTTGCCGCAGCAAGCAAGGCGTCCGCATTCTTGTTTCCGACCAAGGTTTCGACTCGCAATGTCGCTGTGCTGCCCGTTAACGCTTGATCGATGGCGTTCAACACTTCGTAAAACTTGCCCCGGTTATCCAGATTGCTGAATTGTCCGCCGGACTGTCCGTAAGCGAATTCCTGGCGTCCACCCAAGATCGCACTGAACGCAGTTTCACCGACGATGAGTTTGGCCAAAGCCTCCACGCTCTTCTCCAGCGAGTTGCCATCTGCCGTGCCGTTGCTCAGCAGCAATCCCACCCCCAATTGGTTGGAGCCGGCGGCAAGGATGTTGTACATATCCCGCAGGCCGGTGCTTGTGTCGATGGCGTTTGCGCTCATGTCCAGCCCGAGCCTCTCGAACACGCTCATCACGGCCAGGCTGTCCGCGAGCAACGTAATCGAGTGGGTCGTGCCGTAGTCGCTGGTCGTGCCCGTCAGCGAGTCGAGCAAGGAGATGGGGCCGGTGCCTTGCACGTTCGGCTGGTCTTCGATGAAGATCATCGTGGCGGGCACATGGTCGCCCGCGTTGGCGACCAGTTCGAGATCGTTGTGCGCGCCGCGCCCAAAAAGTTGGGCGGTGTTGTTCGGTGTCAATGTGTCGCCGCCGAACTTGTCGTAGCTGGTGCCGTAGCTCGACACAATGTCATCGACGATAGTCTGATAGGGCGATTTGACAGACGAGTCCAAGGGATCAACAACCGCATAAATATTTTGGCTGCTCGGGTCTGCAAGATTGATTCCCGCCGCTAACAGCCGGGCGCGCAGGTCGTTCACCATGGTACTCAGCGTGCCGTTGCTTATGTTGCCCATGCCCGTGGCATTGAACACGCAGGCCTGATTCACTTCCGGGTGCAACGCCTTGAATGTGTCGGCCAGTTGGCCGGAGAGGCTGTAGCCGGAAACGTTGAGCACGCCGCCGGTTCCTCCCGTGCCAAATTGGTTCTTGAAATCGTCCAGCGCCGGATCGCTCACCCATGCGCCTGTCGTCGCATCGAAGCTTTCTCCGAGCTTGAGATGGTCGTAATAACTTTCCATGCTGGCGATCTGGCCGAAGGCAAAACCTTTACCGCCGATTTCGCCGTCCGCACCGGGTAAGCCGTCGCGCATCCAGTCTCCGCCTTGGCTAGCGTTAAAGTATTCGGTGGAGCGGATCGATAGTGTGTATGCACCGGATTGGTTGTCGCGCATCAGGGTCGCAGAGAAACCGCTGGCGGTGTTGGGGATGTGGCTAACGATGGTGTAGTGGGTCAGAAAATCGTTCGCCTGCGTGGCGGTCATGCGGGTTGCGCCGGGGAGGATGTCTTTGGTTTCAGGCAATCCATTCTGATAACTTGGATTATTGCTGCCGTACATCGACACCTGTCGCACTGACAATGGTCCACCAAAAATATCAGACTGATTCACATACGATTCAGCGGCCATTTGCTGTAACACGAAGTCATACCACGCCTTAATATTTGTGCTCATGTCGCTCTCCTTTTATTCTGCTGGATTGATAGGAACTAATACACTTTGAATAAATGCTGCTACGCTTTTTGGGAAATTTGGATGATGGCAACTATCCCCATTGGTCAAGCGCGTATATCTGGAATTCGATTCTGGCCAATACCGGTAAAAAAATCGCCTGAATGCCAGCACTTCGCTTGTTGCTCGGTCATAAATGATTGTCTCTCCACCCGTAATGCCGCTCTCCAACATGTCGCTAGTAGAAATCTGCCGCCACGTAAACCCATAATGGCTATTGAGTGTATCGATTTGCTCCATGTTGACAATGTAAGGTACATAAACTGGGTGCTTGTTCTTTTGCGTACCAATCTTGTAATGTCCCGGCACTTCCGTACCACGAAAAAAACGGACGTATAGCTTGTTTGTCTCACCCTGTTCGCGTGGTCGTTCCATAAAATTGAAGCGACCGTGATAAGGTTGCACCAATCTATCTTCCATGTTCTTGTCCAGTATTTCGTTAGCTTCATTCATTTGGAATATCAAACTGGAGTCATTAAATGGCTGATAATTACGCCCCTGAAACACCCCCTCCACGCCCTCAACAGTTTTGAACACCCACTCCCCCGCATCCTTCTCGCACAGAGATTTAAAGTAGGTTTCCGCTCCCATGCCGGGACGGTATTCAGCTTTCAGCTTGTCGTGCGGTGCAGGAAGTTTGATCGAGTACGCAAACCGCCCCTCCTCCGTCGCCAGCGGATCGGCAGGTTTGACCTTCAGAATATCGCAGTCGGTTATCGGTCTTTTGTCGATGTAGTGCGGATCGTTCGGGTCGAGGTACGGCCCCATCTTGTCCTTGCGGCATTGCGCGTCGATGTCCGCCATGATGTCGCGGAACTGCTGGCCCACCGTGGCAGCGCAGCCACTCATTGGAATGCTCAGAGCTGCTACCAGCAAACTGCTCAACAGGTTGCGCGTGTTCATGCTGCCTTCCTCCATGTGTAGGTTGTCTCATCGTTCGCCGCCTTACTGCTCTTGATAATTGCGACATTGCTCGCCGCCGCCACCGAAAGTTCCAAACTACCCACATCCCCGTTGGAAGGCGTGCCGCTAAAAACTCCAGTGGCCGCATCGAAGCTCAGCCAATCCGGCAACGGGCTCCCATCCGCCATCGTGGCCGTGTAGGTCAGGTTCGTTTCGTTGAAAGCATCTGCCGGAATCTCAAAGCGGTATGCACCGTCTTCGAGCGCTGTTTGATCGGCCATGGGCTGAGCCGAAATCAGCGCCCCCGTCATTGCTGCGATTGCCTGCTTGTCCCACACCGTACCGTCCACAAACTGCACTTGCTCGATCCGGTGTCCCGTCCGCGCGTCCGCCGTTCTATTTTTCGTATCGATTTCTTCATTTTTTTCGCGTCTCCTGTCAGTTTTTTCTGCTGCCGTTCGCTTGCTTCATCCGTTTTTTGTTCGTTCCGCTCGTTGCTTTGTCGCCTATTCACCATTTTTTCGATTTTGGCGCGAGACATCGCGGACAGTGCATGTTGCTGTCTCGGCCATGTTGTTCTGTTTCTCTTTCGTCCGGTGCATGTCGGCTACTACCTCAGGTGATATCCGGTCAGCAGCCCATCCCACGCTTCGAACCAGTGTTCTTGCCTTGCGGGTTTTGCATATGGGGCTATTCCGTTCCAGGCTTCTGCCGGTGTACATCCATCCAAGTTTTGATGTGAGCGAATGTGGTTGTACCAATATCGAAAGGTATCGAGGTCGCGGTTGAGTTGTGCGATTCCCGCGACGATCCAGCAATCGAGTACTTGTTTCAGCGTGCCGAATAGCCGTTCGATTCTGCCGTTCTGCCATGGGCATCCCGGCATGGTGCGTTGATGGCGGATGCCGAGTTTCTTCAGGCCGATGCGGAATGTTTTTGATGTGAAGATGGGTTCATTGTCGGTGCGGATGATTTTTGGTTTGCCGTGGGTGTAGATGGCTTCGATTATGCAGGCGATGAGGGTATTTGAGGTTTTTTCGTGCAGTGCTTGTAGGTGCAGTAAGGCGCGGCTGCCGTGGTCGATGATGCCGAATATTGAATGCAAGCTTTTGTGAGCATCCGTCTTGCCGGTGAGATCGATTCCCCAAATGAGGTTGCGCGGAACGGATTTTGGTTTTGTCTGTTTCAGGTTGCGGCGCAGAATCTGCACTTCGTAGGCATGCCGCTGCAAGGTTTCGTGAACGTAGGTTTTGCCGACGGTTATTTTGCGTGATGCGGCGAAGCGGCGGTTGAAGATGTCGGCGATGGTGCGGCATCCGGCTTGGGGCATGATGGCTTTGAGACGGATGATTTCGTATTTGAGCCAGTCCGGCTTTTGCGGGGAGTGGCGATGATTGTGTTTGCTTTTGGCGGCAATGCACTTGCTGCGATAGTACGGGCGATGCGATATGGATATCCATTGCACAAGTCTATGGATGTGCAAGTACAGAAATTTGGTGATCGCTAATAGCGTTAGCATGGGACCACCTTTCGCGGCGATCCGGCGGTCATAACACAACGCATACGGCGGATAACACTGCATTCATCCACCCTACATAGTTCAATCCGGCGGGCATAGCCCGCCCTACAGACTGCTCTCATCAGATTCATCGAGTTCATCGCTCCCTCCCCGCTTCCTGAAACGCCCCCATCACCGGCGAGAGCAGATATTCGAGGATGGTTCTCGTGCCGAGGTGTATCTCGGCGGTGACTTGCATGCCCGGCGTGAGGTTGTGGCGCACGCCGTCGGCGATGAGGTGCTGGGCTTTGAGATCGACCAAGGCGCGGTAGGAGTACGGGAGGTTGCTGCCGGCCTTGGCGTTGGCCTGCTGCTGTTGTGAATTGTTGTCGCTGGCGTCGGCGGAGAGGTGCGCGACCTCGCCTTCGACCATGCCGTATTTCTGGAACTGATAAGCAGCGAATTTGATCTTCACCGGTTCGCCGGTGTGGATGAAGCCGACGTCCTGGTTGCCCACCCAGACCTCGGCACGGAGGATTTCGCCGTTGGGCACGAGGGTCATCAGGATGGTGCCGGGGCTGATGACGGTGCCGACGGTGTGGGTGGCGAGGTCTTTGACGATACCGCCGTGCGGAGCTTTGAGTTCGTGCAGGTTGCGGCGGTATTGCTGCTTGGTCAGTTCGCCTTGGGATTTGTCGAGTTTGTCTTCGATGTCGGCGCGTTCGTTCTGCAATTGGCGGCGGTAGTCGGCGGTGATCTGGGCGAGTTTTCCGGTAGATTGGGTGAGGCTGGCTTGGGCACTCCGGATCAGGTGTTCCTGCGATTTGAGGTCTTGTTCTTTTTCGATGCGCTCGCGGGCTTTGTCATTGGCCATGATGCGGCTGACGAAGCCATTTTTGACCAGCTTGTCGTAGGCTTCGTCTTGTTCGCGATAATGCGGCAGGGTTTTGAGCAACTTGGTGCGGATTTCTTCGGCGGCGGCAAGGTCGCTCTGCGCCTTTTCGTGCAGGCTGCGCTCCTGCGCCAGCGCAGTTTCATAGGCGATGCGGTTGGCCTGATACTGGGCTCTGACCTGGTCGTAGAGTTCGTCCGAATCGTCGGGGCGTTTGGAAAATGCTCGTCCGCTCAGTTCGGCGTCGATGCGGCGCAAGGTGATGCGTTTTCCGCTGGCGTCGGTCGAGAGTGTGGCGACATCGGTTTCCGACAGGGTGGTATCCATGCGCATCAGCACTTGCCCGGCTTGGACGCGCTGCCCTTCTTCGACGAGGATGTCGCGGATGACGCCCTGTTCGGAGGGCTGGACGATCTTGAGGTAGCTTTGCGGGATCAGCTTGCCGGAGGCAGAAGCGACGACATCGAGCTTACCGAAAATGGCCCAGATGAACAGCAGCCCCAGTAGCGTAAGCAAGATATAAAGCAGCGTACGAGCGAACGGCGTAGGCGGCTGCGCCTGAATGCGCAGCAAGCCGGGAGAAAAATCGAGCGGATCGACGCCGGTCAGGCGTTTCTTCCAATTCTTCGCAGACAAAATAAACCCCTCCTTTGGAAATAGAGGGGCGGCCAGAAACAACCTTTGGCGGCCCCGCTATCATAGGTTTTACCCCTTAGATCGGAAACTTTGCGTCCCTGCTTTTCAGCAGGTTTGCCTTTTGCATTTATTGCTGGAGCTATTTGATCGTGGCAACTTGATTCAGTGTTATGGAACCAGCGACCTTAAGCTGGTGTGACCATATTCCTGCAGGGGGAATTAAACAATAGACCGAAATGCATAGATATTCCGGCTCGAATATATAGGCCTTTTGGCATATTTACATTCAGTAGATATTGTGCATCGCCAAGCAAAACGACTGTCGCGCACGGCAACTCAAGAACGGTTCGCCATCAATTTGCCGAAGTCTAATTTTTTGCAGCTTCACGCAAATTGGCTCCGGCGATCACTCCGATCTTGCTATTCATAGATCAGTGACTCAGTGCAATGTGATTCAGCCATTCATTTTGAGTTCGTAATTCGAACTCCGGCCACCGGCTTCAGATTTGTTGAGGATGCCGCGGTAGGCTGACCAAATAAAAAACCGTCCCTGTGGACGGTTTTTTATTGCAAGACATCACTCTGTTGCTACCGAAACAAGCTCTCAGTTTTTGAGGCCGAGATCTTCCGCATAGGGCGCGCAAGGATATTGGAACGCGACCGGTCCGTCCTGCTGGGCATGGACGAACTGGCGGACGAACGGATCCTGCGAGATATCGATCTCGGCAGGCGTCCCTTCCGCCACGACGACGCCGTTGTGGATGAAGTATGCGTAATCGACGATCTTTAGCAACTCGGACAGGTCGTAGGTCACCACGACCGAAGTGACGCCCAGCGCGTCGTTCAGGCTTCGTATCAGGTTCGCGATGGTGCTGAGCGAGATCGGGTCGAGGCCGGCGAAGGGCTCGTCGTAGACGATCAGCGCGGGGTCGGTGGCGATTGCGCGAGCCAGCGCGACGCGGCGTTCCATGCCGCCGGACAGTTCGCCCGGCTTCAGGTTGCGGGCGTTGCGCAGCCCCACGGCGTGCAGCTTCATCAGCACCAGGTCGCGGATCATTTCCTCGGACAGGTCGGTGTGCTCGCGCATCGGAAAGGCCAGGTTGTCGAACACCGTCATGTCGGTGAACAGGCCGCTCACCTGGAACATCATGCCCATCTTCAGGCGCAGTTTGTACAGCGCGTCATTGTCCAGCTCGTGTACCGTCTGCCCCATGAACTTCACGCTGCCCTGCGAGGGCTTGAGCTGGCCGCCAAAATGGCGCAGCAACGTGCTCTTGCCGCAGCCGCTGCTGCCCAAGATAGCGACGACCTTGCCGCGCGGGATCGCGAGATTAATCCCGTTGAGCACTTTGTGCGTGCCGTAAGCGAAGTGAAGGTCGCTGACCTCGACCAGATTTTCCGCAGATTTTTCCAAGATCAAACTACCCCGGTTAGTTTCGAGCCAGCAATGCCGACACCATTCATCGCCCCAGCACCTTGCGGTATACCTCGATGTAGGCTTCCGCGCTGAGCTTCCAACTGAAGTCCTTGCCCATGCAGTTTTTGCACAGCACCTTCCAGCGTTTGTCGTCGCGATAAAGTTCGACCGCGCGCAGAATGGTCGCATGGAGGTTACCGGCGGTCATTCCGCTGAACACGAAGCCGCTGGCGCTGCCGTCCTTCAATGTTTCCGGCGTGCAGTCGGTCACCGAATCGGCCAGACCGCCGGTGGCGTGGACGATAGGCGGCGTGCCGTAGCGCTGGCTGTAGAGCTGGTTCAGGCCGCAGGGCTCGAAGCGCGAAGGCATCACGAACATGTCCGCGCCGGCCTCGATCAGGTGCGAGAGTTCTTCGCTGTAGCCGATGTGCGCGGCGATCTTGCCCGGATAACGCGCGGCCAGTTCTCGCGCGGCGTCCTGCATCCCCGCCTCGCCGGAACCCAGTATCGCGATCTGCACCGGCAGTTCGACCAGACGCGGCGCGATCTCCAGCAGCAGGTCCAGCCCCTTCTGGTAGGTCAGGCGGCTGATCACGCCGAGCAGCGGCACATCCGGAGTTGCGGACAGTCCCAACCGTTGTTGCACCGCCTGTTTGTTCGCCGCCTTGCCGGTCATGCGCGCGGCGCTGTATTTCTTCGCGAGGTAGCCGTCGTCGGCCGGGTTCCATTCGTCGATGTCGATGCCATTGAGGATGCCGGTGAGGTGGTCACGCCGCTGCGCCAGCAGCCCCTGCATGCCGAAGCCCAGCCTCTCGTGCTGAATCTCGTTTGCGTAGTTCGGGCTGACCGTGGTGATGTGGTCGGCGTAATACAGGCCCGCCTTGAGGAACGACAGGTTGCCGTAATACTCGACGCCCTGAATGCCGAAGCTGGATAACGGCAGGTGCAGTTCGTTCAGCAGTTGCGGCGGGAACACGCCCTGAAACGCCATGTTGTGGATGGTCATCACGCTGGGCGTCCCGCTGTGCCACAAGTTCAGGTAGGCCGGTCCAAGGCCGGTCTGCCAGTCGTTGCAGTGCAGGATGTCGGCCCGCCAGGGCAGCGGCGTATCGGCGCTGGCGAGGATGGCCGCAACGCGGGACAGCAGCGCGAAACGCCGCGCGTTGTCGCCCCAGTCGTTTCCGCCAGTGTCCTGATACGGGCCCCCGGCACGCAGATACAGTTCAGGGCAATCGAGCACCAGCAGCGGTATGTCGTTCTCGGTGTCTCCGGCCAGCAGGCGCGCAGGCGGAAAGCCGGGCAAGGAGTCGAAGGTTGCGATGACTTCATGCCGCGACATCTGCGCAAGCACCGGGGTGTATCCCGGCAACAGCACCCGCACGTCTACGCCGAGCGCGCGCAGGGCCGCGGGCAGCGCACCGCTGACATCGGCGAGACCGCCGGTCTTGATGAGGGGAGCGATTTCAGAAGTCGCGAACAGGACTTTCAGTTCAGGCATGTTTCTTGTTCTCTGTGGGGCCTAATGGCCGGAATCCGCGGAATTATAGTACCTCGCGGCGCTCAGCGCTTCTCGGCGTGACCGCCGAACTCGGCGCGCAGCGCGGAGAGCAGCTTGTCGCCGTAGTCGCCTTCGCCCCGCGACGAGAAGCGGTTAAACAACGCTGCCGTCAGCACCGGCGCGGGCGTGCCGGACTCAATCGCGGCGATGCTGGTCCAGCGCCCTTCGCCGGAATCCGACACCCTGCCGCCGAAATGCTGCAGCTCCGGATCGTCCTGCAGCGCATGCGCGGTCAGGTCCAGCAGCCAGGAACCGACCACGCTGCCGCGCCGCCACAGTTCGGCGACCTCGGCGACGTCGATTTCGTAACGGAAAGCCTCCGGCTCCCGCAAGGGCGTGGTTTCCGCATCCGAGTGCTGCGTGGCGCCGCCGACGTTGGCGTGGCGCAACAGGTTGAAACCCTCGGCATAGGCCGCCATCAGGCCGTACTCGATGCCGTTGTGCACCATCTTGACGAAGTGCCCCGCGCCCGAGACGCCGCAATGCAGATAGCCCTGCTCGGCGGTATTCGGCTCGCCGCTGCGGCCTTCGGTGCGCGGGACGGTTCCGACGCCCGGTGCCAGCGCGGCGAATACCGGTTGCAGATGCGCCACGGCGCCCTGTTCGCCGCCTATCATCAGGCAATAGCCGCGTTCCAGCCCCCACACGCCGCCGCTGACGCCGACATCGACATAGCGAATCGACTTGGTCGCGAGCCGCCGCGCACGCACAATGTCGTCCTTGTAGTAGGAGTTACCGCCGTCGATCAGGATGTCGTCGGCCCCCAGCAACGGTTCGAGATCGGCGATGCTGCCGTCGACGATCGCGGCCGGCAGCATCAGCCACACCGCACGCGGCGCGGCCAGCTTGGAAACGAAATCCTGCAGGCTGGCGGCAGGCGTGGCGCCCTCTTTGGCCAGCGTCTGCACCGCATCCTGATTGCGGTCGTACACCACGCACTGATGCCCGGCCTTCTGCAAACGGCGCACCATGTTTGCGCCCATGCGTCCCAACCCTATCATTCCGATCTGCATCACAACCTCCGGTTCGTAGTTAATTCAATTCGTTTATGCCGCGCGATCCAGGTACCACTCCACATCCGCCACTCCAGCGGCGGGCAGCGGCTCGCCAAGCGCTATCCGTTCCAGCGCCGCACGCTTGCCCTCACCCGCAACCAGTAACAATTTATGACGCGCGGCGTTCAGCGTAGCCATGCCGAGCGAAACCCGCTCCGGCGGCGGCTTGGGCGCACCGAACACCGCGACGACGGCATCGCGGCTGGCGGTCGCCGGATTGCCCGGAAACAGGCTCGCGGTATGGCCGTCTTCGCCCATGCCCAGCAGCGCGAGATCGAGCGGTTCGCTACCCAGCATCGCCGCATAGCTCGCTGCGGCGGCTTCCGCGCCGAGTTCTACCGGAATGCCGTGCACGTTCGCAGCCGGAATCGCGACACTATCCAGCAGCGTCTCGCGTGCCATGCTGTCGTTGCGCTGCGGATCGTTTATCGGCAGGCAGCGTTCATCGCCGAAATAGACCTGCACCCTCGCCCAGTCCAGCGGCAACTGGCGTAGTTGTTCGTAACAACGGCGTGGTGTTTCGCCGCCGGCCAGTGCGATGCGGAACACGCCGCGCGCGGCGATGGCCTCGGCGGCCAGTTCCGCGATGCGGCGTGCCGCCGCGCTGCTCAGGCTGTCGATATCGTCGAAGACGAGGCGTTTCACGCGCCCTCCCTCGCCAGCTGTTCGGCGCGCAAGGCCGCGCCCAGCAAGGCCGCGCGGTCGTTCAGGATCACGCGCACCGGCATCGCCTCCAGCAGCGGACGCATGCGTCCCTTGTTCAGGAATGCCTCGATGAAAGCGCCGTCGCGCAGCAGCGGCAATATCTTAGGCGCGATGCCGCCGCCCAGATACAGGCCGCCGCGGCTCATGGTCTTGAGCGCGAGGTTACCGGCTTCCGCGCCGTACAGACGCACGAAGCGCTGCAACGTTTCGACGCAAAGCGCGTCCTTGCCGGCCAATGCGGCGTTGGAGATCGCCGCCGCGGCATCGCCGCTCTGCATCTCGTCGAGCAGCCATTGCGGAACCTCCGCATGGCGATACATGCACAGAAAGTGGTACAGGCTCAGCAACCCCATGCCGGACACGACGCGCTCCCAGCTCACATGGCCGAACTGCCGCTGCAGGTAGAGAAAGAAAGTCATCTCCAGCTCGTCGCTCGCGCAGAAACTGGCATGACCGCCTTCGGTCGCGAACGGTTGGTGGCGACGACCGTCCCAGTACAGCCCGGCCTCGCCCAGGCCCGTGCCGGCGGCGATCACTGCGGCGTTGCCGCAGGCGTCCGGCGCACCGGTTTGCAACGTCAGCAAGTCGGCCTCGTTCAGCGCGGGTATCCCGGATGCGGTCGCTTCCAGGTCGTTGAGCAGTGTGCAGGAAAAACCGAAACGCGCTTGCAACTCGTCGGCGTCGATATGCCAGGGCAGATTGGTGGTCTGCACCGCCCTGCCCTGCACCGGCCCGGCGATGCCGAAGGCTGCGTGCGAGGGAGACTGGACGGTCGCGAGGAACTCGTCCAGCAGCGCCCCGAAGGTCGCATATTCTCCGCTCGGGAAACTGGCCTCATGCACGATCCCGACCTGCGCACCGGCGACCTCGACCAGTGCTAGCCGCGTCTTGGTTCCGCCGATGTCGCCCGCCAGAAAACGGCTATCCATCTCAATACGCCTGCAGGTTCGCGCCGTCCAGATTCAACGAATGGCGCCAGAACTGGTCGTCGCGATCGAACAGCCGGTAGGTGCCGCGCGGCCCCCAGCTGCCTGACGGATAGCCGTTGATGAAGTCGCGTTCCATCGCCCACACCTTGAGGATGGGATCGACGACGCGCCAGGCCGCCTCCACCTCGTCGATGCGCAGGAACAGCGAATGGTCGCCCAGCATCACATCCAGCAGCAGCCCCTCGTAGGCATCGTAGTCTTCCTCCTCGCCTTTGCGATAGGTCGCATCCAGGCTGATCGCGCGAGTGTGCAGGTCGAGGCCGGGCACTTTCACCTGCATCTCCATCTTCAGGCAATCGTCGGGCTGGATGCCGAGCATGATCCAGTTCGGCTGCGACGGGCCGTGACGCGTGTGGCGCATCAGGTCCTGCGGCGGATTTTTGAACCGGATGCAGACCGCCGAACTGTTCTCCGCCATGCGCTTGCCGGTGCGGACATAGAACGGCACGCCGGCCCAGCGCCAGTTGTCGATGAACAGCTTCAGCGCCGCGTAGGTTTCAGTGGTGCTATCCTCGGCCACGCCGGGTTCTTCCAGATAACCGGGAACCGCCTGTCCATCGATAGTGCCGCTGGCGTACTGGCCTCGGAAGGCATGGGCATGCACCGAGTTCTGGGTGATCGGTCGTATCGCGCGCAGCACCTTCACCTTCTCGTCGCGCAGATGCTCCGCCGACATCGACACCGGCGGCTCCATCGCCACCAGCGCCAGCAGTTGCAGCAAATGGCTCTGGATCATGTCGCGCAATGCGCCCGCGCCCTCGTAGTAGTCGGCGCGTCCCTCGACGCCCAGCGTCTCGGAATGGGTGATCTGCACATGGTCGATGTAGTGGTTGTTCCACAAGGGTTCCAGCAGCATGTTGGCGAAGCGGAACACCATGATGTTCTGCACCGTGCCCTTGCCGAGGTAATGGTCGATGCGGTAGATCTGAGGCTCGTCCAGATGGCGATACAGCCCGGCCTGCAGCGTCTGCGCGCTTAATAGGTCGTAGCCGAACGGCTTCTCGATCACCACGCGACGCCAGCCGCTCTTCTGTTTCAGCAGTCCGACGCCGCCGAGCTTATCGACGATATGGGGATAATCGGAAGGACGCACCGCCATGTAGTACACGATGTTGGTCGGGAAGCCGCCGTCGCGCTCCAGATGCTGCTGCAGACGCTCGTAAGCCCCCTCGTCTCCGGGAGGAAGCGCAAAATAATGCAGCCGACCAAGGAATCGTTTCAACGCCGTTTCGTCTATGCCCCGCGGATACAGCGCCTTCAATATGCCGGAGACCGTCTCCAGCCATTCTTCGCGCTCGCGTGGAACGATGTCGCAACCCAGGATCACAGCCTGCTCGGGCAATCGTTTGGCCGCCTCCAGCCGGAACAGCGCCGGGATCAGTTTGCGGCGGCTGAGATTGCCGCCCGCACCGAAAATCGCCAACGTACAGGGATCCATCGTCTTCATTCGATACGCCTCTATGTGTGACCGTCCCGGCGGATTCTAGCATGCGACAACAGGCTCAATGCCCGTCAAATCAAGCATTCAGGCGGGTGTAAAAATTGGGCGAAATAAATACGGTTGACAACAGAACGCTCGTTCTTTACGATGCACAGCACGTTCGTTCTGTATAGGTGTGACCATGACCGACTTCGATAGCGCAACACCGGAATCCAATCCCAAGGATGCCGAATACCTTTCCAGGCTGCAGGACTATTACGCCGACTGGAAGAGCATCCCCTCCTACGCCTCGCTGTGCGAAGTGTTCGGCATCGCCTCCAAGTCCTGGGTAAAAGCCATCCTCGACCGGCTCGAAAAAGCCGGTTATCTGGAACGCACGCCGGACGGGATGTGGATACCCACGAAACAGTTCTTCGCCCGCCCGCTGGCGGAATCGTCGGTGCCGGCCGGCATGCCGATCACGGTTTCCGCCACGCAGGGCGAGCATTTCGTGATCGACGAAATGCTGATCGACACACCTTCAAAGACCACGCTGATCCCGGTCAAGGGAGATTCGATGATAGACGCGGGCATCCATGACGGCGACGTCGCGGTGGTGGAGAAGCGCATGAACGCCAACATCGGCGACATCGTCGTGGCCATCGTCGACAACGAGTTCACACTGAAGACGCTGGACAAGGAACGCGGCCAGTTCATTTTGCGCCCCGCCAACCAGGCCTATCCGGTGATACGCCCGCAGGGCTCGCTGGAAATATTCGGCGTACTGACCGGCCTGATCCGCAAGTACAGGAGATAACGTAATGCAACAGACCAGCCTCCAACTCGGCCGTCGCGGCCCCTCGCCCGCCCTGCTGTCGCTGACGCATCCCAGCAAGGAGATGTTCCAGCGCCATCGCGCGCTGCTGCGCAAGGCGGTTCCAGCCGGTTATCCGACCGCTGCCGACGATACCGTAGAGCGTCGATTCAGCCTGGATGAGAAACTGATACAACACAGGGACACGACTTTCTTCATGCGCGTGACGGGAGAGTCGATGCGCGGCCTGAACATCTTCGACGGCGACTTGCTGGTGGTGGACCGCTCGGTTCCCGCGACCCACGGCTGCGTGGTGATCGCCGTACTCGACGGCGAATTCACCGTGAAACAACTGTTGCACACGCCTTCCGGCAAGGTGCTGCGCGCCGCCCACCCGGACTATCCCGACATGCCGGTCGGGCCGGATCGGGAGTTCGCCGTCTGGGGCGTGGTGCAGTGGAACGTGCACCGGATGTAACTACGTTGCCCCTGAAAAAAGCATCTGTCCACAAAGGGACATTTCTATTTTGCGTTGACCGCCGACTTTGAAAAAAATCACAGATATTTTTTCATGCGCGCCAAAACGGTCTCGCGAGGGAACAATGCGATCACCGCATCGACCGATGGCGTATGCGTCTGACCGACCAGCATCACACGCAACGGCATCGCAAGTTTAGGCATTTTCAGTCCGTGCTTGGCCAGCACCTCCTTGAGCGCTGCCCCCAGCGACGGTGCCTCCCATGCGACCTCGGCGAATCGCTCGGCGAGTTCATGCAGAGCCGGCAGCACCTCCGCAGTCAGGTGCATATCGAGCAAGTCCTGCGCCGGATGCAGATCGATGTAGAACACCTCGGCTTCGTCCGCCAGTTCCACCAAGGTTGCGGTACGCTCCTTGTACAACGCGATCACTGCTTCCAATTGAGGCGTATCGCTCACCATCACTCCCCGCTTCGCCAGATGTTTGCCCACCATCTCGGCGAGCTTCGCATTGTCGGTCTGCTTGATGTAATGGTTGTTCAGCCAGTTTAGTTTTTCGGTGTTGAACTGCGCGGCGGAAGGCGTGATGTGATCAAGGTCGAACCAGTCGCAGAATTGTTCGACCGAGAACACTTCATCGTCGCCGTGCGACCAGCCCAGACGAGCCAGGTAATTGATCACCGCCTCGGGCAGATAGCCGTCCTCGTCGTATTGCATCACGCTGACCGCGCCGTGGCGCTTGGAGAGCTTGGTACCATCGTCGCCCAAGATCATCGACAGGTGCGCATAAGCTGGAACGGTCGCCCCCAAAGACTTGAGGATGTTGATCTGGCGCGGCGTGTTGTTGACGTGATCGTCGCCGCGTATCACTTGGGTGATGCCCATGTCCCAGTCGTCCACCACGACGCAGAAGTTATAGGTCGGCGTGCCGTCCGAACGCGCGATGATCAGGTCGTCCAATTCGGTGTTGCTGAACTCGATATGGCCTTTGACCATATCCTTCCAGCCGACGACGCCCTCGGTCGGGTTCTTGAAACGCACGACCGGCTTCACATCGGCGGGAACCGGCGGCAACGCCTTGCCGGACTCGGGACGCCAGCGTCCGTCGTAACGCGGCTTCTCACCGCGCGCGCGCTGCGCCTCACGCATCGCATCCAGCTCGTCCGACGCGGTATAGCAGTAATAGGCCTGCCCTGCTTCCAGCATCCGCTGGATCACTTCCTTGTAACGCGGCATGCGCTGCATCTGGTAGAACGGGCCTTCGTCGTAGTTCAGCTTCAGCCAGTCCATACCGTCCAGAATGGCCTGCACGGCTTCCGGCGTGGAGCGCTCCACATCGGTATCTTCGATGCGCAAAATGAATGTGCCGCCATGCTTGCGGGCATAAGCCCAGGAGAACAGTGCGGTGCGAGCGCCGCCGATATGGAGATAGCCGGTGGGACTGGGGGCAAAACGGGTGCGTACGGTCATGACTAAACGGATTCAGGCAAATAAAGAGACGCGCATTTTACGGGCTTTGCCCGTGATGCGCACAGGGAATGAAGCGCATATCCCGGAACAAGAAAAATGGCCTGCGAAAAAATCCGCAAGCCATTCATGTACTGGTGCCGAAGAGAGGAATCGAACCTCCGACCTACGCGTTACGAGTGCGTTGCTCTACCAACTGAGCTACTTCGGCATAAAACAAGGGCAGCATTCTACACTGACTCGCTACTGCTTTTATTTCATTTATTCAAAAAATTTGTCTCCAGTGATGCAAAAACAGAATCTGATGAAAAGGGAGGCTGAGAAACAGTGGCGATGGTCGAGCGACATGCTCATGTGGCACCAGACCATCTAGCCCATGCGGCTGCATGGTGGGATCTGTCGGGGTTAACCAGGCAAGCAGAGGGAAATTTTTTGCCCACGCCCCCAGGAAACCGCATGAATGGTGCCCGGGACCGGACTTGAACCGGTACGGAGATTTCTCCCCGACGGATTTTAAGTCCGTTGTGTCTACCAATTTCACCACCCGGGCGGGTATCTGGAGGCGCGACCCAGAGTCGAACTGGGCTAACCGGATTTGCAATCCGGGGCATAACCGCTTTGCTATCGCGCCGCTTAAAATGACTAAGGGAAAGCTAGGTGCTTTCCCTTGGATTTGGAGCGGGAAAAGAGTCTCGAACTCTCGACCTCAACCTTGGCAAGGTTGCGCTCTACCAACTGAGCTATTCCCGCAATTCAGGTATTACACCCTGCGTTTTGGAGCGGGAGAAGAGTCTCGAACTCTCGACCTCAACCTTGGCAAGGTTGCGCTCTACCAACTGAGCTACTCCCGCAAAACGAGTTGCGCATTATAGGGATATTCGAATTGCTGTCAACAATTCCGTTAAAGAATATTTAACGATCCCTGTCGAATCCGAACAGACGGTAGAAATTTTCGGTGGTGCGCTGGCCGACATCCGCCAGCGTCATGCCGCGCAGCGTCGCTACCTCCTCGGCGACATGCCTCACATAGGCCGGCTGGTTGAGCTTGCCGCGATAAGGCACCGGCGCAAGATAAGGCGCGTCGGTCTCGATCAGGATGCGATCCATCGGCGTGCGCTGCGCGACTTCCTTGATCTGTTTTGCGTTCTTGAACGTGACGATGCCGGAGAAGGAAATGTAAAAACCCATCGCCAGTGCGGCCTCGGCCACTTCCCAGGTCTCGGTGAAACAATGCATCACGCCGCCCGCCTCCGCGGCATTCTCTTCCCGCATGATGCGCAGGGTATCTTCCGCCGCTTCGCGGGTATGGATAATCAGCGGCTTGCCGCTTACCCTTGCCGCGCGGATATGGTTGCGAAAGCGCGTACGCTGCCATTCCAGATCGCCTTCCAGACGGGAATAATCCAGTCCGGTCTCGCCGATCGCAACGACTCTGGGGGGCGCCGCCAGTTCGACCAGCCGCGCCACGCTGGGCTCTTCGACATCCTCGTAATCGGGATGCACGCCGACCGACGCATAGACGTTCGGATGCTGCTCAGCCAACGCCAGCACCTGCGGATAGTCGGCCAGATTGACCGCAACGCACAGCGCGGCGATCACCTCGTTGTCCTGCATGCGTTGCAGCACGCCGGGCAGATCGGCGACCAGGTCGGGGACGTTGATGTGGCAGTGTGAATCGACGAACGGCATGATTATTGTAAAACTCGCGTAACGATACGTTTACCTGGCTTCGCCCCCCTCGCTTCGCTCTCCCCGCTTGCGGGATAACCAGCGACTTGCCCGCTTGCGGGCTTAGTCGATTGGCTAGTTGTTTCATCAGAGGATTGAGGAGAGGGAACGGGCATAGCAACTTCCATAGGATTACTTGTTATGCCCTTTATTCGAGCATCAGTTGGCGATAAGAGAACAGCAGGGATTCTAGGAACAGCTTGGGGTTCAGCGTGTGCTGCGCCTCGCGTTTCGCGCCCTGCAAGTACTTCTGCAGGCGTGCGAGAGTCAGCGGCGCAATCGGCTCGACGAGCTTGCGGATCGCGGCATCTTCGCCGAGGTGGTAGCGCAGCTTGCCGGCCAGCTTCATCGAGCTCAGGTCGTAGCTCCATTGCTGCAACCATTGCACGACCAGCACCTGCTCGGTCTTCTGCAACATCTCGGCCAGCGCGAACACATCCAGCGACTCGGGCTGGCGCACCGCGCGCAGCAGCTTGGTTCGTTCCTCGCTGCCGATCTGTTCGTCCAGCTTCACGGCCTGCAACGGCGAGAAGCCGGAAGCCGCGAGCGCCTCGCCGGGATTCTTCACGCCCTGCTCCGCCAGCCAGCGTACCGCCGACTCCGTATCGGGCGGCGACAGCGCGAAGGACAGGCTGCGGCTCAATATGGTCGGCAGCAGTTGCTGCGGCTTGTGCGACACCAGAATGAACAGCAGCCCCGCCGGCGGTTCTTCGAGGTTCTTCAGCAGCGCGTTCGCGGCATTGGTGTTCATCGCCTCGGCCGGATGGATCACGACCGCACGCCGGCCGCCCTGATGCGCCGACATGCCGAAGAAGTCGGCCAGGCTGCGCACCTGATCTACGGATATCTGTTTGCTGGGTTTCTTGCCCGATGCGGGCTTGGCGTCCTCACCGTCATCGCCGTCCTGACTCAACGCGTCGGGCTGCAGCAGCCGGAAGTCCGGGTGCGAGCCCTGCGAGAACCAGTGGCAGGACGGACAGACTCCGCAGGCGAAGCCGGCCGCGTCCGGATGCTCGCACAACAGGCTCTGGGCGAAGCGCATCGCCAGATCGAATTTGCCTATGCCTTGTGTGCCCTTCAGCAGCAAGCCGTGAGGCGGGCGCTTGCGCAACTCCTGCAAGTTCGCCCAATCGTTTTTCTGCCAGGGATAGATCTCTTGCATATCAGATGGAGGAGACGATCTCTTCGAGCTGGCGCTTGACCTTGGCCATGCTCTGCGCCGCATCGATCACCGCATAGCGCTGCGGGTTCTGTTGCACCCGCTGGTGGTATCCGCCGCGCACGCGCTCGAAGAAATCGCTTTGCTCCTGTTCGAAACGGTCTAGCGAAACATTGTTCGACAGGCGTTCGCGTGCGACTTCGACCGGCACGTCGAAGAACAGCGTCAGGTCGGGTTGCAGATCGGCATGCACCCATTGTTCGAGCCGGGCCAGCTTGTCCCAGTCCATGCCGCGTCCTGCTCCCTGATAGGCGAAGCTGGCATCGCTGAAGCGGTCGGAGATCACCCATTTTCCTGCCTGCAACGCCGGCTTGATGACTTGATCGATATGCTCCATGCGCGAGGCGAACATCAGCAACGCCTCGGTGCCCATGCTCATGGGCTGGTTCAGCAACATCTCGCGCAGCTGCTCGCCCAACGGCGTGCCGCCCGGCTCGCGCGTGACGACGACATCCAGCCCGCGCTGCCGCAACTGGTCGGCGAACCAAGCCAGATGCGTGCTCTTGCCGGCTCCGTCCATGCCTTCGAAGGTGATGAATTTGCTCATTTTTGGTATTCGTTAACGGCTCGATTGTGTTCGTTGAGGCTGCTGGAGAAATGCGAGCTGCCGTCCCCGCGCGCCACGAAGTATAACGCGTCGGTCTGCGCCGGGTGCAATGCAGCCTGCAACGCGTCGCGTCCCGGCAACGCAATTGGCGTCGGCGTCAGCCCGCCGCGGGTATAAGTGTTGTAGGGATTGTCGGTCAGCAGGTCTTTCTTGCGCAGGTTGCCGTCGAAGCCCTGCCCCACCCCGTAGATCACGGTTGGATCGGTCTGTAGCAACATGCCGAGGCGCAGGCGGTTGATGAACACCCCGGCGATCATCGGCCGGTCGCTGGCCGCGCCCGTCTCCTTCTCGACGATGGAGGCCAGAATCAGCGCCTGATAAGGCGTCTCCAGAGGGAGATTCGGCTCGCGTGCCGCCCATGCGTCCTGCAAATGTTGCTGCATGGACTGATAGGCGCGCTGGAATATCGCCAGATCGCTGCTGCCGGGGGCGAAAACATAGGTGTCGGGGAAGAACAGCCCTTCCGGATGCGACTCGACTGCGCCGATGTGCTGCAGTATCTCCGCGTCACTCAGGTTTAACGTGTCGTGCATGATGTCTGAATTCGCGTTCAACGCATCGCGCATCTGCCGGAACGTCCAGCCTTCGATCACGCTGATGCGACGCTGGCTGACTCGGCCTTCGGCGATCAAGCGCACCAGCTCCAGCATCGACACCGGCTGCTGCAACTCGTAGCTGCCCGCCTGGAGCTGGCCGGACTTGCCGAGCACTCGCACCAGCCAGACGAAGGCCCAATCCTGTTCCAGCAATCCGCCCTGCTCCATCTCTCTGGCCATGGCCTTCACGCTGCTGCCCGGTTTCAGCGTGAACTCGAACGGCGTGGCGGGCAGCGGCAGCGGACGCAAGGCGTAATAGCCTATGCTTACGGCAGCCAGCAGTAACAGCAAAACGAAAATTACAAACGCTCGCAGCATCAAACTTCCTCTTGTTCCAAAGCCGTACGGATTTTTTCGGCGACCGGGAAATGGCTCCAGTGGCGCTGCCCCAACGCGCGTATCGGCCACAGCCCGATCACAGAGTTCACGACAAATAGTTCGTCGGCATGCAACGCCTCTTCCAGCCCGATGTTTCGAACCTGCAACGCCAAGCCATGCTGCAACGCCCAGGCCATCACCCGCCCGCGCTGTATGCCGGCCACGCCGCAATGCGACAGATCGGGCGTAACCAGATGTCCCTGCGACATGGCGAAGAAATTGCTGCGCGTGCCTTCGATCACATGGCCTTCAGCATCCAGCAGCAGCCCTTCGGCAATATCGCGGTCATGCACCTGCGCATCGCGCAGTTCCGCCGCAGCCAGTACGTTCTCCAGCCGATTCAGGTGTTTGACACAGGCCAGACGCGGTTGCGCGGGCAGGCGAATCTGGCACACATGCGCCTTGATACCTTGTGTTGCCCACTCTGCCGGATAGTCCGGCGGAGGCGAAAAATCCCAAATTCGGGTCGGCTTTACATCGGTCGCGGGCGCATAGCCGCGCACGCCTTCGCCGCGCGTGACGATCAGCTTCACTACACCATCGGGATGCTGCGCCAGCACCTGCTCAAGCTCGGCAAGCAGCAAGGCCTCGTCCGGACAGCTTATGTCCAGCTTGGCGCAATCGTGCTGAAGTTTGAGGTAATGCAGGGACCAGTGCAGCGCACTGCCGCGTACGGCGCGCAGGGTGCGAAACACCCCGTCGCCGTAGAGCAAGCCGCGATCGCGGATGCTGATCGTGTTACCGGGTAGACCGTTGACCAGCATCGCGAGAGGTTATGACTTAAACCTTGCGGAAAACCAACGAACCGTTCGTTCCGCCGAAGCCGAAGTTGTTGTTGACCGCGACGTCGATCTTCATGTCGCGCGCCGTGTTCGCGCAGTAATCCAGATCGCACTCCGGATCCTGCTCGAAGACGTTAATGGTCGGCGGAGCAATCTGATGGTGCACCGCCAGCGCGCAGAACACCGACTCCACGCCGCCCGCACCGCCCAGCAAGTGGCCGGTCATCGACTTGGTCGAGCTAATCACCAGCTTGTTCGCATAATCGCCGAACGCCAGCTTGATCGCTTCGGTCTCGTTCTTGTCGCCCAGCGGCGTAGATGTGCCGTGCGCGTTGACGTAGTCCACATCCTGCGGATTCAGCCCGGCGTTGCGCAACGCGTTCAACATGCTGCGCTTCGGCCCGTCGGTCGAAGGCGAAGTCATGTGATAGGCGTCGCCGCTCATGCCGTAACCGGCCAGCTCGGCGTAGATCTTCGCGCCGCGCGCCTTGGCATGTTCGTATTCTTCCAGCACCAGCACGCCGGCACCCTCACCCATCACGAAGCCATCGCGATCCTTGTCCCACGGACGGCTGGCAGTCGCCGGATCGTCGTTGCGGGTGGAAAGCGCGCGCGCGGCGGAAAAACCGCCCACCGCGAGCGGGCTGATCGTCGCCTCGGCGCCGCCGCACACCATCACGTCGGCATCGCCGTACTCGATGATGCGGGCGGATTCGCCGATGCAGTGTGTGCCGGTGGTGCAAGCGGAAACCATCGCCAGATTTGGCCCCTTCAGGCCGTACATGATCGACAGGTTGCCCGAGATCATGTTGATGATGGTGCCCGGGATGAAGAACGGCGAAATCTTGCGCGGCCCGCCTGCGAGATAGTCGTTGTGGGTATCCTCGATCATCGGCAGACCGCCGATGCCCGAACCGATATTCACCCCGATACGCTCGGCATTCTGCTCGGTGACTTGCAGGCCGGAATCCTTGAAGGCCTCCATGCCGGCCACCAGACCAAAATGGATGAAGCGATCCATGCGGCGCGCATCCTTGGCCGGCAGATACTGCGTCACGTCGAAACCCTGAACCTCGCCGGCGACCTGACAGGCAAGCTGGCTGGGATCGAAGTGAGTGATCCTGGTGATGCCCGATTTCCCCGCGACGATGTTCTGCCAGGTCGTGGAAATCCCCGTCCCGACCGGGGAGATGATCCCCAGTCCGGTAATGACTACTCTGCGCTTAGACAAACTGACTCCGTTTTAAAAACAGAAGGGAGGGGAAACAGATTACTTCTGGTGAGCCAGGACGTAGTCGATGGCTTGCTGCACGGAGGTGATCTTTTCTGCGTCTTCGTCGGGGATCTCGCACTCGAATTCTTCTTCCAGCGCCATCACCAGCTCAACGGTGTCCAGAGAGTCAGCACCCAGATCGTTGACGAAGGAAGACTCGTTCTTGACTTCGGTTTCGTTCACGCCGAGTTGTTCTGCCACGATCTTTTTAACGCGTTGTTCAATAGACATTTAAGACTCCTACCCTGTTTAAGTTAAAAAAGCGGAGGCGATTGTATCAAAATCGCCCGAAATTCCAAATCACAACTTGCAACGTCCGAAAGATACGCTCATCAGGAAATTCTAATAAGCATCCTGATAACGCACCGTGACCGGGTAGCGCCAGTCCTTGCCGAAGCCCCGCTCGGTGATGCGTATGCCGATTGCGGACTGGCGGCGCTTGTATTCGCTGATGCGGATCAGATGCACCACCCGGCGCACATCCGCTTCTGCGTAGCCGCGCGCGACGATCTCCGGGATCGCCATGTCCTGCTCCACGTAATAGCCGAGGATGGCATCCAGCACGTCATAGGGCGGCAGACTGTCCTGATCGGTCTGGTCCGGCCGCAACTCGGCGCTGGGCGGACGGGCAATGATGCGTTCCGGGATCACTGGCCCCAGCGTGTTGCGGTAGCGCGCCAGCCGGTACACCAGCGTCTTGCAGACATCCTTCAGCACCGCGAAGCCGCCGGCCATGTCGCCGTACAGCGTGGCATAGCCCACCGCCATCTCGGACTTGTTGCCGGTGGTCAGCACCAGCGAACCAAACTTGTTCGACAGCGCCATCAGCAAGGTGCCGCGGATGCGCGCCTGCAGATTCTCTTCGGTGGTGTCCACGGCGCGCCCGACAAAGCTGGCCTGCAAGGTATCCATGTAGCCCTGCAACATCGGTGCAATCGGAAATTCGTCGTAGCGCACACCCAGCTTTGCGACCATCTCGCGCGAATCGACCAGGCTGATATCGGCGGTATAGGCCGACGGCATCATCACCGCATGCACCTTGTCCGCGCCCAGCGCATCGACCGCGACCGCCAGCGTCAGCGCCGAGTCGATGCCGCCGGACATGCCCAGCAA
This sequence comes from Gallionellales bacterium GWA2_60_142, assembly GCA_001801085.1. GTDB lineage: Bacteria > Pseudomonadota > Gammaproteobacteria > Burkholderiales > Gallionellaceae > Gallionella. Next base: position 10,516 of record MGWR01000024.1, on the reverse strand, counting down.
CACGCCGGGGAAACGGTTCTTGCCTATGTAGTCGCGCACGCCGATGCACAGCGCGCGGTAGACCTCGGCCTCCTCAATCAATGGCTCGACCATTTCGCCGACCGGACGCAAATCCGGCCCCATCTCCAGCATCAGCAGGGACTCGTCGAAGCGCGCGCCCTGTGCGGCCAAATCGCCGTTGCTATCCATCGCGAACGAGCCACCGTCGAACACCAGCTCGTCCTGCCCACCGACCAGATTGGCATACACCACCGCCATGCCGGTCTCGGCGATGCGGTCGCGTATGACCTCGTAACGCGCCTCCTGTTTCTCCAGGGCGTAAGGCGAGGCATTGGGCACCAGCAGCACCTGCGCTCCTGCATCTCGCGCCTGAAGCGCAGCCTCAGGCTCCCATACATCGGCGCAGATGTTCAGGCCGAAACGGATGCCGTCCAGTTCGAACACGCAGGGCTCCGTGCCATGATCGAAGTAACGCTCCTCGTCGAACACCGTGTAGTTCGGCAGATCATGTTTGAGGTAGGTCTCGGCGACACGTCCGCCGCGCAGCAGCGAAACCGCGTTATAGCGCTTCCCGTCGCGCTCCAGCGGGTGCCCCACCACCACGGCAATATCGGGCAGCTTCGCGGCGAGCTCTTCCAGCGCCTGTGCGCAAGCTTCGTAAAAACCGGCACGCAGCAGCAAGTCTTCCGGCGGATAACCGCACAGGCCGAGCTCCGGGGTCAGCAGCAGGCTCGCTCCTTGCCGTTCGGCCTGCTCCGCATACTGCAATATCCGGGCGGCATTGCCCGGCAGATCGCCCAGTACGCTATTGATTTGCGCTATTGCAAGCTTCATTCACCACCCCGGTTGATAGAGGACGCGCATCTTACCATCGCCGTGTTGCAGCAACAAAAAAGCGGGCCGTCCCCGACCCGCTTTCGACATGCCTCGCAACCGAATTACTCTGTCACACGCACCCTCTTTTCAACCTTGAGTACGGTGCAGACCTCGACACGGCGATTCGACTCGCGGCCCGCACGGGTGTTGTTGTCTGTCATCGGCTTGGTTTCACCATAGCCGACACTGGCGATACGTTCAGCCGCCACGCCTTTCTTGACCAGATAAGCCTTGACCGACGCGGCACGACGCTCGGACAACTGCTGGTTGTATGCATCGGTACCGATGTTGCAGGTATGTCCAGCGGATTCCAGTTGCGCATCCTTGTATTTCGCAGCGAAGCTGACAACCTCATCCAGTTTCTTGATTGCATCGCTACGCAGCTTGGCCGAGTCGAACTCGAAGTTGGTGCCTTCGATGCAAACCGGCTTGTTTTCCAGCAAGGTCTTCCATGTTTCCGGTACGGGCGAAGGAGCTGCCTTGGCTACCGGCGCAAGAGCAGGAGCGACTTCCGGAGCTGCCGCGACCGGAGCAGGCGCCGGGGTATCGAAGTAATAGTTGATGCCAAACGTGAGATTATTGTTGTGCATCCTGGTCGCACCGGACTTGCCGCGACCGCTCGTAAATTCGCCAGCCAAGCTCCAATTGGGTGCGAACTTGTATTCCACGCCCAATCCGAGGTGAGCATCGCTACTGCCGATTGCGCTGGCTGCACCGTTGCCGCTGGTGCGCGCGTAGCCAATCTTTGCATAGGGCAGCCAGTTGCCTGCATCGATGCCCAGCTTGGCATCCAGACCATAAACATTGCTGCCGTAATTGACGGCGCCAGGATTATGCGTGGCCTTGTCGTTAAAATCGACAAAGCCATCCACACCCAGAAGAAAACTATTTCCCATATTCCAGTTATGACCGCCTTCGAGACCGTAGCTGGCCACGCTCTGTCTATCCACGCCAGTCATGCCGGAGGTGTTGGAGCCGATCTTGCCGCCGACCCAACTGCCGTCGAATTCGCCGGCCTGAGCCGCTGACGTGCCCAGCAGCGCAACCGTCAATGCGACATTGATTACGATTTTCTTCATTGTTCTTCTCCTGGATTGGTAATAGGACACCCGGCTCTTACCGGGCGCATACTAATTCAATAGTCTACAGAAACCAATAGCGCAGATGCCCGCCCCGGCGCACTGGCCTTATGTTTTCGCCTCGTTCAGCAGCCTGACTTTGTCGACAAGCGGTTCATCCTGCGACAGTTCGACCAGCTTCTGCGACAACTGCTTGGTGGGCTTGACGCCCAGTTCCTTGAGCATCTCTGCCTGGCGGATAACGTTGCCGCGCCCACTGGCGAACTTGTTCAGCGCCCCGTCGTAGGACCGCTTCGCCTGATCCAGTTTATCGCCCAGATTCTCCAGGTCTCCGACGAAGCCGACCAGCTTGTCGTAGAGCTCGGCGCCGCGGCTGGCGATGTCCTGCGCATTGCGGTTCTGCTGCTCCTGTCGCCACAGATGCGCCACGGTGCGCACCACGAACAACAAGGTACTCGGGCTGACCAGCAACACGTTCTTCTTCCATGCGTCCTGCCACAACTCGCTGTCGTGCGAAATCGCCAGCATGAAGGCCGGCTCCACCGGGATGAACATCAGCACGAAGTCGAGCGACTTCAGGCCGTAGAGCTGCTGGTAGTTCTTTTCCGACAGCTCCTTGATATGCGCGCGCACCGACTCCAAATGTCGCTTCAACGCGGCCTCGCGCTGCGACTCTGATTCCGCATTCGCATGTTCTTCATAAGCCGTCAGCGACACCTTGGCATCGACGATCAGATGGCGCTCTTCCGGCAAATGCACCACCACATCCGGTTGGGCGCGCGTGCCGTCCGCGCGGGTATGGCTCTCCTGCACATCGTACTCGTGCCCCTTGCGCAGGCCGGAAGCCTCCAGCACCCGTTCCAAAATCAGCTCGCCCCAGTTGCCCTGAGCCTTGGCTTGGCCTTTGAGCGCACTGGTGAGATTGTGCGCATCCTTCGACAACTGGTTGTTCAGCGTCACCAGTTGCTTGACCTGCTCGGCCAGTGCGGAACGGTCCTTGCCCTCCTGCACATAGACTTCCTCCACCTTGCCCTGAAACTCGGTGATCTTCACCTTCAGCGGCTCCAGCAACTGGTTGAGATTGGTCTGATTCTGTTCGGTGAAACGCTTGGTCTTGTCTTCCAGTATCTCGCCGGCCAGCGTCTTGAATCGATCCGTCAGCTGCGCCTCGGCATTCTGCAGCAGCTGCAATTTCTCCACGCTCTGCGAACGCTCGGCCTCCAGCAATGTATTCAGCTCCGCAATCTGGCCACTCAAGCGTTGCCGCTCGCCGGTGAGCTGATCGCGCAACGCGGCAAGCTCGTCTTTTTCACGCTGAAGCCTAACCTGCTGCTCAAGTTGACTGGCTACTGTAGATTCCGCCGCGCCCAACTTCTGACGCAAATTCCCGACATCCTGTTCGAGTTGCTGAAGACTGCTCTCCGCCTCGGCATGCGCAGCCATCAAACGCCGCACATCCTCCTGCGCCGCGCTCAGCCGCTCCCCGAGTCGCACCAACTCGATCTGACTTTCAGCCTTTGCTTGCGCCACGGCAGAGGCGAGGCGCTCGCGCTGTAGCCACCAGATTGCAGCAGCTCCAGCCAGCAGGCCGATCAATAATGCAGCGAATGTATAAGCTTCTTGATTCATGTATATAAGTTCCGTTAATCCCGAGTTCAGAATAAACGAATCAGTTAGCCGAAATAAAAAGGGGAACTGGTTCGTAGTTTGTTAGTAGCAGCAAGCGTAATGACTGGGACTCATGCCGATCTTGTCCCGCGTGATAATAGCAATGCAGGTTTAATATCCCCAGTCCTCATGCCGCACCGGCAACTTGTTCAGCTGGTCCTTATAAAACCGCCATTTCGGCATGAACCTATCCATCAAGACGATGAAGTGCTGATTGTGCGTCGGTTCAAGCAAGTGAGCCAGTTCGTGCACGACGATATATTCGAGGCATTCCGGCGGCTTTCTGGCCAGGTCGGTATTGAGGCGAATATTTCTGGTGTCGTGGCTGCAGCTTCCCCACTTCGTCCTCATCTTTTGCACGAAGCAGCGCCCGACTTTCACGCTCATTAGCGCCTCCCATTTGTCGAGCAACGACGGGAGCGCCGCCTTGAGTTGTTCGCGATACCACGCGTCGAGAATTTCCTGCTTTTTCTCCCGGCTGGTCGCAGGCCGTATACGCAGGATTAATTTGTTGTGCCTGAGCGCGACTTCAGGTGCGCCATCTTGCTCCTCGATCTTAAGCAAATAGCGTTTTCCCCAGACGTAATGACTTTCGCGGTCGAGATACTCGCGCGGGGTTTCGCGTTCCTGTTCGCGCAGCTTCTGTTGCTGGCTCTTGATCCAGCCGAGCTTGGTGATCGCGAATACCCGTATGGTGTCGATATCCATCCGCAATGGCGCGGCGATACGCACTCTGCCGGTCGGAGGATAGACGGAAAGGTGTATGTTCTTGATGTCCTTTTGCACTACCTCCACCGCAATGCCGCCCAGATCGATCTGCGTGACCATCAGTATTCTTTCTGCTCCCAAAGGATCAGGAAGATGCGCTCGACCTCGTCCATATCCTGCAAAACTCCGTACAAGGCCGCCTTGACGACATTCTCTCTGGGCCGCTCGCCGCGCCATCCATCCGGGCGCACATGTTTGACGACCGAATCGATACGCATCGCAAGATCGAGCGCCCGATCCGCCAACGAACCACCACTCGGAGCACCCGAATCGGCGGCATGCAGACTGCTTCCGGAAGGCTGCACATTAAGCGCATTGAACAGCGCGCGGCGACCGGGGGTATTCAATTGCACCGGTGTGCCCTCGGCCTGACCGGCATCCACCTTCTTCACCAGTTCAGCGATCTGCTTCAGATATTTCTCGTACTCGATGGCCTTGGCCTTGCGCGCGGCGATGATCTCGTCCAGCAGCGCCGACATCCTGTCGTAGAACGCCGGATCGCTCAGGTGCTCCTTGATTATCTTGCTTCGCACATTGTTTTCGATGGTCTCGGCAACCGCATCCTTGTTGCCTTTCAGCCCGCCGAGGCGGCTATTGATCGCATCCGCGATGCCGGTCTTCACGATCAGTTCCAGCAGCGGCATGTCGTCGAACGGCGAAATCTTCCGCGGCTCGTCGGCTTCGATATAGGTGTCGATCAAGTGCCGCATATCAGCCTCGTAAGCCTTCAGATCCAGGCTTTCGCCGCTGGCGTTGCGGATGATTTCGCGCAGTTTGAGATAGCGATCCATTGCCTGATCGACTCGCTGAATCTCGGCAGCGTTGTAACCGGCCTTGCCCAATTCGTCGGCGATGTTGGCATAGGAACGCACCAGCGCCACCGTCGCCTTGTAGAGCGCGACGCGTTGCGGCTCGTGCGCCTTCAGGTCCTCGGAGATTTCGGTGTTGCCGCAGAAATAATGGATGTGCTCCAGTTCACCCTGCGGCGGTTGCACCGGCTCGCACAAGGCCGCGAGGGTTTCAAGTGCCGTATCCAGCCGCTCCCGCCCTTTACTCAAGCGATCTTGCAGAAACACCTCGGGATCGACTCCATCCGCACTGTGATCCAGCTCCGAGGAATACACCGCGATTGCGCTCTCCACCTTCTTGAACAAGTCTTTGTAATCGACGATATAGCCGAAGTCCTTGTCGTCGCCGTCCAGCCGGTTGGTGCGGCAGATCGCCTGAAACAGGCCATGGTCCTGCATCGATTTGTCGATGTAGAGATAGGTGCAACTCGGCGCATCGAAACCCGTGAGCAGCTTGTCCACCACCACCAGCAGCTTCATGTTGGCCGGCTGCTCCTTGAACATCTTCTTGGCGTAATCCTCGTAGGCTTCTGTGTTCGGCATGCCCATGTCATCGAGCAACGCAGTGTAGGTGTTGTAGATATACAGCTTGTCCGTCTCGGTGTTCGCGCCGGTGTCTTCCAGCGTCGCATCCTTCGTCTGAGGATTGTACGAAGTGACGATCGCGCACTTGCCCTTGAACACCGTCTTCCGGAACAGCTCGAAATACTTGCACGCCTCGTAGATGCTGGTCGCCACGAGAATGGCATTGCCGCGATGGTTGGAGAGGCGCGGCTTGTCGATGAAGTCGAAGATGATGTCGTCCACGACACGCTCCATGCGCGAGCGCGAACTCAGCACCTTCTGCATCGTCCCCCACTGCTCGCGTAGCGCGGCCTTCTGCCAGTCATTCAAGGTTTTAGTCGTATTGTTGAACCACGCGTCGATCTTGTCCTGCGATCCCAGGTGCTGGTCGATGTCGCGCGCCTCGTACAGCAGATCGAGCACTACCTCGTCCTCCACCGCCTCGCTGAACTTGTAGGTATGGATGTAACCGCCGAACACTTCGATGCTGTTCTTGTCGCGCTTGAGCAATGGCGTGCCGGTGAAGCCGATGAACACGGCGCTCGGCAGCAACGCCTTCATCGTCTGGTTCAGCTTGCCGCCCTGGGTGCGGTGGCATTCGTCCACGAATACGAAAACCTCGCCCACTGCCGGGCTGGGCTGGGATTTCAGCTCTTCGATGAACTGCTCGAAGTCCTCCACGCCCTTCCTGCCGAACTTGTGCACCAGCGAGCACAGCAAGCGCGGTGTCGCCTGTCCCAGCTTCGCCATCAGGTCACGCCCGCTAGCGGCGCGGGTCATCGGATGTCCAGCATCGGTGAATACGTCTTCGATCTGCTTGTCCAATTCGTCGCGGTCGGTGACGATCACCACGCGCGCATCCGGATTGTTTTCCAGTATCCATTTCGCCAGCAGCACCATCACGATGCTCTTGCCGCTGCCCTGCGTGTGCCAGATGATGCCGCCTTCACGGCGCTGCACATGCGCCTGCGCCGCCTTGATACCGAAATACTGGTGTACGCGCGGCAGCTTTTTCTGTCCGCCGTCGAACAGCACGAAGTCGTGCATCAACTCGATCAGCCGCCGCTTGTCGCATAGCTTGAGCAGGTATTTATCCAGCTTGAAGCGGCTGTTGTCCTGCTCGTCTTCCTTCCACTTCAGGAAGTATTTCTCTCCGGTCTTGATCGTGCCGTATTGCAAGCCCTCGGAATCATTGCCCGCAAACACGATCTGCACCGTGCTGAAAAACCATTCATTGAATTCCGGCTGCTGGTTGGAGATCAACTGGCGGATGCCATCGCCGATGGATACGCGGCTGTTCTTCAGCTCCAGCACGCCGATCGCGATGCCGTTCACGTACAGCACCAGATCGGGCCGCCGCTCGCGGTTACCGCGTAGCGTGAGCTCCTCGGCAATCGCAAAATCGTTTTGCGTTGCGTCGTCCCAGGCTATCAGCTTCACCGTCTCCGCATTCTCGCCCGCTGCGGCCTGCACCTGCACGCCGTAGCGCAGCAGGCTGTACACCGCCTTGTTGTTGTCATACAGGCTGCGGTTGGGGTTGATCGCCTCGGTGCGCAAGCGGTCGAGCGCGCGGCTGATGTGCGCCGTGCCGTAGCCGCGCCGTTTGAGATTGGCCGCGAGATATTCTTCTTCGATGTTGCAGTTGGCGCGATCCGTCCAGTCGCCGAGATAGTCGTAGCCCAGTTCGTCACGAAATAACTCGATTACCCGTTTCTGCGTTGCGCGCTCGCTTTTCCCAATACCGGATGGCTGCATGTTTCAATTCCCTTGTCGTTATTTGAACAGCTTCAAATAGGCATCGAACACATACATCTTGCCGCGCTTGCCACCCGTAATCTCTTTCAGCACCTCGAACTGCACCAGATCAGCGATCAATTTGTACGCCGAAGCAGGTGACACACCCGCCACTTCGCCCACTCTTGCGGCATCAATCATCGGGCGCTGATACAAGTAATGCACTACTTTCTGTGCGTTTGCCGTCCGGCTACCCAATGTCTGCAGTTGGATCTCCACTTGCTTTTGCAGTTTGAGGATGTTGTCAAAGGTGGCGGTACTGCTCTTCGCCGTCTCAATCACGCCCACCAGAAAAAACTTGAACCATTGCTGCAGGTCGTTCTTCTCGCGCACCCGCATCAGGTTGTCGTAATAATGCTGGCGATTGCGCTCAAAAAAGTCAGACAGATAAAGCACAGGCTGTTTCAAGATACCCCTGCTCACCAGATATAAGGTAATCAGCAAACGGCCTACGCGGCCGTTGCCATCCAGAAAAGGGTGAATGGTCTCGAATTGATAATGCACCAGCGCAATTTTCAGCAACTCGGGAAAATATTCCTGCTCGTTATGCACAAACTTCTCGATATCACCGATCAGCTCCTCAATCGAGGTATACACCGGCGGCACAAAGACAGCGTCATCGATGCTTGCCCCGCCGATCCAGTTTTGACTGTGTCGAAACTCGCCTGGTTGTTTGTGTTTGCCGCGAACACCCTGCATCAGGGTATTGTGGGTCTCGCGAATCAACCGTGCTGAAAAGGGCAGCGTCTGCAGCTTTGCCACTGCCTCATTCATCGCTCCCACATAATTCTGCACCTCCTCCCAGTCGTCGCGCTTATCCAACGCCACGTCCTCCTTCTCCAGCAACGCCTCCTCCATGTTCGTCTGCGTCCCCTCGATCTTGCTCGATTGGGTCGCTTCTTTCAGCACGTGCATGCGGATGAACAGGTCGATGTTTGGGATGTATTCGGAATACATATCCAGTTTGCCCAACTCCCGATCAGCCTGACCAAGCAACTGGATCAATCCCATGTCGTCAATAGACCATGTCCGATTGATGGGATTGGGCTGGAAACTTTTATAGTGAGCCTGCTGAACAAGGCGACCAGACTGGAAATTTTTCATCGAAAACGCCCCCAAAAATTAAATTAGCGCCAAACGTTGTTTTAGATTTTACGTAAAAACTAAAATAAGGCAAGGCGCTATTTTAAATACGGACTAATTAAATTCGCTGATCTTGGCAGCGTGGGCTGGTGACCTGCTTAACAGGGGCGTGTCCACGCCGCGCACCCCCATCTGGATATTTTCAATATAAACAATCTATTTATCAATAAACTAAATATTTATCTCGAAAATATTTTTCAGGAAACCGGCATTGTTTTACTGAAAATAGCCTTGGCCAAATAAAATAATTGATGAGTTATTTTATATTTTCAACAAAAACTAAAATAACGCGCAGGTATTTTAGAAAAACGTAAAGCAAGTCCTAAAAAATTGTAAAGATGACTGCGCGGAAACGTAAAGTCGCCCGGCGCCGACCCTAGGGGTTGCCGCCCTATTTATATCTACTTATACGGTCCAAGGCGAATAAATCCGCATAACCGAATACAGTCATCCGCCTCCCCCAATCCAGCTATCTCTAATCCGGCGAAATTTGTATCCGAGAATCAGCAAGATGGATGCCGCATCAGAAAAAGCTATCTTTAAATCCCGGTGAGGCGCAATGCAATCCTGCGGCAACACGCGGGCTCAAACCAGGCGAATACGTCCGGTCAGCAACTCCTGCATCATCCCCTGCTTGATGCCGCGCACCTTGGCGAGCCGCTGCTCCAGCGCGGCGATCTCGGTGTCCATGTCGGAGAGGATGGCGGCGATGGCGGTTTGCTCTGGCACAGGTGGTAGCTGGAATTCAATCTTCTTGAGATCGGGCAATGCAATGCCTTTCACTGTGCTACCACTGCCCAGTTCATCAATTGATTGCCCGTAATACTGAAACCAAAAATACAGATATTGAGTAACTAACTCCGACTTGGGAAAGAGTGCTTTGAGGTCTTGGTTAATTGCAACATCAACCTCATAGATAACAGCTTTGCCTAGTGCCATTCTGGTTGAGGTAATGAGCGTTCCCTTTGGAATCAAGTGTGATGCGCTGTTTTTTAGGCCTGCTTTAGTAATCCATTCTTGTGCGTTGCGGGCGTCAAAAGTTGCAAAATCCTTCACTGTCACCCATGGAATTTCGCCCCCCCAATATTGCGAACTTGAGCGACTTGGAGTGCCCCCTCCAACAAACTTTTCGATGACTTCTCCCAACCGTGGCACCTCCCACTCCCCGCAAAACCCCGGCAGGCGCTTCTTGCCGGTGAGCAGTTCCTGCATCGCGCCTTGTTTGAGCTGGCGCTTCTTGGCGACGAGTTGCTCCAGCGCTGCTATCAACGCATCCGCATCGCTCAACGCTGCGGCGATGGCTTCTTGTTCGGTTTTGGTGGGAGGTACTGCGACAACGACATTACGAAGTACTTCTTGATTGAGTGACGGCATTGTTGTGCCAATCGCATTTTGAAGAAGCCAACCTTTGACGCGGGTACTTTGGAAGTAAAATCCCAAGTACTCGTCACAGCAGACCTTCGTTGGTCGCACACTAATTCCGTCCGAACCAAGAAACCAACCTTCTTGTTGTTGTCGAATTAGCGCTGACCGATCAACGCCGCCCTTACGACCGAATACGATGTCACCCTTTCTCAGGACATACTGAGGCAATCTGCGGACAACAGCTTCTGACACACGCGGGGTTCCATCGGTAATTCGCAAATACCCCCCTCGAATCTCGCCGACAGAAATCAATGGCACACCATTACTTACTGAGTATTCGGACGCCTTGAGTAGTGTGCCGAACGGCCCCGTCTTGATAACAGCAAATTCATGGAGTGCCCTTACCTCCCA